>JBILLU010000201.1:0-6046 GCA_044375915.1 Phycisphaerales bacterium
CACCGGCACGTCGACCAAGATCATGATCACCGAGTGAGAACCAGTAGGACCGGCTTCCAGCCGGTCTGAACTTCAGTGGGACCGGCCTTCAGCCGGTCATCCAAAGCGCGTGCGGCCAACACACGGGGGCGGGGGCCTGGAAGGCCCCGCCGCGCCTCCTCTCCCCGCGTGCGGGGAGAGGACGATTGGAGGCTCAGCCTCCAATCAGGTGAGGGGATTGCGGCCACCTCGACGCTTGCTCGCTCGGACACCCAACGCCCCTCCCCGGTCTCGCCAAGCCTCGACCACCCCTCCCCGCTTCGCGGGGCGGGGAAGCGCAGACAATCCCCCGTGTCCGCGCCTCCTTCACTCCATCTTCCACCCCGCTTCCCCGTCATCGTCGGCCCCACCGCCGGCGGCAAGTCCTCGCTCGCCGTCGAAGTCGCGCTGGCGTTCGCTGCACGCCAACCCTCGCTCTCCGCGCCCATCTCTGCCGAGATCCTCACCGCCGACGCCTTTCAGCTCTACAAGGGCATGGACATCGGCACCGCCAAGCCCACGCTCGCCGAACGCAAGAGCATCCCGCATCACCTCATCGACGTCCGCGACCCGCGCGATCCTGCGCCCTTCACGGTGCACGACTGGCTCCACGCCGCCGAAGCCGCGATCGCTGACTGTCGCGCTCGCCACACCATCCCCATCCTCGTCGGCGGCACGCACCTCTACATCCAGAACTTCCTCACCGGCATGTTCCAAGGCCCCGGTGCCGACGAATCCCTTCGCGCCGAACTCCGCGCCCGCGGCCTCGCCTCCCTCCGCGAAGAACTCGAACGCGTCGACCCCGACGCCGCCCGCCGCATCCACCCGAACGACGAACGCCGCACGGTCCGCGCTCTCGAAGTCTTCCGCCTCACCGGCACGCCCATCAGCGAACACCAAAAGCAATGGGGCGCGGAAAGCCGCACCGACTGCGTGCTGGTGATCCTCGATTGGCCCACCGAACTCATCAACCGCCGCATCAACGCCCGCGTCAAACAAATGATGTCCGACGGCTTCCTCGAAGAAGTGCGGCGACTGAAGTCCGAGGGTGCGTTCGCCGAAGGAGCCAACCCCCAAGCCCGCGAAGCCCTCGGCTACAAGCAGCTGCTCGCCCACCTCGACGACCGCGCTGAGAAGCGCGTGTCACTCGAAGACGCCGTCGAACAAATCAAGATCGACACCCGCCACTTCGCCAAAGCCCAGCGCACCTGGCTCCGACGCCTCCGCATGACCCCCGGCTGCGTGGTCATCGACGCGGCAGCGACACCGGCGGAAGAGTGGTCCGCGGTCGTCGAAGCGGCATGTTTGGCTGGCCCAAAAAGCTAACATACATCGAACAAATCGAGGTATTGCGTGGACCTCACCCTCCCCCCGGGTTGACATCCCTCGAATCTCTTCCTTATCTCAGTGTCTTTCCCGCCTGCCATTTCGTGCCCGCGGCCGCCATTTGCCGACGAATCGACCTGTTCTCCGCCCGGTTGTCCGCTCCCCGCGGCCTTCCGCCACACTCCAACTCCGGCACGCCGCTCGCCTTCCGACTCCCTGCACCCCTGCTCCCTTCCTCCCCTGCCGCAACCATGGCCAAGAAACCCGCCAAAAAGCCCGCCGCCTCCGACGCTCCATTCGACGCGACCGGCGACGGCTCGCCTTCCGAGGGCGGCGGTGCGACCGTCGCTGAAGCCACCAAAGTCAAGGCTCCCGCGAAGGGCGGTGGGGGCGGCGGTGGTGGGGGGCGTGGCAAGCGTCCCGGCCGCGTCTTCAAGTCTGTCTACAAGGCCGGCAGCGCCAAGGGCAAGAACCTGGTCATCGTCGAATCGCCCGCCAAGGCCAAGACCATCAACAAGTACCTCGGGCCCGAGTACGTCGTGCTCGCCTCCGTCGGCCACGTTCGCGATCTGCCCAGCCGCAACCCCAAGGGCGTGAAGAGCCCCGTCCCCGGCGTCGATCTCGAGCACGACTTCAAGCCCACCTACGTCATCAACGAAGACCGCGCCAACGTGATGAGCGATCTCCGCCGCGCGGCCAAAGACGTCTCCGGCGGCGAAGGCCAGATCTGGTTCGCAACCGACTTGGATCGCGAGGGTGAAGCCATCGCCTGGCACCTCGCGCAGGAACTGGGCATCTCCAGCAAGCAGGCCAAGCGCGTCATCTTCCCCGCCATCACCAAGGCGGAGATCGCCAAGGCCTTCAGCAACCCGCACCCGATCGACGAAGACCGCGTCAACGCGCAACAGGCCCGCCGCATCCTCGACCGCATCGTCGGCTATCAGGTGTCGCCGCTGCTGTGGAAGAAAGTCGCGCGGGGCCTCTCCGCCGGGCGCGTGCAGTCGGTCGCCGTGCGCCTCGTGGTCGAGCGTGAACGCGAGATTCGGGCGTTTATCCCCGACGAGTACTACGAAGTCCGCGCCAACTTCACGCCTGACCTCGCCAAGGCCGCGGGCCTGGCCGAGGGCTGGAAGAAACTCCTCGCCCAGCGCGACGAGAAGAACAACCCGCCCACCGTCGCCGAGCAGTCGCACTGGCTCGAGGATCACACCTGCCTGAGGGCAGAACTCATCGAAGTCGGCGGCAAGCCCATCGACATCAACGCGCCCAAGGAAGGTGAGACGCGCCCGGCGAACGAGGCCAAACGCCTCCTCGACCGCGTGCAGGAGATCGCCCGCCTCGCCGGCGTGAAGAACGTCTCGGTCGAAACCAAGGAAGACCCCGACGGCAAGGGGCCGGCCAAGTTCGTCCGCACCATCCGCGGCGACATCGATCCGAAAACGCCCTACATCATCGAGTCCATCGAGACCAAACGCGTCTCCTCGCGCCCCGCGCCGCCGTTCATCACCTCGACGCTCCAGCAGGGCGCCAGCAGCCGCCTGGGCTTCGGCGCTCAGCGGACCATGCGTGCCGCCCAGCAGCTCTACGAAGGTGTCGACATCCCCGGCGAAGGCCCCGTCGGTCTCATCACCTACATGCGTACCGACAGCACCCACCTGTCCGGCGACGCCCTCAACCTCGCGCGCAACTACATCGAGAAGAACTTCGGCAAGTCCTACCTCCCCGAGAAGCCCAACTTCTTCTCCTCCTCCAACAAAGCCGCGCAGGAAGCCCACGAGGCCATCCGCCCGACCAACCCTGACCTCTCGCCGTCGAATCCCAAGATCCGCCGCGCGTTGAGCGACGATCAGTTCCGCCTCTACGAACTCATCTGGCAGCGCTTCGTCGCGTGTCAGATGGTCCCCGCGCAGTGGGATTCCACGAGCGTCCGCATCTCCGGTGGCATCGATCCGAAGCAAGTCGTTACCTTCCGCGCCTCCGGCCGCGTCCTCGTCTTCGACGGCTTCTACAAAGTCACCGGCGTCCCCAAAGGCGGCGAAGAACTCACGCTCCCCAAGATCGCCGAGAAGCAGCCGCTCTCGCCATTCTCCTCAAGCGTCCTGCAGAAGTTCACCAGCCCGCCCGCCCGCTACAGCGAAGCCTCGCTCATCAAGGTGCTCGAGTCCGAAGGCATCGGCCGCCCCTCCACCTACGCCTCCATCATCAGCGTGATTCAGGACCGCAAGTACGTCGAGCAGGAGAGCCGCCGCTTCTACGCGTCGGACCTGGGCGAAGTCGTCACCGACAAGCTCATCGAAGCGTTCCCGCAGATCATGGATGTCGGCTACACCCGCGAGATGGAAGCCCTGCTCGACAAGGTTGAGGAAGACCACCTCGACTGGATCGACATGCTCCACAAGTTCTACGGCCCGTTCCAGAAGAGCCTGAAGAACGCCGAGGACACCCTCGTCCACGCCAAAGCCGAGTCGCAGCCGTCGGACTACACCTGCCCCACCTGCAAGAAGCCGCTCGTCTACAAGTTTGGAAAGAACGGCCGCTTCCTCTCCTGCTCCGACTACCCCACCTGCACCTACGCCTCCCCCGTCGACCGCAACGGCAAGCCCCGCCCCGCTGCCGAGACCGTCAACGTCGCCTGCCACAAGTGCGGCCGCGGCATGACCAAACGCGTCGGCCGCTTCGGCCCCTTCCTCGGTTGCTCCGGCTACTCCGACAAAGCCAACCCCTGCGACGGCCTGCTCAACCTCGATAAGAAGGGCAAAGTCACCGCCCCGTCACAGCCGCCGCTCGTCACCGACCTGCCCTGCCCCATCTGCGAATCCCCGCTCAACCTACGCAACGGCGTCCGCGGCCCCTGGCTCGGCTGCTCGAGATTCCCCAAGTGCCGAGGCCGCGGCAAGTGGGCGGAGTTGGAAGAAGCCAAGCGCACGGGGCTGGAAAAGCAGATGCAGGCCCACGACAAGGCCAATCCGATCCCGATCATCAAGACGATGGATGGGATTCCTCTCACCGACGCCACCGGCAAGCCGCTTCAGAACGCGAAGCCGGTGGAGCAGTTGTCGGGGGATGGTGGCGAGCAGACACTGGAAGCTGTGGCCGATGAGATGGGGGTGTAGATGTGACCCTCGCCTGCCCTGAATGCGGGTACCCCGCGGTGGGCACCGAGCCGCACAAGTGCCCTGAATGCGGATGCTCATTCTCATCGGCATCCGTTACTCCGCAGCCACGCTTCAGCAAACTTCCAGCAATGTGTGCGGCCGGGTCCGCCGTACTTGTATTCTGCTTCGCGCTGATCTGGAAGCCGTACTCGTTGCTGACGTTTTGTCTGATCTTCTACACGATCTTGCTGGTGTGCTTCGTGAGTTTTTCCGCACTCCTCGGCGGCACAATCGCGCAGAACAAACGCATCTATGCTCTTGTGTTCACCGGGTGGTACGCGCTCACACTCCTAGTTCTTTTCGCGCTCGCGGTACTCTGGGCCTTGCTAAACATCGCGGGTTAGACCCGGCCGCAACTACCTGTGCGACGCGATCCTGAAGCTCTGTCGAGACGGAGTGTGCATCGAGTCACGAGCCTCCTTCTGCCCTCTCGCCTCCCCTCGCCCCAACGGGGCGAAGGGCTGTAGCCGCGGGTGAAGCGACGCTGCTCGGAGCGTCGCGCAACCCGTGGAACCGTGTTTCCCTTATCTTCTTCTTGCCCCTGAGGGGCAAAGGAACCCCGCGTCAAGAGAAAGGCCCCATGCCCGGCACCTACTCCCAACTCCTCCTCCACATCGTCTTCAGCACCAAACGCCGCGAGCAATGGATCACACCCGAAGTCGCCGATCGGCTCTACCCCTACATCGGTGGCATCGTCCGCGCCGAGAAGGGCGCCCTCTACGACATCGGCGGCATCGAAGACCACGTCCACCTCTACCTCCGCTGGCGCCCCGATGCACCCGTCTCCGACCTCCTGCGCACCATCAAATCCCGGTCGTCGAAATGGGTGCACGACACGTTCCCCACACTCGACGCGTTCGCGTGGCAGGAGGGGTACAGCGTCTTCTCCGTCAGCAAATCGCAAGAGGCCGCGGTGAAGAAGTACATCGCCGGCCAGCACGAGCATCACAAGACACAAGGCTTCAAATCCGAACTCCTCCAGATGCTCCGTCGACATGAGATCGAATTCGATGAGCGGTATGTGTTCGATTGATCGGGCCCGCGCGTCGCCGCCACCCCCATCCTCTGCCCCTCCGGGGCAGCTCGGAGCAGAGGACACGACTTCCACGGGTTGCGCTCCGCCCGGCTGGTGCCGGGCTGCGCTCTACCCGTGGCTACATGCCGCGGCCCCGTTGGGGCCGGGTACGGATCATCACCTCGGTGCATGGCGCACAACGCCGCTGATGCGCGCACAACCCCGTCGTTGCGCCGACAATCTTCATCCGCAACCCCATCAACCCGTTGAATCACCCCTCGCATCCATGCGACACTATGGGAAGTGGAGCAGTGGAGCAGTGGAGGAGTGGGGAAGTGGGGCAGCGAAGCAGGGGAAAGGGGTTGGGGCGTGCCGCAGACAGAATCGCGTGACAACTTCATGCCGACCGACCACGGGCGCCAAGCCCGGCTCGAGCGTGTCCAATCGCCGCGGGAATCCCTCCGAGCGTCGCCCACTGGTTAACCTCATTCGAGTTGCTATCTTGATGTGATGAGTTGGTGCCGCTCATTCC
>JBILLU010000035.1:0-23254 GCA_044375915.1 Phycisphaerales bacterium
TTCATCCGCCCCGGCAGCAAAGTGCAGGCGCTGATGAAGCAGTACGGCTGCACGTTCGTCGCGTTCGGCCCGCTCGACCAGGGCATCCTGCTCGACAAGTTTGATCCGGAGAACCCGCCGAAGTTCGCCGAGGGCGACTATCGCAACCAGCGCAAGGACATGCTGCCGGAGTCGTTGCGAACGCTCAAGCCCAAGATGCAGCAGTTGAAGGACCGCTTTGGTCCGACGACGGAAGCGCTCGCCTCGGCCGCGTGCCGCTTCGTGCTCGGGCACGACCACGTGTGCAGCACGATCCCGGGCTTCCGCAACGCGCGTCAGGCGGCGTGCAACCTCAAGGCCGCGAGCGACCCGGCGATGAGCGATGCGGATATCGAGTTCTGCCGCCGGCTGTTTGCTTGAGCGCGGCGTGCGACGCTGGAGAGAACGCGGAGTGGCGGAGAGGGCGGAGTTTCGCGGAGAGGAAATTCGGGAAGAACAGATCGAACCAATTGCTGGCTTCGAGGCGATGTCGCGGAGAGGCTGTTTGAAGTGGGATCAGGCAGACGTGCCGTGCAGCAGCATGCCTTGAACCCTTTCTCCCCTCCGCGTCACTCCGCCTCCTCCGCTTCTCCGCGTTCTCTCCCGATCTCAGGATGAACTCACCGCTTGCGACGGCTCGCGATCAGGCCCGCCGCGCCCAGGACCATGAGCGCGCCCGGTGCCGGGACCTGCGGGTTTTCCTTCGGGTCCTTGGAAGTTTCCTTCTTGGGCTGCAGAGCGTCGGTCGGGTCGGTGCCGTCTTCGCGGCTGTTGTCGGTGGCGGGCATGAGGCCGAAGTTGTTGGTGGCGAAGGGCGAGCGAGCGATGGGCGAGTTGTCGGAGTTGTACGCGTAGGGCGTGAACGCGCCGCCGCCGCCGGCCATGGCGCCCGAGTCGGGGACGAGGGCGAGTACGACATTGCTGAGGCCCCACACAGCGGAGTCGCCCTGTTCGGGCAAGCCGCGGGCGAAGAACTCGATGCGCACATCGTCGGTGCCCTGGCTGTCGGCGCTGGGTGGGCGGTCGAAGCGGAACATCAGGCGGTAGACGGTGGCGGTTTTGCCGTCGTTGGTGCGGAAGGTCTCGACGGCCTGGTAACCGGCCTCGAAGCTCGCCTTGCCGACCGCATCGGGATACGCCTGCACGTTGCCCGGCTTGGTGGCGAAGTTGGTCTCCATCAGCGTTGCGCCGTCGACGACGCGGACGCCCCAGACCTGCGGCGAGGGAGCCGAGTTGCCCTCCCAGTTGCCGAGCGCGAGCACGTCGCACTGCAGGACGTACGCGCCCGACTTGGGGGCCTTGTTCACGGTGAGCGTGGTCGAGCCGTTGCCGATGGTGCCGAGGAAGCGACGGCCCTCGGGGGTGGTGCGCACCTCGCCGTACGACCACTCGTCACGGATCGACTTCTGGAAGTCCGACTCAAAGTCCGAGCGGTAGATGACGCGAGCGGCCTGGTCGGCGGTGCCGCGCTGGACGACGATGACGCGATCAGAGTCCGAGACCTGAAGCACCTCGTCGATCATGCGAACGGTGAACGCGGACGGACCGCTGTTCCAGGGCATGGCGAGATCGAAGTTGAGCCGCGGGCTGTTGGCCGCGGTCAGCAGCGTGACGCCGGGGAGCATGCCCGAGAAGTTGGCCTTGTTCAGCACATCGACGCGGCGGGTCAAGGCGGGCATCTGCACGCCCTTGCCGTCGCGGAGGCTGATGCGATGGGAGAGATCGGCGGCGGCGAGCGAAGCGAGGCTCGCGAGCGCACCGACAGCGGCGACGGCGTGACGCCGTCCATTTCCAGTCTTGGAAAACATGTGCCCTTTCCCCTTCCGTTCAGCCCGGCGAACTCAACGTCCTACGAGTCGTGTCTGCCGTGCTGAGTGAGAATCCCTTCTCTCTCTCCAACTATGCCCTGCGTCTACGGAGTTGCCACGGTTCCGCAATCCCCGCGGCATGATCCAAGTTGGTGGACGCTTCCCAAACGGCACACGCGTCACGGGCGAACCTGAAAGCCCTTTCAGCGGCTGATATTTCAGGACCTGCGATTCCTGCATGGTTCCGTGGGGGTTTCCGCTTTCGTGGGTGGAGGGATCGAAGGAACACCCGCCGACGTTGCGACCGCGGTGAAGCGAGTATCGCGCGGCGACATTGGCGAGCCATGCTCGCCCGCGCCGATACTCTCGGCTGCGGTGATCAAGCCTCACACCAGTTCCGGAACGAGCGATGACGTACACGATGGTGCGACCGGCGGCGTTGCGCTTCCGGTGAGCGATCGCGTCGGCGTCGGTTCGCACGTTCCTGCGCTCGACGGCATCCGCGGGCTGGCGATCCTTCTTGTGATGGTCTTTCACATGAACCTGATCGCTGGCGTGCACACGGTGGACGCCGCCGCGAAGTTCATCTCGTCGGCCGGCTGGACGGGCGTGGACTTGTTCTTCGTGCTCTCGGGCTTCCTGATCACCGGGATTCTGCTCGACACCAAGCACGGCGAGGGCTACTTCCGTCTCTTCTACGCCCGTCGTGCTCTGCGCATCTTTCCGCTCTACTACGCGGTCGTCGCGTTCTCCCTGATCGTGCTGCCGGCCGTCGCGGCTCACTTGCCGCCGATGGCACAGACGAAACTCGACCGCTTCGGCACCATCGGCAACGACGCGTGGATGTACTGGGCGTATCTGTCGAACTTCGCAATCGCCAGCGCCGAGAAGTTCCGTCACGGCATCCTCGACATCTCATGGTCGCTCGCCATTGAGGAGCAGTTCTATCTCGTGTGGCCCGCGGTGGTGTATTTCCTCTCCCGCGAGCGGCTCATCTACGCGTGCATCGGCGCCGTGTTCTTCGCGATCGGGTTCCGGTGCTGGCTGGTGTGGAACGGAGCGCACCCGATCGCGGTGCATCTGCTTACGCCCAGCCGGATCGATGCGCTGGCAGTGGGGGCGTTCATCGCGGCCGTCTCCCGCGGGCCGGGCGGGTTTGAACTGCTGTGCCGCTACGGGCGAACGGTCGGCGTTGTCGCCTTCGTGGCCGTGACCGCGGCGTTCGCGTACCGCTTCGTCACCAATTCCGGCCGCCTTGGGGAAGAAGGATTCGCGAGCGCCAACCTGCCGGAGATCCAGACCGTCGGCCTGACGCTCATCGCCGTCGCCTTCGGCGGGCTGCTCGTGCATGTGCTGGCGCTGACGCGCTCGGCGGAGCCGGCGAAGCACAGGTTGGTCCGGTTCTTTGAATCCCCGTTGCTGCGGTCCTTCGGCAAGTACTCGTACGCGATGTACCTCTTCCACCTGCCCGTGCGTGCCCTCATCCGCGACACGGTCTTCGGCAAGGACCTGAAGTGGATCGCGAACTCTCAGATCGGGATGCAGATCGCGTTCACGAGCATCTCGATCGCGGTGACGTTCGCACTCGCGTGGCTGTCGTGGAACCTGTTCGAGAAGCGCTGCCTCGCGCTCAAAAAGTACGTCGAGTACCAGCGGCGTTGAAGTGGTGCCGCCTTAGTTCGCCGCCACCAAGCCAGCCCCAGGCTTCCCGCTCACGCGGCTCGACAGCCACTCCATCGCGAAGTTCATGTTGACGCCCGCGTCGATCGCACGCTCGGCCTCGCGCACCGACTCGATGACGCGGATCGAACGCTCCGCGTCTGTCGGCGTGCGCCGTATCTGGCGTCGCGAGCGTTCGGAGATCACGCGAAAGAGCAGGTCGGCCCCGGTGCGGTTGGCCGCGTCCTTGCTCGCCTGCTTGTCCTTCTCGACCACCGCCGCGGCCCAGTCGTCGACCAGCTTGGCCATCGTCGGTCCGAGTTCCACGCTGTACTTCCCCGCATCCGCGGCCGCCAGCATCGGCTCGAGCGTCCGCGACCAGTTCGCCAGCCCGCCGGCGTGCGCTCGCTGGAACTCTCCCGGCGAGCCCGCCGCGAACGAGTGCAGGAAACCAAGATCGTCTTCCTCGATCGGTGGGTCGATCGCCTTCTTCGCCTGATCGAGCCAGACCCGCATCGGCCCTTCCATCAGCGGCACGAACGCCACCTGCTGCGAACGACTCCGGATCGTGGTCAGCAATCGATCGGGGTTCGTCGTCACCAGGATGATCACCGTCCCCGCAGGCGGCTCTTCGAGCGTCTTGAGGATCGCGTTCTGCGTCGGCGCGTTGGTGGGCGAGCGATCGAGCAGCTCGGCCTCGTCGATGATGAAGACCTTGCTCGCGCGCCCGCCGGGCATCGCGGGGGCGAGGGCCGCGGGCTCCAGCAGATGGGTGTCGATCACGTCCTTGGGGATCGTGATGAGTTTGCGATCACGGACCTGAGCGTCCTCGCTGTAGCGGGCGAGCTCTTTGGTGATGATGTGCAGGTCCGGGTGCGTGCCGGCGCGGAGCAGGCGTTGCACCTCGGATTCGTCGTCGACCGTGGGCACGCCGTCCTTGCCGACTTTCGCGGTCGGATCCAGAATCGTGGCGGCGAAGGCCAGTGCCGTCGTGAACTTCCCAACGCCGGCGGGTCCGTGGAAGATCCACGCGTGGTGCACGCGCTCCGAGCGGACCGCATCGCCCAGGACCTTGATCGCGCGGTCCTGCCCGAGGATCGCGGTGAAGGGCACCGGGATCGGGTGCTGCGGCGACGCCGCCCGCGCGGCTTCGGCCGCGGCGGCCGCCAGCGGCGAATCGTCCGCGCCCTTGGATCGAGATTTGGCAGGCTTCTTGGCCACGAGCCCAGAGTATGCGATTCCCGAGCCTTCGGTGTGTCGCCGCTCGCCCGGGTGCCACTGCTTGGCCCAAGGCGGCCAAGCAGTGGCACCCGAGCTGCCGCCGATGGCGTTCCAACAAATGCGTACCATCGTGCATGACCACCGCGCTGAGCACGGCTACGACCGAGTTTGAGAAGAAAGACCGCTGCGCCGACCTTCCCCATCGGCCCCGTGTCCTCCTCGGCAAGATGGGCCTCGACGGCCACGACCGCGGCGTCAAGGTCATCGCCCGCGCCCTCCGCGACTCCGGCGTCCACGTCATCTACAGCGGCCTGTGGCAGACCCCCAAGTCTCTCGCCATCTCCGCCCGCGACGAGGACTGCGATGTGATCTGCGCGTCGATGATGAGCAACAGCCACCTCGTCCTGGGCCCCAAACTCATCAACGCCCTGAAGGACGTCGGCCGTCCCGAACTTCCCGTGTACATGGGCGGCATCCTGCCGCAAGAAGACCTGCCCACCCTCGCCGCCGCCGGCGTCGCCAAGTGCTTCACCACCGGCACCGGCCTCATCGATATCGTCAACGCGGTGCGTGACGCGACCAAGGCCAAGGCCGCGGCACTCACATCGACGACCCACGCGACGGCCCAACTCGCCCGCGACATCTCGCAGGTGCACGACGGCAAGGGCCTGCGTGCGACTGCCCGCCGCCGCAAGCCCAAGCGTGTGATCGGCGTCACCGGCTCGCCCGGCGCGGGCAAGAGCACGCTCGTCGCCCAACTCGTCAGCGAGTTCACTCGTCGCTCCAGGGCGGGCGACGCCGCCTGCTCCGGTCGCTGCGCCGTGATCGCGTTCGATCCGATGAGCCCGATCACCAGCGGTGCCCTGCTCGGCGACCGGCTCCGCGTCGATTTCAACAGCCTCGACGAGGCGGTCTACTACCGCTCCCTCGCCATCAGCGGCGAGGACTACCGCGCCCTCCCCGAGATCATCGATCTCATCGGCGGTGCCCACGATCCCAACACCCCCGCCTGCTTCGACACGGTGTTTGTTGAGACCGTCGGCGCGGGCCAGAACGAGACCCGCATCCGCCAGCACGTTGCCCGCACCGCCGTGGTGCTGACCCCCGGCATGGGCGACGCCGTGCAGATGGACAAGGCCGGCATTCTCGAGATCGCCGACCTCTTCGTCTGCAACAAGGCCGACCACCCGGGCGAGAACGAACTGGTCCGCGACCTCAAGGACATCGCCGGCAAGCGGCCCATTGTCGAGACCATCGCCACCCGTGGCCAGGGCATCCCGGAACTGCTCGACGCGTTGCTCGGGTGAGGAAAGGTTTTGCCACGAGAGGCACAGAGACACAGAGGGGAAAGCAGAAGAACAAACGGGTCTTCGGGGCATCAGGTCAATGTGGATGGGGGACTATCGCAACTGGCCCCGTTCCCTACCCCTTCCAAGTGAATCCTCTCTGTGCCTCTGCGTCTCTGTGGTGAGTCCCATCTTGCACCCGATTCCAAGACCTGATATGCTCCCCAAGCCCAAGGACGGGCACGCGAGAACGCGCATGAGCGACACGGAAGTCAGCGACAACCACGAACAGCCCACCGACACCGCAGCGGCGCCCGCCGAGCCGACCGCTGGCGAAGCCGCCGCCCTCGCTCCGGAGATTCTGACCCTCCGCGGTCATCTCGAAGCGTTGCTCCTGTCGATCGACCGCCCCCTCGCCGCCGAGAAGGCCGCCCGGGCGCTGGGCCTGATCCCCGAAGACAAGCCCGAGGAGAAACCCGAGCCCGCCGCGACCAGCGACACCGACGCACCCGTCGAAGAGTCGCCTGCGAAGAAGCGTGCCAGCGCCCGGCGCTCCGCCGTCATCGAGTCCGCCGAGCGGATCATCGAGCAACTGGTGGCCTCCCTCAACGAGGCGTACGAGACCACTGGCCGCTCGTTCCGCATCGAACGCGTCGCTGGCGGCCTGCGGGTGATGACGCAACCCGCGTTCGCACCCACCCTCGCCCGCTTCCACAAGGACCGTCAGCAGACGCGGCTTTCCAAGGCCGGCGTCGAGACGCTCGCGATCATCGCCTACCGCCAGCCCATCACCCGTGCAGAGCTCGAGTCGATCCGCGGCGTTTCCTGCGGCGAGGTCCTCAAGTCCCTGCTCGACCGCCGCCTCGTCGGCATCAAGGGCCGCGCCGAAGAACTCGGCCGCCCGCTGCTCTACGGCACGACCAAGCAGTTCCTCGACCACTTCGGGCTCGCCACCACCGCCGACCTGCCAAGCCCCGAGGAACTCCGGGCCAGCCTGTGACGTCACGGAGCTGCCGGGTGTGAAGGCCAAGATCGCGGCGTGCGAGGGTTCTTCACAGCCGCAGGCCGATTGCCACCGATAAACACTGAGGCTTGGGGCGAATTGGAGCACGCATGAAGACCTTCGAACGCGTTTCGGCCGCGATCTCTGTTGGCACCGTCTCTGCTCTACTGATCGGCTGCGGCACCGGCGCGCCGGACATCACGGGGCGAGTGATCTCCGGACCGAGTTCGATCGTCATGGCCGCCGACCCGAAGGACCCGCGAATGTCTCAGGACGGCATCGCGTCGACCAACATCGTCGTGCGGAAGTACGCGGGCGAGGGTTCGACCGGCCCGATCATCGCCAGCGGCGTCTCAACCGAGAAGGGCGAGTTCCGTGTGCCGCTGACGGACATCGATGCCCAGAAGTTTGAGATGGTGCTGACCGCGACCACGCCAGACAAGCGGATCAGTCGCGGGCGTTTTTACATGCAGGCGGGGAGGCCCATCTTGGTCGTCGTCCGCGATACCCAGTGATGCCCCGAGTGTGCGACGGCACGCTTCACCGCGACAGTCCGCACAGACGCGAGCAGCCGAGTCCGAGAATTATTCTCAATGGTCGCTGCGTGAACCATGCGTCGACAGTGTCCGATGCTTCTGAACCTGGCCCCTTTGGCCCAGTCAGGAGACTCGGAATGCCCGCAAGCCGCTCTCGCACCGAACGCTGGCGTGATTCGTTGCAGCAGATCCAGGACCGCAACGGCGGGATGGAGTTCACCATCGCCCGGCCGGGCCTCGACCCGCACTCGACCGCCGGCGACCTGCTCTGGCGGGTCCGCATCGTGAAGCAGAACGACGCTGAGTTGGTGCTCGAAGCCCCAACCGCCATGGGCAGCACGATTCACCTCAACGCGGATGTGGAAGTGGTGTGCATCTTCTCGGTGGGGCAGAACCGCTGGATGTTCAAATCCAAGACGCTGGGCATGACCACCTCGGCCGGCCCCGGCCGTCAACTCATGCCCGCTGTCCGCATCGCCATGCCCGCCGACGTCGAGCGCTGTCAGCGCCGGGCGTACATGCGTGTTTCCACCGCCGAGGTGCGGCCAATCACCGTTGAGTGCTTCCCGCTCATCGATCCCGCGTCCGCCGTCGAGGCCGAGCGGGCGAGCCGCGACGCCATCCTGAACGCCGGTCGCGAATCGTCCGCCATGCCCAACGTGGGCCCCAGCTTCACCGCCACCCTGGTCAACATCGGCGGCGGCGGCGTGGGCCTCATGGTTCCCCGCGATCAATCCCGCGGCGTCGATCGCTCGAAATTCATCTGGACCCGACTCGACCTCCGCCCCGAACTCGCCGCGCCGCTGGCGGTCACCGGACGCATTGTCCATACGCACCTGAACCATGAGCAGGACGTCTATCTCGGCGTCTCGTTCGAGTTCGCCTTCCACGCGGCCCACAGGCCGTTCGTTGGCGAAGTGCTCGTCAAGTACGCCGAGGGCTTGGCGAATCAGCAGTTCGCGAACCGCAAGGCGGCTTAGCCACGGTTCCCGGTTCCACGATTTGACCCGCGCAGCGGTCAAGTCGTGTGCAGACTTCGGTCCTGAGCGACGTCGCCCGGATTGTCCGATCGCGTCCAAACCGGGACCCCCGAAACACACCCATCGCGACTGAACGAAAAACGCCCCGCATCGCGGGGCGTTTGTTCTTTCGTGCCGGATTCACCTTGAAGGATCCACGGTTTACGAGAACGTCCACTGCTTGTAGTACTTCTTGTGCGGGTTGCCGAAGCGGTAGGGCCCGACGCGCATGTCGATCTGGCCCTCGTTGGTCTTGACGTTGACCTTGTTGGTGCCGCGGTTCAGCACGCCCTTGAACGAGCCGGGCTTATGCACGCTGTGCTCGAGCTGGCCTGTCCACGCCGAGATATTCGCCAGCATGCCGTTACCGCTGAGGAGCTCGATCGTGCCGGCGGTTCCGGTGGGGAAGATGAGATCGATGTTGCCGCTCGCGGTGGAGATGGACACCGGTGCGGTGACGGGCTTGCCCGCTTCGAACTTCACGGCGCCACCAGGCAGTCCGGCGCCGCCGTTGTCGATCTGAACCGCGCCGGAGACCCCGCGCACGTCGACAAGACCTTCGGAGTTCTTGATCCGCACGCCGTCGCATGAGGGAAGGACGACAATGACCTGCACCCAGTGGTCCTTGATGTCGGGCGTGCGCTCGGTCGGGCGGACCGTCAGGACAGCGCGGCCGTCGGTCTCGGTGATCGCCGCGGTGACCCAGAGATTGCCGTCGTAGTTGGCCGTCGGCTCGCCGGTCCGGGACCCGCCGCGGGCGATCACCCGAGGCTGGGTTTCCTCGTTGTCAACATACACGAGCACCGAGCCGCGGGGGTTCTCGACATCGAGGGCGACCGAGGGCGAACGTTCAAGTGCGTCGAGCCCCGTCACGGTGACCGGCGGTGCCGACTTGCAGCCGCCCAGGCCACTGAGACCGATCAAGCACGCGGCAGCGACAAGCCGTGCCGCGATGGAAGTTCTGAAAGCCGATGTCATGCGTCGAAACTCCGTGTGTGGACCACCTGATACGGTGGAAGGGGGGCCGTGCGTGTGTGGGGAAGGGGTGGGGAAAGGGTGGGGGACTTGGTTGGGTGCTCTCAGGATCGGCCGCGGCCGAGGTCTGGCCGCAGTTTCGGCCGAAGCGGCCGCCGTCTTGCGAGTCCAAATGGGCTCGGGCACAATTCCTGAACACGACCGCCCTGTTTGAGGTAAGATACGCCGAACCGGGCACGGGCCCGGACAAAGTACGACTGAAAGTTTGGGAACTCGTTTTCGACCAGGGACATCCGCAGACTGACACGAGAGTTGGAGTTTCGAGCGTTGTTCGTCCGCCGCTGAGGCGTCGCGAGCGACCGACACCCGAGCCAAGTTCGACCGCGGCACAGCCGTTGTTCGGGCGATAGGCGAAGGAGCGGACGCACCCGCACGCCGCACGCGACGGATTTTCCGGGGCAGGATTGGGAAACCCATCGGCAAGGACGCATGGCTTCACGCAACGACCAAGTTCAAGCCGGTGAGTAGTCGATCAACGCAGCGATCCGCTCGCGCCAGTGTGCCGCACGTTCCGGTCGATCCCTGAAAGGGGGATCGCCCGTGGCTCTCATTGCACTCACCGCACCACTCACGCTGGCCATGGAAGGCCCGGCGCTCTTCGGCTCCATCGCCGGGGCGGCCGCCGTCGCCCTCGTCATCGGCTTCGCGATCGCGCGCGTCCTCGGGGCCTCCGCCCTGTCGGCCGCCAAGGCCAAGGTCGGCGAGACCGTCGCCCGGGCCGAACAGGAAGCCCGCATCGCCGCCGAGAAGATCCGCGTCGACGCCGAGAAGCAACTGCTCGAGCGGAAGTCCGCGATCGAGAAGGAGATCGAAGGCGAGCGTGACGAGCTCCGCGAGGCCGAGCGTCGCCTCCAGAAGCGTGAAGACGCCTTTGACCGCAAGGAAGAATCCTTCACTCAGAAGGAACAGGCCGTCACGCGCCAGGCCGAGTCGCTCAAGGCCCGCGAGCAGAACATGCAGGCCCGGGAGTCCGAACTCGACCGGATCATCAAGGAGCAGAAGGACAAGCTGTTCCAGCTGACCGGCCTCTCGCCTGAGCAGGCCCGGGCCGAGCTCCTTTTGAAGGTCGAGGAAGACTCCCGCCACGAGGTCTCCAAGGTCGTTCGCAAGATCACCGAGACCGCCGAGAGCGAGGCCCGCGAGAAGGCCCGCGAGATCACCCTCATGGCGGTGCAGCGCTACGCCACAGAGCACACCTCGGACGCCACCGTGCGCACCGTCGCGATCCCCTCCGACGACATGAAGGGCCGCATCATCGGGCGCGAGGGTCGCAACATCCGCGCCATCGAAAAAGCCACCGGCGCCGACATCATCGTCGACGACACGCCCGGCGTCATTGTCGTCTCGTGCTTCGACAAGATCCGCCAAGCAACCGCGGTTGAATCACTCGAGCGACTCATCGCCGACGGCCGCATGCACCCCACCCGCATCGAAGAAGTCGTCGAGAAGGTCAAGAGCGAGATCAACGAGAAGGTCATCAAGTTCGGCCGCGACGGCGTGCTCGAGGCCAACCTCCGCGGCATCCACCCCAAGGTCAGCGAGGCCATGGGCAAGCTCGCCTACCGCACGTCTTACGGCCAGAACGTGCTCCGTCACTCCATCGAGGTCGCGTACCTCTGCCAGATCATCGCCGATCAGCTCGGCCTCGACGGCACCATCGCCCGCCGCTGCGGCTTCCTCCACGACATCGGCAAAGCGATGGACCACGAGATGGAGGGCGGCCACCCCAAGATCGGCATGGACTTCGCCCGCCAGTACGGGGAGAAAGAACCCGTCCTCAACGCCATCGGCGGCCACCACGCCGACATTCCCTCGACCAGCTTCTACACCCCGATCGTCATGGCAGCCGACGCCGTCTCCTCCGCCCGCCCCGGCGCCCGCCGCGAGAGCATGGAGAAGTACGTCCAACGCCTCAACGAACTGCAGGACATCGCCATGGGCTTCCGCGGCGTCAACGAGGCCCACGCCATCCAGGCTGGCCGTGAGGTGCGGGTCATGGTTGACGCGAACCGCGTCAACGACGACGAGGCGTTCCTGATCGCCCACAAGATCGCCAAACGCGTCAGCGAAGAGATGACCTTCCCCGGCGAGATCAAGGTCACCGTCCTCCGCGAGACCCGCGCCATCGAGGTCGCACGCTGATCCATTCCGTTTCCGTCTCGCTCATGCGGCCGCTCGACGCGGCCCACCAGCCGCACCACACGCACCGAGAATCCCCAATGCCCATCAACGTCGATCAGGTCCTCAGCCGCTTGGAGTCGCAGGAGAAGCAGCAGATCCAGGAATTGATGGACTGGCTGCGCATTCCGAGCATCAGCACCGATCCGGCGTATCGCTCGCACTGCCGCCGGGCGGCGCAATGGGCCTCGGACCATTTGACCGCCAGCGGCTTCACCTCAGCGCTCCGCGAGACCGGCACGCAGGCCAACCCCGGACACCCGATTGTGTTGGCCCACGCGCCGGGCGATCCGTCGTACAAGGGGCCACATGTTCTCTTCTACGGTCACTACGACGTGCAGCCGGTGGACCCGCTCGACCTCTGGGAGTCTCCGCCGTTCGAGCCGAAGCTCATCGAGACCGGAACCGCCGGCGGCCCCGGTCCTCGCATCGTCGCCCGCGGCGCGGTCGACGACAAGGGTCAGGTCATGATGTTCCTCTCCGCGATGCGGGCGTGGAAGGAGATCGCTGGCCTGGCGGCGGGCGGCGTGAAGATGACCGTCCTGCTCGAAGGCGAAGAGGAGTCGGGCAGCGTCAATCTCGACGCGTTCCTCGATGCCAACAAAGCCGAGCTGTCCAAGTGCACCGTCTGCCTGATCTCCGACACCGGCATGCTCGGCCGCGGACGCCCCGCAATCACCTACGGCGTGCGCGGGCTGGCCTACACCGAGGTCGTGCTCCACGCTGCGAACCAGGACTTGCACTCCGGCCTTTGGGGCGGCCGCTGCCCCAATCCGATTAGCGAGTTGACGAAAGTGCTGGCTCAGCTCTGGGACAACGACCGCAAGGTCACCATCCCCGGCTTTTACGACCGCGTGCGTCCGATCACGCAGGGCGAGCGCGAAGCGTGGAAGAACCTTAACATCGACGCCGCCGAGAGCCTGAGCAAGATCGGCCTCGGCCCCGAGGCCAACGTCGGCGAGACCGGCTACTCCGCGACTGAACGCGAATGGGCACGCCCTACGGCGGAGATCAACGGCATCGTCGGCGGCTACACCGGCAAGGGCGCCAAGACCGTCATCCCCGCGTACGCCAGCGCCAAGGTGAGCTTCCGTCTCGTCGCCGATCAGGACCCGGTGCAGGTCACCGAGGCGTTCTTCAAGTGGTGCCAGGACCGCACGCCCGCGGGCTGCCGCTGGGAACTCATCGACCATCACGGCGGTCACCCCGCGACGGTGCGGACCGACTCGAAAGAACTCTCCGCGGCGGTTCGGGCGATCGATCGGGCTACAGGCCGCAAGGCCCAGCTGATCAAGAGCGGCGGCTCGATCCCCGTCGCCGGCTCGCTCAAGAGCAAGCTCGGCGTCGAGACCATCTTCATGGGCTTCGGGCTGGAGGACGACCGCGTCCACTCGCCCAACGAGAAGTTCGAACTCGAATGCCTCCGCATGGGTACGCGGAGCCACGCGATGTTCATTGATGAGTTGAAAAGGCTCTGAGCACGCGGCTCGGACCGGTCTAGTGCTTCGCGCGCTGGGCCGGGGCGTGCGGTTTGGCGGCGTCCTTGGCGGTGGCCCGGGCGGTGGCGTTGGCGGTGGCGTTGGTTGGGCTGAGCTCCACCTCGCCTGATTGGGCGGCTTCCTGCAGCGCCCGGAGCTTGGCGTAGTACTGGGTCCGCAACCGAGCCACGTTAACCTGCAGGTCGTGGATGTACGACTGGTTGCGGATCACCGAGGCGAGGGTATAGAGCATCGCCAGGACGCCCGCGAGCGAAAGGGCCACGACGACGATCCAAGAGTTGCCCAGAACCTCGGCCATGACACCGAGAATCGGATCAGGACGTTGCCAACTTTCGCCGGATGCTTCAGGTTCGGTGCGAATCGTGCGAACCGCGCGGCTTGGCTCGACGCATCGTCCCCGGCGACCCTTTAGAATGCTGCAACCATGGCACGGACGCGACAGATCGGGGTGGCACGGGCAGTACAGGTTTCCGGGCGGTTCGCCGGGCTCCGGATGGCGTGGCTGTTCGCGATCGCCCTGTCGGTTCTCGGCGGTTTCGTGGCGCCCGCGAAGGCCCAGAACGCGATTCCTGATGAGGTTCGCATCGACGTCGGCGAGTTCGGCGTCGGGAACATCGCCCGCGCTGGCGACTGGTGCGGCCTGCGACTCAAACTTACCGACTCGGCTTCGAAGCAACGCGAGGTTCTGGTCGGTGTGGCTTTGGACGATGCCGACAAGGACAAGGCGGTCTACTCGCGGCTGCTGACGCTCAATCCGGGCGTCGCGCAGGATGCGTGGTTCTACTTCCGGCTGCCGTTCTGGTTTCCGCCCGGCGAGGCGGTGCTCGTCCAGGTCAACGAGCCGATCAGCGACGACTCGGTGGCGGTGGGGGCGCGGCCGGGGCGACTGCTTGCAAGAAAACTGGTGACCAGCACAGGCCGGATCGCCGAGCCCAGCCGAGGACTCTTCGCGATCATCGGCACCAACGAGATGGGCCTTCGTCAGTACGCGGCACAGGCTGGAGCCGGACAACCGTGGCCCGCGCTGGGTCATGAAGTGACCGACTCCGCCAGCGGGATCGCGGTCCGGTCGCTTCCCGATCGATGGCTGGCTTGGGCGCCGTTCGAGGCCGTGTTCTGGGGCGACTCGCCAGGCGGATCGGAAGCCGACGTGAGTCAGCTCCGAGGCGAACGAACACGCGCACTGAAGGAGTGGGTGCAGCGGGGTGGGCACCTCATCATCGTTCTGCCCCCGACCGGACAGGCGTGGACCAACGCCGCGACCAATGAGATTCTCGACATCCTGCCCGCGGTGAACATCGCGCGACGTGAGGGTGTGGACTTGGCCGAGTATCGCCCGCTGATCGTGCGATCACCCGATGCGCCGCTGCCTCGATCGGCGGTGGTGCACACGTTCGAGCCCAAGCCCGACGCGGCTCCCAGCGAGGCGATGCGAATTCTGAACGGTCCGAAGGGAGACTGCGTGGTCGTCCGGCGGCTCGTGGGAACGGGCGCGGTGACTCTCGTCGGACTGGACTTCTCGTCACGATTGCTCAGTCAGGGCGGTTCGCTCGATGCGGACGTATTCTGGCACCGCGTGCTCGGCCGGCGCGGGATTCTCTCGCCGGATACCAAAGACGTTGTGCCCCGCAGCCAGAACGAGGCTTACGTCGATCGCGTGATCGCCTCACAGGTGTCCAAACGCGGCACCGCGGCGACGGGATTGTTCCTCGGTGTTCTGCTCTTTGTGCTGTACTGGGTCGTCGCCGGACCGGTCGGCTTCGCGGCCCTCAAGGCTCGCAACGCACAGCGGCTTGCGTGGGTCGCGTTCGTTGGAATCGCGCTCGTCTTCACCGGCATTGCCTTCGGAGCGGCGACGTGGTTTCGGCCGACGAAGTTCGAAGCCACGCATCTCACGGTGCTCGATCACGTTTACGGGCAGCGCATCCAGCGGGCCCGATCGTGGATGGCGCTGATGCTCCCGCGTGACGGCACGGTGACGCTCGTCGCGCCGGATTCAGAGGGCGCGATGCAGGCTCCCGCCAGCCGTCGTGAACTTGGCGGCGTGCTCGCGCCGTGGGATCCCGTGGGCGCGAGCGAACGCAGCGGGTTTCTTGATGCCCGCGATTACCGCATCGACGCCCGCGACCCGACGCGGTTGGACCTCCCATCGCGCTCAACGGTGAAGCTCGCGCAGCTCGATTGGGCTGGGGCGCCGCGGTGGAAGATGCCCAGACCCGTACATGAGCAGGGAATCACGGCCGACGGCAGCAAACTGCTCGGCGCACTTGTGCACGAACTGCCCGGCACGCTGACAGACGTGCTGATTGCACATGTCCAGGGGCAGCGGGTACTGGGGGCCGATCTGCGGCCACGGCTTGTCTCCAATGTTCAGTTCTGGAAGTATCCCTCGCCATGGGCCCCGAACACGCCCATCGATCTCACGAAAGAAACCGCGCAGGCGGCCGCGGGAAATGCCGGTGAATTGTGGCTTGCCGGCCTTGTGCCGCTCTCCCAAGCCGGCTTCGGCATGCAGGCGTCGGATCCTCGCTTCTTTCGTGATCTCCCGGGAGCCATGAACGCCGCGTCCTTTTACACCCAGTTCGGGATCCCCGATGACGTCAAGGGAAACAGCGGCATGTCGGCCGGCGTCGTGCGCCGCGAGGCGACCCACGGCATGGATCTCGGCCGCTGGTTCACCCAGCCTTGCATCATCGTGATCGGATACCTCGTCGATCCGAACCAAGACGCGCCCATCTCGACGTACGTCGATGGAAAAGCAGTCCCCGCCCGTGGCACGACCGTGGTGCGATGGGTCTTTCCGCTGCCCGACAACCCGCCCAAGGAGCGGGCGAGCGACGATACGACTCCGAAGTAGCCTACCGGCACGCGGAGATGAACTGATCGAAGATCGCCTGCCCCATCGTGTCGTTCTCCGTCCGCTCGGGATGCCACTGGACACCAACATAGAACCGCCGGCCGGGGTGAGCCGCGGCCTCGATCACGCCGTCGTCGCTGGTCGCGATCGTCTGCATCGCGCCCGTGGCGATGATCGCCTGCTTGTGCTTGCTGTGCACGGTGCCGGTGGCGATGCGGACTGAGTGTTGCGAGGGCTGCGTCGGCGTCACCACGTGATCCGCACCCCAGTGACGAGCGTGGGTCGGCGTGGTCTCGGGCATGTACTGATCCATCGTCCCGCCGGCACACAGGCACATGAGCTGCATGCCGAGGCAAATGCCGAGCACCGGCTTGTCTTGCTGCGACTCCAGTGCGGCAAGGAGGGCCAGTTCGTACTCCTGACGAAGCGGATGCAGCGGCGTGATCTTGGGGTGCGACGTTCCGCCAAACGCTTCCAAGCGGGGATCGTCGCCGCCCGTGAACACAAAGCCGCTGCATGCCGCGAGCTGGCCAGGAATGGCATCAACGATCGGCGCGAGCATCACTGCCGTGCCGCCGGCGCGTTCGACGCATCGGGCGTACGCGAGGCCGACATCCAATTTCTGGCGTCCGTTGACATCGGAAACGTCCATCGTGATGCCGACGATGGGGCGATTGCCGGCGGAAGCTGCCATTGGCGTGGTGGGGGCCATCGCGACATTCTTCGGCGTTCGCTCGCATGATTCTGGACAGGACACCAGTCCTTCCTTGCTGCGGCTTGAGCGTCGCTTGTGCACCGCCTGCCGGCGGCTTCGTACACTCCGGCCATGTCTCGAGCCAGCGCCCTCATCTGGGTTGTCCTTGCCGCCGTTCTGGGCGGCTTGGTGTGGTGGACCACGCCGCGAGGTGTCGTTCAGGTTGCCGGTCCCGCATTGCTCGACGCGTTTGCGACTGGCGACGTACGCACGATTCGCGTCACGGCATCGGACGGTGGAGCAGCAACGATCGAGCGCGGGCCGCTCGAAGGCATGTGGCTGATGACGCTCGGTCAGGGCCAACCCAGCGCTGTCGTCGAGGCTTCGCGTGTGCAGGGTTTTCTTCGGTTGGTGGCTGAGCTTCGCTCGGGCATCACCGATGGGCGAGCGATGCCCAAGGCCGCGATCGTCGAGTTGATCGGAGCGTCCGGAACGCTTGCCAGGATCGCCATCGATCCCGAGTTCCTGGCCGGAAAGGGGCGGGTCGCCCTTCTCAACGAGGCGGGCCAGGCGGTAGCGGTCGCTGCGACATCGGAAGATCTAAGCGCCTTGCTGCGTCCGGATGCACTGTCGGAGTGGCGGTCCAAGTCCCTGCTTGGATGGACGCCGGAGCGGAGCAGTTCGCTTCTGCTCAGGCGTGGTGACACCGGCGTGTCGATCGCTCGTGTCGGCACCGGCTGGCTGATGTCGGCGCCGCTTCAGCTTAAGGCCGACCCCAGCGCTGTCCAGGGCGTGTCGCTCTGGTTGGCGAACACGACCGTCGATCGGTTTCTTGACGATGCGGGTGCGACGGAGAGCTTTGCAACGCCAAGTCGAACCATCGTGGTGGCAACCGAGTCGCCAGAGCGGCGCCGCATTGAACAGCGGATCGAGCTCGGGCCCGAGGTCGATGCGAGGTCCAGCCTGGTTCGCATCACGGGCGTCGACCGTGACTCGGTCTCGGCGTCTGGTTCTGCCAAGTCCCTGTGGGGGCCGATTGTCGCGGTGGTACAGACAAGTGTGCTCACCGGGCTGAGCGATGACGCGGCGTCGTATCTGCCAAAGACGTCGTTCGATTTTCCTGCAGCGGACGTGGCCTCGTTGCGCGTCGGGACGTCCTTGGTGTCCCGTGGCAGCGACGGAAACTTCGGTCCGTTCGATCCAACGGTGCGAGCTGCGCTGAAGCTCCTGACCGAAGTTCCGGCCGCGAGCGTCACCCTGCTTGCCGGGTCCGGCGGTGCTGCCGCCGATGCGACCCGCGTAACCATGCTGGGACTCGGAGGGGCCACGATTGGCGCGGCCACGCTGGAGTTTGACAGCATCGCGTCACGGACCGAGGGGGCACCGTCGATGCCGGCGATTCGCGTGACTGTGGACCGCGTCCAGAGAGTGATCCCGCTTGAGCGCGCGCGGGAGTTTCTTGCCGCGCTCAAGTCGATCGATGATTCGAAGTAGCCGGCTGAGGCTCACCTTGCGGCCTTGGAACCGATATCGCGGCGGAACTGCGCGCCCTCGAACTTGATCGCTTCGCAGGCTCCGTAGGCGGCCTCGCGGGCCTCGGAGATCGTTGCGCCAAGGCCGGTCACGCCCAGCACGCGGCCGCCGCTGACGACGGTGTCGCCGTCCTTGTTGCGAGTCGCGCCGGCGATCGTCACGAAGACGTTCTCGTGCTTCGAGGCATCGTCGAGGCCTTCGATCACGGCGCCCTTCTTTGGTGCATCGGGATATCCCCGTGCGGCCAGCACCACGCAGCATGCCGTGCGGTCATCCCATTGCACGTCCACCGTGTCGAGCGTCCCGGTGCATGCGGCACACAGCAGGTCGATCACGTCCGACTTCAGGCGAGCCATCAGGGGCTGGCACTCTGGATCACCGAAGCGGCAGTTGAACTCAAGTACCTTGGGTCCCGCCGGGGTGAGCATGATGCCGGCGTACAGCACGCCCTTGTACTCGATGCCTTCACGCCGCAGCGCGTCCACCGTCGCCACAAGCACGTCACGCTCCACGATTGCGAGCGTGGCATCATCGATCACGGGGGCCGGGCAGTACGCGCCCATGCCGCCGGTGTTCGGACCCTTGTCGCCGTCGAGCAATCGCTTGTGGTCCTGGCACGGCGGCAGCACCAGAATGTTGTGGCCGTCGACGATCGCGAGCACGGAGACTTCCGGTCCCTCCAGACGCTCCTCGATGATCACACGCGAGCCAGCCTCGCCGAACTCCCGGGCGACCATGATCCGGTCAATCGCCTCGTTCGCTTCCTTGAATGTCGAAGGGACGATGACGCCTTTGCCCTTGGCGAGTCCCGCGGCCTTGATCACCGGCGGTAGCTCGGCACCGGCCTTTCCCGCGAGTTTCTGGGCCTTGCCTTCCAGCGCTGGAGGATGCTCACGCGATGCGAGGTAGTCCTTGGCCGCTCGCGCGTCGGTAAAGACGCGTGCATCGGCGGTGGGAATTGACGAGGCCTTCATGAGCTGCTTGGCCCAGGCTTTGTCGGCCTCGAGTCGGGCCGCCTCGGCAGTCGGACCGAAGACCAATCGTCCCGGTGCGGCAAGCTTGTCGGCGTACCCCTCTGCGAGCGGATCCTCAGGGCCAATCACGACCAGTCCGACGTTGTTCTTGTCGCAAAACTGCTGGAGCCTGTAGATTTCGCGGATGCTCACTGGCACGTCGACGGGCTTGCCGATCTTGGCAAGGCCGGCGTTCTCGGGGTGGGTGATCCACAGCTCGCCGAGGCGTTTGGACTCGCGCAGCTTGAGAGCCAGAGCGTGCTCGCGCCCGCCGCCGCCGATGAGAAGGACGTTAATCGTTTCGCTCATGACCGCTCGAAGAATCGTGCACGCGACGGGAGACGCCCCGGCGTGTGACGATGCGGCGATCGTAGCGTTGAGCGAGCTCTTGACCGGCGTTCTTTGCGGCTCAATATCAACCGCGCGACACAACGACGTTGACCGTGGGCACTGTCGCGCCTAATCTAGTTACCCTGATTGCGGGGTGGAGCAGCCCGGTAGCTCGTCGGGCTCATAACCCGAAGGTCCCAGGTTCAAATCCTGGCCCCGCTATTCCAAGAACCCCCGGGTCGCAAGACTCGGGGGTTGTCGTTCTCACGGTAATCCTGACACGAGAAGTGCGTCTATCTGTCTGAGGTCAGCGCTTTGAGGGCCCTCTCGAGCCGAGTGAGGCGATCCTTCAGCTCGGCATTCTCGGCATCAAGTCTGTCTGCGCGGGCTTTGAGCGCTGCACTCTGCCGGTCGTGCTGCGCCTTGAGCTCCTGGATAGCGCCGACCGCCAGGACACCGACGCGCCCGTAGTTGAGTCCCGCGGCGTTGTTGTCGCTGTCGGTGGAGACCAGTTCGGGCAACACTGCTCGGACCTCCTCGGCGATGAGGCCGAAGTCGCTTCGCCCGCCGTGCGGCGCGTCCCAGCGGAAGCGGACCGGGCGGAGTTGCATGAGCGTGGCGAGCGATCCATCGAGTGGGGCGACGTCGTCCTTGAAGCGCAGGGTTGAAGTCTCGGTGACGCTGATGCACCGGATGTTGCCGGCGACTTCCAGGAGGGGGCCAGATCCGCCCGAAGGCTCGATGCCGACACCGACGCGGCCGTCAGGCAGCATGACGAGCGATGGGCTGGAGAGGTCTGGCGTGGGCGCCATCGCGAAGGACGCCTTGCCCGCGCCCACGCCCATGGACCATGCGTACTGCTCGGTCGCGGTGCCGCCGGTCGTGTAGTGAATGACAACCGTGACACCGTCGAGCCGGAAGGGGCCGCTGGGGCCGCAGCCGCATGGGACGGAAACCGTGCCGCCAAGCAAGTTCTCGGTGACGAGGCATCGTGCTTGCAGTTCGACATCGATCGCGAAACTGCTCTGGTTGACCTGATCCACCGGCCACGATTGCCCGAACGCCTGCGTGCTGCCACCGAGCGTGGCGTTTCCTGCTCCGGAGAGTGGGACGGCGGCAGCGGCTTGGGTCCCCGACAACTGTGGAGTTCTTGGGGCTGCTCGGACGCCCGCATCCACGGTCTCTCCCGGGCAGGGGAACGAGAGTTGGTTGTTGGTGGCAACGGTGATCGAAATGCCCGTGATGGTTGCATTGCCCGGGATGGCGAACCCAAAGTTTGAGAATCGCACCGTCTGAGTCTTCCAGCTTTTGGTGATGAAGTCCCCTGTCGAGGAGTTGGTCGTCGCAAACACGCTGTCGATGAGCCGGCCGGAATCGAGCGACGCCCACGTACTCGCCCCAGAAACCACGGCGACACTGGCGGGGCTTCGAGTTGGGCTGCTCAAGGTCGATCCGGTCGCGAGGACGCGAGAGCCCTCGATGAGCGCGTAGCCGGGGCTGTTGGTCCGGTTGAACATGTGCAGGCGTGCGGTGGGGCTCTGCTTGGCGAGGCCGATGTTGCCATTGGACGCGAGCGTGAGCGTGCTACTCCCGCCGTTGAAGAAATCGTGTCGGTCAATCGGGGGGCCTTGGAAGCTGTAGACCGGGTCTTCATTGCTGGCGTTGACGAAGTCGATCGAGTTGGTCTGGACGTACATCCCTTCGTTGGCGGTGTCGAACAGCAGGGCGCCGCCAGCGACGCTCAGTCGGCGCGACGGTGCCGTGTCGCCGAGCCCCACCTTGCCGTCGGCGGTCACCGTGATTCCGCGCGTATTGGCGGCGAATGGCACGGAGGTGAGCGACTGCCGGGGGCTCAGCATCGTGAACGAGCCGGTGCCGCAGTTGCCGGGGGTGTCATCCTGACGGACCTCGATCTGAAGAAACCGAGGCTGGCTCTGCATTGCCGCGGCACCGAAGTCCAGCGGCACGGTGAAAAGCCCGTCGGTCACCCTCACCTGGTCAAGGCAGACCGCGCTGCCGGCCTGCGCGCCACCGGCCTGCAAGGTCCAGAGCGTGAAGCGGAAGTCATGCGTGCCGTTGGCGAGGCCGCCGCCACTGTCCAGTCGGCCCTGATAGGTGAACTGGGTCGTGCTCTGGGCGAACGCGGGCTGCAACGTCAGCAGCACGCACACGGCGACTGCGCATGCGCGAAGGGCCTTGGGTACGAACTTGACTCGTTGTGTGAAGGCTCTGAACGAGCGCACGCTGACAGACCAGTTCGTGGACATGTTCTTCTCCAGAAGACTCGTGCGAGCTTCCACCCGCACGGCAACAACCACGACCGCATCGTCGTGAGTTCCAGTTCAAAACAGGATACCACACTCCCGAGTTGTCAACGAAAATGTCGTGAAGATCTGAACGGGCACAAAGAATGGGTGTGAAGATGGGGGGCTTTGGGACGGTCCCCCCAGTCGCCCGCGTCTCATACAACCCGAGACACCTTTTCGCCCTGCCGGGTGGCGGCATGCGCTCGCGGTGTCTCTGGGTCTCTGAAGCACACGCTGTCAGACCATCCCCCGTCCTCTATTTGAGAACCCCCGGGTCGTAAGACTCGGGGGTTTTCGTTTGGAGACTGCGACGACGCAATCCGTCACGCGCTGGTCTTCGACCACCACTCGATCTCGCTCGCACGCTGAAAGATCGCGATCATCAATGCCTGAGATCAACACGGACATGCCCAATCGTCGGCGCAGCCCGACGATCTGGCCGTGGTGCATGAACTCGTCCGTGCCGATCCGGTTGATTGCGCTCGGCCACCACGGATGTCTTTATCGAACTTGCTCCGCTGTCGGCAACTTGTACTGCCCGTCCAAAACCGATGGCCCTGGTCGGTAGACGCGCATGAGGAAGTTCCAGCCTTCGGTGACATCGACGCGGTTCGGCACGTCGCCGCAGGCTTCCTTCGACCCGAAGTACACGGTGAAAGTGCCGTCGTTGTTCAGCTTGACGTTTGTGGAGTTGATGACTGCGTTGTCGCTCTTGATGTAGCCGTCACTGCCATAGACCGTGATTGACCAAAAAGCCTGATTCTCTGGAACGGCGTAGGTGGCCTTGTGGCACGCGCGGTGGTTATGGTCGCCGCTGTAGTTCAAGTACGTGGCATCCCACTCTGGGTTCAAGCCCCAAGCAGCCGCCGCGGCGATGTGACGAGTCTTCTCGTCGACCTTTCCACGCGGCCCCATCATTCCCTTCCAACTCTTGTATTGGGCGGAGTCTTTCTCGTACTGCTCAGTCAAAGCTTTCAGCGATGCTGCATCCCATTGCATCGGGGGCAGCGGATCGGCGCTGTTCGCCTTGATGACGACGCCGTCCTGCAGCTTGTTGGCCAGAGCGATGTCCGCATCATCCTTGGGATTCAGCACTTGGGTTCGTACGATGACGGCCAGGTACTTCGTGTCTTGCGGCAGGTCATAGGTACCGGGGGCGTAGTAGACGGCAGGCGCGTAGTGGTCGTTGTCAACCAGCAAAACCGACATGAATCGACCCGCCGGGAGCGGCGGCAATGTCACGGTCGCACCCTTGGACG
>JBILLU010000202.1:0-6021 GCA_044375915.1 Phycisphaerales bacterium
TCCGGCTCGCTTCGCCGTACTTCTCACGGGCCTCGGCCATCTGCTTCATGGCCTCGTCGAGCTGCTTGCTCACATCATCGCGGACCTTGTTCCAGTCCGTCGCGTCCATCTTCTCACGCAGCGCCGCGACTTGCTCGCGCACCTGGGCCTCGACCTCGGCGAGCATCGCCTTGAGCTCCTCGGGGTCGAACTCGTCATCGCCTCCGCCGAACGCTTCCGGCGCCACGACGTTGCCGAGTACACCAGCGTCGTACTTCTCGAGCTTGATGGTGAATTCCTTGTCCTCGCCCTTGCGCTTCACCTTCAGCTTCAGTTCATCGCCGGGGTTCTTGTCCTTCAGGATGTCGCGGAGCGACTCTTCGTCGAGATCGGTCTCGCCGTCGGCCTCGAAGACGACGTCCTTGGCCTGCAGCCCGGCCTTCGCCGCGGGCAGGTCTTTGCGCACCGTCATCAGCAGCACGCCGCTGTCGATACCGAGCTGTTCGAGCAGATCCGGATCGGCGTCGGCCATCGTCACGCCCATCATGACCTTGGGCGCGTTCGGCGTCGCCACCGCGAAAGCGCGCGGCGCCGCGGCCGGACGAGGTGCCCGAGGCACGGCCGCGGGGGCCGGCGGCGGGGTCAGGAACATGCGGCTCATCCCGTTGCCGCGGATCGTGATATTGGCCGACGGCAGGCGCTTGATCACCTTGCCATCTGCATCCAGCACCTCGATCTGACCGCGACGTTCACGGATGCGGTCCTTCTCGATCGTCTTGCCGTCGTGCTCGACGGTCACGACGCCGTTCTTGTTCTTGACCGTCCAGGTTCCGTCGTCGTCGATCGTTGTCGAGGACGAGCTGAAGTTGCTCGATCCCTTGGCCCCGGCCTTGCCCTCGTTCTGGCCGCCCTCGGCCATCGGCTCATCAAAGTTGCCGACGAGTTCTTCGTCTTCCTCGGGCTCGGTGGCGAGCAGGGCCGAGGCGGGCTTGCCGGCCAGGAGGGTGAACGCAGCGAGGCCGGCGCACAGGCCCGTCAGGCCGACACGACGCAGCCAGTCTTGAGACGAATTGCCGTGGTTCTGTTCGCGATACATGATTCAAACTCCTTCGGATTGGTCCCCACCGTTTTTCACTGATTCGCCCGTCTGAAACAGGCTTTTGCTCTGATGCATGAACGCCAAACATCCGTCGCCGGTTCGTCTGTCCGCCGCCGCGTCCATCACAGCGGCGACAACGAATCGATGCGCGTCACCGGCAACGGGGTCTTGCGGCCTGCATCGTCCACTTTGTACTTGTTCAAGCTGTCCACCCGCGCTCGTTCCACGATCTGCCGCAGGTAGATCACGTCGTACCCGTTCCCGTCCGCGGCCGGGGCCGAGTCGAGCACCACAAAGTCCGGCAACTGCCGCACCACCCGCCCGGTCTCACGCCCACGCGAGAGGTAGTTGTCCAGCGCCGCGTCGGGCGACGTCGGCGGCTGATCGAAGCTCGGGATCAGGCTGTTCAAACCCGCCGTGTTCGTGCTGGGGGCCGCGTTCCACTTCGGCACGATCACCATCGCAACCGCCAGCGCTGCCGCCGCCGCCCAACCCGCCCACTGCACCGCACCCATCCGCGCCCGGCGGATGATCACCAGCGGCGCCGGCTCGGGAAGATCGATCCGGTCCGCCGCCGCCGTGGCGCGGCCGACCGCAAAGTCGAGCAGTTGCTTGTCCCGCTGCGCCTGTGCGATCTCGCGCCACACGTTCTGATCGCCGGCGGAGATCAAATCGATCTCCACCCAATCGCTCGGGCCCGCCACGCCGTCCACGACGCGGCTGATCAGCACCTCACGATCGGGGCCTTCGCTGCCAGGAACCGTGCCGCTGCGAGTTGTCGGATTCGAGCCGTTCATAGGTGTCTCCACAACAACCAGATGCGCCGCCACCGGGCTTCCGTCACAAATCTGTTCCCACAAGGAAAGGCCCGGATAATCCCCGCCCGCCCGGCGGAACGGCCCTGGCGCTCTAGAACAGCCTGGAAATCAGGACGAAACGGTCTTTTCCGCCAGTTCCCGAAGCTGCTTCCGGGCCCGCGCGATCCGCGTCTCCACCGTGGTTTCCGGAATGCCCAGGATGTGCCCGATCTGCCGGTAGCTCAGACCCTGCACGCTCTTGAGCAGCAGCGGCTCGCGGTATCCGTCGGGCAACTGCTTCGCCAGTTCCAAAAGCCGCGAGGACTCTTCCGTCTGTGTCACTGCCTGCACCGGTTGCAGCTCGGTCGTATCGGCAGGGCCGCCGGTGGGGTTGTCCTCTTCCGCGGCATCGAGCGACCCGTGCAGCCGCAGCTTCCCCCGCCGGGCCGCGAGCCGCGCCACATTCGTCGCCACCGTCCGCAGCCAAGGCTTCAAAGCCCCTGCATCGCGGATCTCATGCCCCTTGCTCACCAGCGTCGCCGCGACTTCCTGCAGCAGATCATCCACTTCCGCCCACCGCGGCTTGTGCGCCAGCAGCAACGCCGCCACCCACCGCCGGTTCTGCTCCCACAGCTTCTGCAGCTCATCGTGATCCGATGGCGTCAGGGACAGCGGATAACTCAGCTCGTCTTCGACGTCCGCGGCGCGCTCGATGGGCGCGAACTCCTCAGAGTCCGGCGCACGCCGCGATCCCGCGGCCTGTGGATAGTTCAGTCGATCGTCCATGCCCGAGCCGTTGTCATCGGCGCTTGGTGCCGGCCTTGCTGGAAACCCGGCCGCCGAATCCCACAAGCCACTCGCCGTCCTCTTCTACCGCAGATGCGCCTCCCAAGTTCCTCCGGCACCACTTGTGAGGATTTTGGTTCCCTTTGTTCGGAACTATCCGAACCCGCCGCCGCCCCCGTTCGGCCTTCATTCCCTCCGCTTACCCTTCGTTGTGCCGCCGGATGAACCAACCCCGAACCAGCCCACCGAGGGCGGAGCCTCTGCCGGGTCGCAAGACCCGGCCGCGCCGGCTGAGACCGGCGGCCCCGAAGCGACACCCGCAGAACCCGTGCGCCCGGAGGACCGCCGAGGCGTGATGGACGGCCGCCCGCCGAGCCTGCTCGCCGGACCGACCGCGAACGCCCACGAACCCGACATCCGCGAGCCCGTGCGCGCGTCCAGCCGACGCCGCGATTGGGACGAAACCGACGGCGACGACGAGCAACCCCAGTCCATCATCAAGAAATCCCGCCGCGATTCATCCGACCGCGGGCCCGACGCGCCGCAAAAGGTCATGAGTCTCGGCGATCACCTCGACGAGCTGCGCACGCGTGTCATTCACGCCCTGTGGGGCATCGCGATCCTCTTCTTCGGAAGCCTCTACTTCGGCCCCACGGTGCTGAACTGGCTCATCAAGCCCGTGCAGGCCGCCTTGCGCGCCGAGGGCCTGCCCGCGACCATGCTCGCCACGGGCATGTTCGAGACCTTCTTCACGTACTTGAAGATCTCGACGGTCGCATCGGTGGCGCTGGGTTTCCCTTGGATCCTCTGGCAACTCTGGAAGTTCGTCGCGCCGGGCTTGTATCGCCACGAGCGACGCTTCGTGACCATGCTCCTGCCCATGAGCCTGGTGCTCACGATCCTCTCCTCGCTCTTTCTCTATTTCGTCGTGCTGCCCGTCATGTTGCACTTCTTCGTGCACTTCGGCACCACCGTCAGCCCGACGCAGGCATCCATCGCCGAGCCGCCAGCAGGCGTCGCGCCGCTCAACATCCCCGTCCTCGCCGCCGACCCCCCCACCCCCAAGCCCGGCGATGTGTGGTTCAACAGCGACCTGAAGGAACTCCGCCTCGCGCTCACCAACCCAAAGGCCGCGGCGGACGCAGCCGTCAAGACCATCGTCTACTCCACACCCCTCTCCACCAGCAGCGGCATCCTGCTCCAACCCAAGATCCGCGAGTGGGTGGACACGCTGCTCGGCCTGGCGCTCGCCTTTGCCGCCGGGTTCCAGTTGCCTGTCGTCGTCCTGCTGCTCGGCTGGATCGGCGTGGTCACCCCGCCTTTCCTCACCAAGTACCGCCTGCACGCACTGTTCATCATCGCCGTCATCGCCGCCCTGATCACGCCGCCCGATCCCATCAGCATGCTGATCATGATGGCCCCGCTCTACGTCCTCTACGAGTTCAGCATCTGGATGCTCCGCCTCTTCCCCGCCAGCCGCGTCGCTGGCGACACCGCCGGCAGCGAGCCCGACGGCGAACCCAGCGAAGGCTGATTCCTCCGCAACCACACCGATTTCCCGCCAAGCGGCCCCCAGCCGCTTGATCTTCACGCGCCGATCCGCCACACTGTCCGCGTGAACCAGCCAACTCCAACCAATCCCTCCCACGCCGGTGTCATCACCGATCTCCACGGCAAGCTCGATTACGCCGCCTACCTCCAGCTCGATCCGCTCCTCGCCGCCCAGCGCCCCCTCTCGCGCCCCGAACACCACGACGAACTGCTGTTCATCATCCAGCACCAGACCACCGAGCTCTGGTTCAAGCTCGTCATCCACGAACTCCGCGCCGCGATGGCCCTCGTCGCCAAGGACCAGCTCGAGCCATCCTTCAAGATCCTCGCTCGCGTCAAGCACATCCAGGCTCAGCTCCTCAGCCAATGGTCCGTCCTCGCCACGCTCACGCCCACCGAGTACGTGCAGTTCCGCCACGTCCTCGGCCCCGCCAGCGGCATTCAGTCCCACCAGAACCGACTCATCGAATACCTCCTCGGCAATCGCGAGATCCGCTACCTCGAGGTCTTCCGCCACAAGCCCGCAATCTGCGCCGAACTCGACGCAGCGATCCACGCGCCCAGCCTCTACGACGAGTTTCTCCGCTACCTCGCCCGCCGCGGCCACGACATTCCCCGCGACGTCCTCGAGCGCGATCTCACCAAGACCCACACGCCCAGCGACGCCGTGCTCGCTGTCTTCAAGAACATCTACGACAAGCCCGAGGGCCAGTGGGACGCCTACGAGATGGCCGAGAAGCTCGTCGACATCGACGAGACCATGATGCTCTGGCGCTACCGCCACCTCAAAGTCGTCCAGCGCGTCATCGGCATGAAGCGCGGCACCGGCGGCACCGCCGGCGTCAACTACCTCAAAACCCTCGTGGACTCGCCGCTCTTCCCCGAACTGTGGGACGTCCGCACCATGGTCGGCCCCGACACCGGGCAACAACCGAATCCGCACACGGGCAACCCCCACAACCCCCACGCAGGAAAGCCCGCGTGAACACGCCCGAAGCATCATCACGCCTCGCCGTGCCGCGCATCAGCCCGGCAATCGCGCACGCCGCCGCCGCGATCGGTCCCGGCCCGCTCCGCGAAGACTCGCTCCGCGCCCACATCTTCCCGCTCTTCTCCCGCATTCTGCAGCGCCCCGGCATCTACCTCGCCAACCACAGCCTCGGCCGCCCGCTCGATCAGATGTCCACCGACGTCCAAGCCGCCCTCGACGCGTGGTACCGCGACATGGACGACGCTTGGGGCCCGTGGCTCGACGAGCTGCACACCTTCCGCAACAACATCGCCTGCCTGCTCGGCGTCTCCCGCGCCGACGCGGTCGTCCCCAAGACCTCCGCGGGTCAGGGGTTGCGCGCCGTGCTGAACGCGCTGCCGTCCCCCACTCCTCGCATCCTCACCACCCGCGGCGAGTTCGACTCCATCGACTTCATCCTCAAGACCTACCACCACCGCCGCCGCGCCGACGTGACATGGATCGAGCCGCACACAACGCCCGATCAACCCCCGCGCTTCCACACCGACGACCTCATCGCCGTACTCACGCGCGAGCACTTCGACCTACTCGTCGTCTCGCCCGTCTTCTACGCCACCGGCCAGATCCTCGACGATCTCCCCCGCCTCATCGCCGCCGCCCACGCGAAGAACACCCTCGTTCTCCTCGACTGCTACCACGCCGCCGGAGTCATCCCGCTCGCCCTCGAATCACTCGGCGCCGACTTCGCCATCGGCGGCTCGTACAAGTACACCCGCGGCGGCCCCGGCGCCTGCTGGCTCATGATCCACCCGTGCCACCTCACCGGGGAGCGCGACAAC
>JBILLU010000203.1:0-6015 GCA_044375915.1 Phycisphaerales bacterium
GGCCACGAGCTGCAGGACTCCATCACCGCCGCCAACCCGGTCGCGGAAGTGCACGGCATCGTCACCCACCACGACTTCAAGCCCGTCGCGCAGGACAACGTCTTCGACGAGGCCGTCGACTTCACGTCCCTGGGCCTGCGCAACAGCGTGCTCAAGGGCCTCGCCGACATGGGCTTCCAGAAGCCCACGATGATTCAGGCCAAGATGATCCCCGTCGCCATCACCGGGCGCGACGTCTTGGGTCAGGCCAAGACCGGCACCGGCAAGACCGCCGCGTTCGGCCTGCCGCTCATCCACATGTGCGGCAAGGACACGCAGTTCCAGGCGCTCATCCTCGCCCCGACCCGCGAACTGGCCATCCAGATCACCGACGAGATCAACGACCTCGCCAAGCACACGCCCATCCGGGCCGTCACGCTCTACGGCGGACAGTCCATCCAGGCCCAGACCCGCCAGCTCCAGACCGGCTCGCACATCGTCGTTGGCACGCCCGGCCGCGTGCTCGACATGATCCAGCGCGGCTACTTCCACCTGCAGAACATCCGCTTTGCGGTGCTCGATGAAGTCGATCGCATGTTCGACATCGGCTTCCGCGACGACATCAAGCGGATCCTGAACATGTGCCCCGCACCGGGCACGCCGCCGGAGGGCCGCCAGACGATCTTCGTGAGCGCGACGCTCAGCGAAGAAGTCGAGCGCCTTGCCCGCCAGCACATGCACGATCCGGTGAAGATCGTGACCACCGCCGGCTCGCTCACCGCCAGCCTCGTCAAGCAGTTCCACATCCCCGTCGCCCCGTGGGACAAGAAGCGCATGCTGCTGCACGTGCTCACCCACGAGGAGCCGGCCCTCACGCTGGTCTTCTGCCGTCTGAAGCGCACCGTCGACGAACTCGCCAACGGCCTCTCGGCCCGCGGCATCCCGGCCCACGCCATGCACGGCGACATGAGCCAGGGCAAGCGCAACACCACCATGAAGCAGCTCAAGGACGGCAAGCTCGCCGTCGTGATCTGCTCCGACCTCGCCAGCCGCGGCATCGACGTCGAGGGTGTCAGCCACGTCATCAATTTCGATCTGCCCGACGATCCTGAGTTGTACATCCACCGCATCGGCCGCACCGCCCGCGCCGGCAAAGGCGGCCTCGCGTACTCGCTCGTCACCCCCGCGCAGGGCGACCTGTTGACCAGCATCGAGATGCTGATCAACGCCGAGATCCCCAAGATCGAATACCCGGACTTCGTCGGCAACCCGCCCCCGGCGGGCTGGCGCGACGACGGCCCGATGGGACGCCCGCAAGGCGGCCTCATGCTCGAACGCGCTGAGGGCGACGCGCCCCCGCCGCCGCCCCCGGCACCGAAGGTCAGCCGCATGGAGCAGTCCAAGCTCGAACTGCCCGCGAACGAAGCCGGCAAGGTCGACGCGAGCAAGTTCCCCGGCGGCATCGTGCCGACGAAGCTGCCGCCGAAGCGGATGTTCGGGAAGATGCCCGGCCGCGGTCGCTAAACCAATCTTGACGCACGCTGCATCGCGCCCCCTCTCCCCGCTCCAGCGGGGAGGGGTGATCGAGGCCCAAGAGGCCAAGATCGGTGAGGGGCCGCACGCTCACATATCTCGAAACCGGCATCTCTTTGGTGCCATCAGTCCGCCGGCTCGGCGGCGCGACTGATGCGGATGCGAGACTGACACACGAAGTTCCAGACGCATCAGTCCCGCGGCTCCGAGCAGCCGCGGACTGATGGCACCGAGCACGTGAGGCCGCGCGGGCTGAAGCCCGCGGCTCGGAAGCTGCGCATCATCGCGTGCCGACAACCCGCACTCTCTTCACCACCACCAACTCCAGCGGCACATCCTTCATCATCTCCCCGTCTACCAACGCCCCGTCCTTCTTGATCTTCTCCGCCCGCGAGCCCGTCGCGCCGGTACGGATCGTCTCGACCGCGTCCCAGCCGCTCACCACGCGCCCGAAGACCGCGTAGCCCGCCCCGCCGCTGACTTCGCGGGGCGTGTCGAGCTTGGGATTGTCGACGACGTTGATGTAAAACTCCCGCGTGCCCGAGTCCGGATCGGTGTCGCGCCCCAGGCCCACGGAGCCCTTAACGTTCTTCAGCCCGTTCTGCCACTCGTTCTTGATCGGGGTGTCGAGGCCGAGCGGCTCGCCGGGCTTCCGCGCCGCCGCCGCGGACGCAGGAAGGTTGACGAGCTCGGGCGTGTGCGACCCGCCCTGAACGACAAAGTTCGGTATGACGCGCTGGAAGACCGTGTTGTCGTAGTGCCCGGCGTTGGCGTGCCGGATGAAGTTGTCGACACTCAGCGGCGCGTGCTCGCGATCGAGCTCGAGGGTGATGTCGCCGGCGGAGGTGGAGAGGATCGCGGTGAGTGTCGCCCGATCTGACGTCGACGAGTCGTTCGAGCGGGTGCTCGCACAGCCGGAGATCAGTCCAAACAATACAACGCCAAGTACATGCCGCTTGCTCATGGATCGAGCATACCAGCGCGGCGGCGCCTCCAACCAGCAACCGCAAGCAGGCCGGCTTTCACAAAGAGCACGAGCCCAAGTAATGCGAGAGCCTCCATCGCGGCTGGAACGATCTCGTTCGAAACCTCGCGTCGGCCCAAAGTACCCGCGCGGGGCAACAGGAACGCAACAGCCGCAACGTAGATCGCGAGTCCATACAGCCGCATCCCTCGCCGATCGATCATGCAACTGCAGGCGACGTAGAGCAACAAGATCGGACCAAACACCCCAATCAGGATTCCAAAAGTGTCCGCCGCGTCTGCGATCACTCTCGCGCCCCATGCCCCGTGATTCGCAAGGGTCCAAAGACTCACCCTCCCCGATTCGCGAGTCTCGCAGCACGGTTCGGCGAAATCGCCCTCTACAACCCGGCCACCCCAAAAACCGTCCCCTTCTCCACCTCCAACCCGAATCGCTCCTTCAGCACCTCCCGCAGCCGATCCGGCGTCGTGATCGTCTCGCTCGCCAGCACCGTGCCGTCGCTGGAGCGCCGGTGCGTGAAGTCGCCGTTGGCCAGCGAGTAGCGCGTGCCGTCGGGGTTTGCCAGCGACGCCATGATGTACTGCTTAAAGCGGCTGTTGGGGTTCGTACTCGTAAACCAGTTGCCGACCTCGCGGTCGATGGCGTGCATCTCTTCGCCGTTGAACTCGCAGATGTCGATCCACGTCTCCACGCCGTCGCGGAGGATCTTGGCCTGATGGAACCACCGCGGCGCGGGGACGCCGGGCTCGCGCACCAGCCTCCGCGTCTCGTGCGGCGTCGGATGCTCCGCGTTCTCCACCATCCGGAACGGCGCCGTTGGCGACATGCTCCCCACACCGACATCGACAAGCCAGTCACCTGCCTTCTCCGCCCCACCCGCCCCACCGACCTGCTCCGCGCTCAGCGTCACCTTCACAAACACGTGCGTCCGCGGCGGCACCATGTCCCGCGGCCGGTCCAGCCGCACCCGCGCCGACAGCGGCATCGCCTCAAACCCGATCTGCCGCAGCACGTGCAACAGCAGCCAGTTCTGCTCAAAGCAGTACCCGCCACGCCGATTGGTCACGAGCTTCGCCTGCACGCTTTCCAAGTCCAGCGCAATGCCGCGGCCGAGCAGCACATCAAGGTTCTCGAAGGGGATCGAGCAGACGTGCCGCAGCTGAATCGCCCGCAGCACGTCGAGCGTGGGCGCGACGGGGACGGCGTAACCGATGCGGGAGAAGTAGGCGGCAAGGTCAACGCTGTGCTCGGCCATAACGCGATGTCTTTCTTCCGGTCCCCCTCCCAGAGGGAGGGGCGAGGGGTGGGTTCATTGGTCGTCGCTGACACACATCGTTGCACCTTCCCACACCCGCGCCCACACGACTTCCGCCGGTCTGCTCGACGCCGCGGCGACCCAACGTACAACCCATGCCGCCGATGCAGAAGACATTTCACCACGGAGAGCACGGAGAACACAGAGAAGAAGAGGAACAAGAAGAACAACAAGAAGGAAGGAAACAACTGCAATCCGACGGACCGAAATGCCTTGCCAAAGCCATCTCTCCGTGTTCTCCGTGATCTCCGTGATCTCCGTGGTCAATTGCCTTCTCTCCGCGCCCTCCGCGTCCTCCGCGGTGAAATGCCTTTCGAGCGGCGGACGTTACCATCAAGCCGTCACCGATGAAACCAGATCCCCGCCACATCCCCGTTCTGCTCCGCCAGGTCCTCGAAGTCCTCGATCCCAAGCCCGGGCAGACCATCGTCGACTGCACCCTCGGCCTCGGTGGGCACGCCAGCGCGATCCTCGAGCGCTTGAAGCCCGACGGGCGCCTGATCGGACTCGACCTCGATCCCGAGAACCTCGCCGACGCACGCGTGAAGCTGCAACGTGTGAAGGGTCGCGAGGGCACGGTGCGGTTTGATCTGTATCACTCCAACTTCGCCGCACTCGAAGAGATTCTCGCGCAAGCCGGCGTCGCACCCGGCACGGTGGACGGAGTACTCGCCGACATCGGCGTCGCCAGCACCCAGATCGACAACCCCGAGCGCGGCTTCTCCTACCGCCGCCCCGGGCCGCTCGACATGCGAATGGACCCGACCCGCGGCGAACCCGCCTCGGCCCTCCTCGCCCGCATGAGCGAAGAAGACATCATCGATGCCCTGCTCGAGTTCGGCGACGAGACCGACGCGCCGAAGATCGCACGCCTCATCGTGCAGCGCCGCCGCAAGACTCCGATCGAGACCACGGAACAACTGATGGCTCTGGTCTGCGAGGCCCGCGACTTCACCATCGAGCGCGGCATGGGCGCGAAGCTGCACCCCGCGGCACGCACGTTCCAGGCTTTGCGCATCCTCGTCAACCGCGAACTGGCGAACCTTGACCAACTGCTAATCACCCTGCCGCAGGTGCTGAAGCCCGGCGGCATGGCCGCGATCATCACGTTTCACAGCGGCGAAGACCGGCGCGTGAAGCACGCGTTCCGCGATCAGTTCCGCGGCGGCATCTACAGCGCCGACGGCCGCGACCCGATCATCGCGGACGCCGCCGAACAGCGCGAGAACCCGCGATCAACCTCGGCCAAGCTGCGCTGGGCACGCAAAGCCTGACGCGCCTCCTCTCCCCGCCTGCGGGGAGAGGACGACTCGATGCAAAGCATCGAATCAGGTGAGGGGATTGCGGGTACCTCAACTCCGCGAACATCCGAACGCGAATCACCCCTCCCCGGTCTCGCTGCGCTCGACCACCCCTCCCCGCTTCGCGGGGCGGGGAGGCGCGGAACGTGCCCGAAACCAGTAGCGATCACCGGCATCCAATCACCAGACCGATCGGTCTATAGACGTAGAATCCCCCATGCCCGCCGCTCGTTCCAAATACGCTCCTTCGAAACCCCGCGGCCGCGGCGCTCGCGAGAAACTCCTCGCCGCCGCGGGCGAGCTCTTCTACAAGCACGGCGTGAACGCCGTGGGCATCGACCGCGTCATCGCCAAGGCCGGCGTCGCCAAGATGTCGCTCTACCACCACTTTGAGTCCAAGGACGATCTCGTCGCCGCGTGGCTGCAGGAAAAGCACACGGCGTGGATGACCTGGCTCGTCGAGCGCGTCGAGCGTGCGTCCGTGGCCGATCGCCCCCGCGAGCTCTTTGCCGCGATGGACGAGTGGTTCCACACGCCCGACTTCAAGGGCTGCGCGTTCATCAACGCCGCCGCCGAGGCCAAGGACCCGCGCTCCAAGACCTTCCGTATCTGCACCGGGCACACCAGCGACCTGCACAACGCGATCAAGGGCTGGATCGCCGCGGCTCATCCGGCGCTGAACGCCGACGCCCTCGCCCGTGCCGCGCAGGACATCACCATGATCGTCGCCGGCGCGATCACCTGGGCGTGGATGCACGGGCCCGACGGCGTGGCAGAGCGAGCTCGCCACTCCGCCCTGCTCGTGCTGCACGAAGCGCGGTGAGAGAACGCTACTTGCCTTCGAGCCTGTTCATCCGCTCCTCGAGCTGGCGCAGCCGCGCATCGCGCTCGGCCAGTTCCTT
>JBILLU010000036.1:0-22992 GCA_044375915.1 Phycisphaerales bacterium
ACGGTGACGGTGCCGCCGCCGTAGCGCCCGGTGCTGGTGTCGGTCGATTGTCCGAAGAGCATTTCGGTGCGGCTCTTCTGGAGGCTGGTGCCGACGGCGAGGACCTTGACATTGGCGAGCACGATGGTGGCTTCCCATTCGCCGCCCCCGGATCCTGCCATGCCCTTGTTGATGGCTGCGCCGACGATGGACTGCATGTAATCGGCGCTGATCTGGCCGTTGGGACCGATCTGCGGCGCCGGTATGGCCGAGGCGGCCGTCTGGTCCTTCAGGCGACGCGAGACGACGATGTCCACACGATCGCCGGGAACGACCAGTCCACCCAGCGCACCGGCTTCCGACACCTGGATGGTCATCGCCCGGCTGCCGGGCGTGATGGTGAGGTCGGTGACGGCTGCGAGGTGTGAATACAGGAGCGGCGTTCCGGAGGGCAGCGGGCCGGCGATCTTGCGGCCGCGGAGACTGGCCCGCTCGGTCCGCTTCACTGCGGACTTGGCAAGCTGCGCGAAGGTTTCCTCCGGCACCTTGATGACCTGCACGTCGGTATCGGGCTCGAGCCGCGTGTTGCCGGGGAGGTCCCGCGCCGTCGCCAGGATTTCGACCGAGCTTTCGACCTGGGCTGGGGCGGCGGCGACGGTGGCTTTCTTGAGATACGCGAACGCAAGACCAGTCGCCGTGATGCCGGTGACGACGGCGGCGATGAGTATGAAGCGGTTGTTATCCATGCGACGAGCTCCTCCCCCCACCGGCTGTCGAGTCGTGACGTTGCTCCCGTTGAGCTCGACAGGGACGCGGCGTGCCAGAACGCACACCGGGCCTCGCGACTGGGACTCTACCAAGTTCCGGCGTCGGCTGCAACGACTGGTCGCCGCGGTTGGTCGGCAAGGGGCGCTCGCCAGAGCATGCTCCGCAGCGAAACGCGCGGATCTGGCGCGTCGCGAGGGCTGTGGTGCACCAGGTCGGCATCCGCCGGGCGTCCAAGACGTGCGGCGTCGTTAGACCGCAAAGGCTCGGGCCGCGAATCGTTCGGAATCTCGCGCGAAATCGAGCGGTATGTCGGGCAGGCGTTGCCACCGGGGCGGCTTGCCCCCCAGCCCTTTCACGATCTCGCGTTCCAGGCGACCCGGGCGGCAGAGTTCCTGCGTATTCGTGCTGGCCAAGATCACGCCCTTGAGGTTCAGCAGCACCGACGCCTCGCCCACCAGCCGCGCGTAATCCGCGACCGAACTCCACGGCCGGATGCCCTTCTTCTTGTTCCCCGATGCGAAACTGGGCGGGTCGAGGATGATGAGATCGAACGTCAGTCCCTTGCGTTTGGCGTAGCCGAAGAACTCGAAGGTGTCCATCTTCGCGAAGCGGTGCAGGGCCGGGTCCAGGTTGTTGTGCTGGAAGTTGCGTTTGCCCCAGTCGAGATAGCGGCCCGAAACATCCACGCTGGCCGTGATCGCGCCCGCCGTGGCAGCGGCAACCGAGAACGCGCAGGTGTAGGCGAAGGTGTTGAGAACGGTGGGGGGCTTGCCCGCAACGCGGGCACGGTCCTTCACCCAGTCGGCCACAAAGCGGCGGTTCTCACGCTGATCGAGGAAGAGCCCGGTGGAGAGGCCGTCGTACAAACGGATCTCAAGGTTCCAGCCATGCTCGCGGATCAGGATCGCTTCGGGCAGCAATTCTCCCGCGGCGGGTGTCGGATCGGTGACCACCGGCGGCAGTTCGCCGCCCATCTTGGAGCGGTCCTTGGCGAAGGGCTTGAGATACACCGCCTTCACACCTTGAGGTGCAAGCGCCTCCAGAATGGATTTCGCTTCGCCGGCCGCATCGACCCCCGCTTCAAAGAAGCGGCCCGCGACACCCTCGTAGACGATCAGCACCGCGCCCGGGCCGTACACGTCGACGAACACGCCGTCCAGCCCGTCGGCGCTCCCGGAGAAGACGCGGATGGCCTGTGTCACCTTCCGACCAATGAGCGGGGCCCGCGCTTGGAGCGCGCGAGCGAGCAGCGCCGGCAGGGTCCGGGCGTGCGATGAAGAGTGCGGTTGATTGTGGGTTGGCACGGTGTCGAGAATAGTGCCGCGGAATCGCGCGGGGGTCAGCTCTTGAGAGGGGGAGGGGGGCAAAATGGACCCAGGTCGACTCGATCCCCCGGGCGAGCGCGGAATCTGCACAGGACAAGAGGTCCTTTCGAGAACTGCGCCGGGTCGTGCGGCGCAAAGTGCGGCGCACCCGGTGCAGGAATTCCGGCCGACCACCCGGCCGACGACGTGACCGATCACGCCGCCCGCCGCCGGCGCAGACGCCCGATGTCGATACCGACGGTGGCCCGATTGTGATCCGGTTGCAGTTTGACAACGGGGGCTGATACCGGGGGAGCCTTGGGGGGCTGGGATCAAATCGAGGATTCACGGGCCGCTCGCGAAATCGACCGACGGAAATCGGCGGGGATCGGGTATCTTGGATGCTGTGCTCGGGGCGGGTCCGAGTTGGTGGCCGCGCGTTGGCACGATGGCGAAAGGGAAGCTATGGGGCGCTTGGGAGTGATGGGTGCGGGGGCGTTGTTGTCAGCAAATGTGCTTGGGCAGACGGCGACCTTTACGGCGCTGCGCGGGCACAATCCACCGTTTGCCGTCGTTGGGAGTACTTGGCGCAGTGAGTTCTTCCCGGTGCTATCTGGCGAAGGGGCGACGGTCACGGACGGCCGTTGGCGATGGACGCGTATCAGTGGTGTCGCGCCCGTTGGATTCGTCCCCGGATCCGGCCAATCGAGTGCGGTCATTCGCAAGCCGACCGACCTGTCATTCGACGGAAAGGTTGAGGTAGGGCGTCTCGTGAACACCGTGGACGGAACCCCGATCGCGGTCTATTGGGAGAGCGCGGCCCGATTCGACAGGCTTCCGATCGATCCAAGCGTGACTATGTGGGAATCGCAATGTCTCAGCGACGATGGCAACTGGTTTGCCTACGCCGATCCTGGCAACGTCTCGCCTCGAAAGACGTATCGACGGTCTAGAACGGGAATCGTCGAGTCGTTCCCGAACGGACTTGGGGGAACGTGGTCGCCTGTCTGGTCGCCGTCGGCCAACGGCGACGCGATGCTGGGCGACGAGGGTGTCCTGCGGATCGCGTCGGGATCCACTGCGTCAACGGCGACACTCGTGCCACGACCGGCAGACATTTACACCTATGCCCTTTCGTCAGATGGCTCACGTACGTTCGGTCCGCTGCGGCCCTTCAACGCCGGCGGCGCAATCTGGAACATCGATACAGGTTCAGTCGATCGGTTCTGGCCGCCCATTGGTTTCTACGGCGTGCAGGACACCGACCTGAGCGACGATGGATCGCTCGTTCTCGGAACGGCTGTCGCCACTGGCGCCGTGCAACGTGCGTTTGTTCGGCGAACGGGCGAGCAAGCCCGTGAACTGCGTCTGGTTCTTGATCGCTTCGGCGACGACAGTTCGAAGTACTATGTCTTGGAGCGAGCGGGCGGCCTGTCTCGCGACGGGCAGACTCTGCTGGTGCTCTACTCCAGCCCGCTCTGGTATGGCGATGGAGCCGCGATCGTGACGCTGCCGCACTGGGAACCATGCCCCGCCGACCTGAACTTCGACGGCGTGGTCGATGACGCGGACTTCTCCATTTTCGCGAGGGCGTACGACAGGCTAACAACAACCGACGGCGACCTGACGATCGATCAAGTGACCGACGATGCCGACTTCAGCATCTTCGCCGTTGCCTATGACGCGCTGCTTTGCCCGTAACGTTGGTGTCGAGAACAGGTGCTACGACTTCAGCACGAATGTGAAGTACACTGATGTCGTCGATCGTCTACATGGAATTGCCCTGTCTTTAAGTGCTGCAAGGGAATGCGTGTCCATTTACGGAGATCGTGTCATGGACCATGTCGGTATCATCGTGATTGCCGCGGGAATTCTGGCCACTCCCGCTATCGCCACACCCGTCGTCTGGAGCACGTCCGCTGGCGGAAATGGGCATGCATACGAGATTGTCGTCTCCCCAGGATTAAGCTGGCAGGACGCAGAGGCGCTGGCAAGGTCGCGAGCCTTTCAGGGCTACCAAGGGCATCTTGCCACGATCTCCACGGCCGAGGAGAACGCATTCATTCAGCAGCTCGCGCTCTCGACTCCTGACGCGTGGGTGAATTACGGAGCCATAGCTGGCCCATGGCTCGGAGGGATTCGGTCCGCAGGCAGTTCGGTCTGGAAGTGGACGACCGGGGAAGTATGGAATTACAGCGACTGGATTGCCGGTGAGCCGAATGGTGGGATCGAGAGTGCCCAATATCTGCACTACTACCAACTGTGTTGCGCCGCACTTGGTTTCGGCACGATCGGTTGGGACGATTATCGGAGTCCAACACTCTATTCAAATGCCTGTGTTATAGAATACGACGTACTAACGTGCGATAGCCAAGCGAATCTGATCACGAACGGAAACTTCGAGTCGGGAGCGATTGGATTCGGCAGCGACTACGTATTCTCGCCGTCAACTGGGGTGCCCACAGGCGTCTTCGCGGTCGTCAACTCGCCTTTCCCTTGGAACACGGCCGGACCAACCTTTTTTGATCACACCTCGGGCAGCGGCTTGATGCACCTGAGCAACGGTTCCGCAAACGTCAATCACCGAGTGTGGTACAGCTCGATTTCGGTTGTGCCAGGGCAGACCTACACATTCTCTTTCTGGGCGGCATCTTGGGGCAATAACGGCGGCGTCGACCCATCAGCACCGAGGGTGCGAGTCGAGGTCGACAGTCAGCAGATTGGATCGGATTTCGCTGTTCAGGCGAGCAACGGAGCCTGGACGCAATGGTCTGGAGCTTGGACGCCCACGGTATCAGGCAGTGTCGTGCTCTCGATCCGAAACGTGAACGCCGTCGGTTTTGGAAACGACCTTGCACTCGATGACCTTGCTCTCGTGTCGGTTGCGACATGCCCCTCGTCGTGGCAGAACCTCGCTTCCACCGGACCGTCGCCACGATGGGACGGAGCTGCCGCATCGGACCTCGCCCGAAATCAAATCGTGCTGTTTGGCGGTCGCTCCACTGACGGGCTGTCCTTCCTGGGAGAAACTTGGATCTGGTCGGGAAGCAGCTGGACGCAACGCGTCGTCAGCGGCCCCTCGGCACGCTGCGATACGGCGATGGCATCGCTCGCCTCGGGTGTCATCCTCTTCGGAGGACGATCGTCCACGGGCAACGTCTATCTCGACGATACCTGGGTATGGAACGGCTCCGCGTGGATTCTGCAGAACCCAGCGACTAAGCCACCTGCCCGACTCGGAGCCAAAATGGTCTACGACTCGGCAAGGAACCGCGTCGTTATGTTCGGCGGGGTGCTATCCGGCGACACCTTCGCCGGAGACACCTGGGAGTGGGACGGTACAAACTGGACGCAGGTCGCTGGCAGCGGTCCCGCGCCCCGATTCGGCCACCACCTGTCCTATGACGCCCAGCGTCAGCGCACCGTGATGTTCGGCGGTGCCCTCTTCTTCGGCACCGTGTTCTTCGACACTTGGGAGTGGGACGGCGTGTCGTGGGAGAAACGAGCCGAGGGCGGTCCGTCGTCGCAGATCTACGGGGCTATGGCCTACGACCCTGGCCGGCAGCGAGCCGTCTATGTCACCGGCTACACCTTCAACCGCGTGTTCTCGTCCGAGACCTGGGAGTGGAACGGGAGCTGCTGGTCCAAGTCGCTCAGCACCGCGCCGCCCCCGCGTCAGAACGCCTACATGGCCTACGACTACCAGCGCTCCAGAATGGTCCTCTTTGGCGGCTACGCCCCCGCAGGGACGCTCTTGGGAGATACTTGGGGTCTGGTGCTGGGACCGTCCGTCATCTCGCAACCCGTTAGCCAGTCGGTTCGCGCCACGCAGACCGCGCTCTTCTCAGCTACGGGCTCATCGTTCGGTCTCCAGTATCGCTGGCTCCGCAACGGTGTCGCGTTGAACGATGGCGGCAACATCTCCGGAAGCGAGACCGCGACGTTGACCATCAGCGGCGTGACCGCCGCCGATGCCGCCAGCTACCGCGTGCGGGTTACGGATGCGTGCGGATCGCAGGCGATCTCATCCCCCGCGACCCTCACCGTGACATGTGTGGCAGACCTGAACGGCGACGGGTATGTCGATGATCCGGACTTCACCCTTTTCGTACGTGCCTACGACATTCTGCTCTGTCCGATCACGCCAGCACCGTGCCCGGCGGACTTCAACCTCGACGGCTTCGTGGATGACCAGGACTTCCAAGTCTTCATCGTCCAGTACGACGAGCTGATCTGCCCGTAGCAGCGTCGGCCGTGACCGAAAACCACTGCCCGCGGGTCGAGCCACGCACGCATTCCATTCATGTTGGAGCCTGATTATCGAACTCGCACAGAAGCCCGGTCGATCGGAAACCTTTTGGAACGCGCGGCATTCGTAAAACGCCGCGTCGCCTCCAGGGTGTGCGGCACTCGAACCTTGCGGCGTTCACGCGACATTGCGTGGGTGCAGATGTTCCCGCAGTACGCACTGAGCCGGTGGATCGGCCATTCGGTTACGGTGAGCGGGCAGCACGACGCGAATCGCATCCCCGATGAACCCTCCGCCAAGGTGTTCACGGACAAAGTGGCGAACGGAGAGGCGGCGCAAAATGCGGCGCAGTCGGCAGCGGAATCGAGTGTTCCCGAGCGGACAAGCGATGCGCCGGCCGAGGCGAGCGTTTCGCGCATGTCGATCCCTGTCAACGGGATGCGATCTGAGTCAAAAGAGCATGAAAACAAGGCAAAATGGAGCCGGGGGGAATTGAACCCCCGTGCCGTGACAGTCTGATAGTCGCCTCTACGCGTGTAGCTGATGTATTGATCTCGGCGCGGCGGCTGCCTCAGCAGCATCCGCCTTTGCCCAGTCGCCGGAGTTTTCTCACCCCGCCGCCCGGTGACGCCGCGGCGGGGCCAGCCTGCTGTTTTCATCCCGACGCCTAGCAGGCGTTGACGCCGGGATGCGAGGCCTAATTAGGCCGCGAGAGCGTAATTGCTGTTAGCAATCAATTTTTTACATGCTTTTTACCAGGCCAGCATGCTCCTGGACGCGCCACGACTACCCGATCATGCACGGTCGAAACCGATCGGCCCCGGTTGTCAGAGTTCCATTCTAGGGACGCGGAACGTGTGACACGACCGCCGCGCCATCGCGTCGCTTACGGGCAGAGCACTGCGTCGTACGCGACGGCGAAGATGGAGAAGTCGGCGTCGTCCACCAGCGTGTCGGCGTTGAGGTCCGAGGGGCAGCCCAGCGGCATCGCCGGGTCGGTGCAGTCCAGGAGGTCGTAGGCCACGACGAAGATCGAAAAGTCGGCGTCGTCCACCAGTCCGTCGCGGTTGAGGTCGCCCTTGCACGAATCGCCCGTGAAGCTCTGGACCTGCAGCCCGAAGCCGTCGGTCTGTCCGTTGCCCTCGACGTAGAAGTCGATGGTGTTCACGCCGGGCACGAACCCGCTGGTGATGGTGAACCAAGGCGAGTAGCCGTACGTCGGGATGCGGTGCGACGGTGAGGAGCCGGGGTAGTAGACGAACGGGCCACCGTTCAAGGTGTACGCGGGGATCCACGAGCCGCGCTGGGCGAAGATCTCGCCAGAATCGTCGGCTCCCCAGCGGATGGTGAGCTTGGCGGAGGTGGAGTCGAATCCGGTCAGATCGAAGCTCTGGCGGAAGACAAAGAACGTCCAGTAGCTGACCCCGCCGTGGCTCCCGCTCGGGACGTCGGCGATCCAATCAGCACGCGCGGCGTCGTACGTGACGTTGACTCCCTGCTTGAACAGGTCGGTCTTGAAGGACTCGAACTTGCCGTCGCCGGAGCGGTCGACGTTGGTGGAGACGAACCAGTGTCCGGTGGGCACAGCGGTCGGATAGAAGACGGGGCCGGCCGTGCAGTGGCCATGGAACAACCCAGCGGCGGCGAGCGCCACGATGGCAGAAGTGCGACGCATGTTGTGACTCCCTTTCGGGCGGCGATTGCGGCGGAGAGGACGATCGGTCCGCGGAGATGCCGCAAAAATGCTAGCCCGAACGCGACCCCGAGAGCGGTCTGGCCGGGAGACGGATTTCCAGACGCCGGATCGCCTGCAAGCGCCAAAGGGGGACTGTTGGTGCGTCAAGAGCTCGCCGGTTGAACCCGATTCGTGGGGGTGCGGCGGTGTGCGGGGACGGAGACCGGCCGCGGCTTGGTGCCGATTTCAGGATCTTTCGGGCGCCGGAAGGCACTTGGTGCATCGCCGGGTTTGTGGTAGACTGCGGATTGCGGCCCGAGCCGCTCGTGGAGTTGCACCATGCGATTGATTGTTTCTGTTGTCGTCGGCCGACTGGCCGTCGGGGCTCTGCTCTGTCTGTCTGCGATGGGGTTTGGGGTGCAGGCTCAACCGTTGCCGAGCGATCCGTCGCTGGTGACGGGGGAACTGGAGAACGGGCTGCGCTATGTCATTCGGAAGCACGCGGTGCCACCGGGACGGGCAGCGATGTGGATCCATATCCACTCCGGCGCGCTGAACGAGACGGATCGGCAGCGTGGTTTGGCGCACTATCTCGAGCACATGGCGTTTAACGGCTCGGCGAACTTCGCGCCCGGGACGCTGGTGCCGTTCTTCCAGTCGCTGGGCATGCAGTTCGGGCGCGACCAAAACGCGTTCACGAATTCGGAGCAGACGACGTATCAGCTTTCGCTCCCCGACACCAAGGACGAGACGCTGACCAAGGGCTTCACGTTCTTTGCCGACGTGGTGGGCCGCATGTCGCTGCTGCCGAATGAGATCGAAGAAGAGCGGGGCATCATCCAGGAGGAACGGCGTCGTGGACTGTCGGGCCGCCAGCGCACCGGCTTCTACGTCCGCGAGCGGATCTCGCCGGGCTCGCTGCTCGGTCAGCGGATCACGATCGGCACGGAGGAGACGATCGGCTCGGTGCAGGAGCAGGACTTCCGCGACTATTACGACAGGTGGTACGGCGCGTCGAACGCGACCCTGATGGTTGTTGCAGACACCGATCCGGCGAACATCGTGAAGGTGATCAACGCGACCTTCGCCGATCTGCCGAAGAAGCCCAAGCCGGTGGGTCAGGACCCCGGCGTCAGGGCGTACGACAAGAGCTTCGCGATCGTGGCGCATGATCCGGAAGTTCGCAGCGAAGACATCCGCATCACCAAGCTCGGACCGGCACGCCCGGCGGTGACGACGCTTCCGCTGATGCGTGAGGAACTGGTGGCCACGCTCGCCTCGCGTGCGATGAACCGCCGCCTCTCGGACAAGAACGCCAAGGGCGGCACGTCCTATCTCAACGCCCGCGTCTCGCTGGGTGGTGACACACTCACCTACGACGCGACGATCTCCGGATCGGCGAAGCCCGGTCAGTGGAAGGCGACGCTGAATGAACTCGCGCTCGAATTGCAGCGGGCCCGAGCATTCGGATTCACCACGCGTGAGATCGAGGATGCGAAGAAGGAACTCATCTCCGGCGCCGAGCGAGCCGTCGAGACCGAAGCCACCACGCCCGCCCAGGGCATCATCTCCGGCATGAACGGCGCGGTGACCGCCGGCGAGCCGATCATGTCACCGGCGCAGCGATTGCAGCTCTACCGCGATCTGGTGCCGTCGATCACGACCGACGAAGCCTCGAAGCGATTCGCGGCAGAGTTTGACCCGAAGGCCGTCGCGTTCGTTGCGGTGTTGCCCTCGGGTGACGGCGTGCCGACCGAGTCGGAGCTGCTGGATCTGGGTCTGAAGGCTCTGTCGGTCCAGCCGACGAAGGAAGTCGAATCGACACACGCGACGCAGCTGATGGCGAGCACGCCCTCGGGCGGGAAGTTTGCGGAGTTCACCGAGCACGGTGCCAGCAAGGTCTGGTCGGGATCGCTCAGCAACAACGTTCGCGTCCACTACCGCTTTATGGATCAGCGGAAGAATCAGGTCAACGTGCAGATCTCGCTCTACGGCGGCGAGCTGCTGGAGACCGCCGAGAACCGCGGCCTCACCTCCGCGGCCCAGCTTGCGTGGTCCCGCGCCGCGACCAAGCAGCTCGCGTCAACGGACATCCGTGAACTGATGACCGGCAAGAAGGTCAACGTCCGCGGCGGCGGTGGCTTCGGCGGCGGTGGGGGGCGTGGTGGCCGCGGCGGCGGCGGTATGGCCATGGGCGGTTCGGACTCGATGAACCTCACCATCTCGGGCAGCCCGGAGGAGATCGAGACCGGTTTCCAGTTGGCCTATCTGCTGCTCACCGAGCCCAAGGTTGAGGCCGCGGCACTCGACCAGATGAAGATCTCCGCCAAGGAGATGCTCGCCGAATCGACGAAGAACCCGATGATGTTTGGCATGCGGAGCGCCGCTGCCGCCCCGTACCCCGACGACGACGCCCGGTTCCACCCGCCCACGCCCGAGCAGATCGACGCGGTGACGCTCGAGAAGGCGCAGGCGTGGTTGGAGAAGATGATCGCAACGTCCCCCATCGAGGTTGCGATCGTCGGCGATCTGCCCAAGGAGCGTGCCGTCGAGCTCGTGGAGAAGTATCTGGGCTCGCTCGCGACACGCGGCGGCGTGACGCCGGAGCTGTTCGCGGCGCAGCGACAGGTGAAGCGTCCCGCGGGGCCGCGGGTGATCGAGAAGAAGATCGAGACCCCGACGCCCCAGGCGTTTGTGCTCTCGGGTTTCTACGGCCCGGACCAGAAGAACCTGCGCGAGGCCTACGCCATGAGCATCGCCGCCCGCGTGCTTTCGACCCGCATGGTGAAGGAAGTTCGCGAGGAGGCACAGCTCGTCTACAGCATCGGCGCCTCGTCGCGCTCGGGAACGACGTATCCGGGTTTCGGAGTCTTTTCCGCCGGTGCTCCGACCGAGCCTGCGAAGGTGAAGCCGCTCGTTGATAAGCTCGCGTCGATGTATGCCGCGTTCGCGAAGGACGGCCCGACCGAGGGCGAGCTCGAGGTCGCCCGCAAGCAGTTCGCCAAGAACTTCGAGGAACAGCTCATCGAGCCGGCTTTCTGGCAGACCCGGCTTGAGTCCCTCGCGTTCCGCGGCGTCAGCCTCGACGACATGCTCAAGCAGCCCGAGGTCTACGCGGCGATGTCCGCCGAGGAAATCAAGGCGACGTTCGCAAAGTACGCCACGCCAGAGAATGCGATCGTGGTGACGGTGGCGCCGGAAGCCAAGTAGCGATGTAGCCATCCCGTTGAACATCAACTCGCGGCGGAGCGGTCAGCGCTCCGCCGCGAGTTCGCTTTCCAGAGCCTCGACGAGGTACTCGTACTGGGCAAAGGTGTTGTACGCCTGGGCACTGATCCGCACCAGCCGCTGCGGCGTGCCGGGCACCCACCAGATCGGGACCTGAATCCCCCAGCGATCGATGACGCGTTCCTGCAACGAATCGGCGTAGCGGCGCTGCGGCGGACGCGTCGAAGGCGCGGCGTTCGGCCCGGCCCGGGGGATGAAGATCGACGCGATCGTGCCGATCATGCTCTCGGGCGCGATGGCGGGGATGTTCATGGCGCCCGTGATCAGCCGCCGCGCTCGGAGTGCGAGGTCGCGGTTGTGCCGCATGAGCGCGACGAATCCGGGGTAACTCGCAGCGAGATGCGGCGCGGTTGTCATTCCGGTTGTCGCCGCTGTTCCCCTCTCCGGCCTCGCGGACTCGGCCACCTCGCCCCGCTGCAGCGGGGAGGGGAGTGAGCCGCCGATCGCTTCCATGGTGCGGATGGCTTCTGGGATGGCGAGGATCGACGAGGCGTCGGCGGTGCCGAGGAAGTCGAACTCGGTGAGGAACTGGGCTCGCCCCGGCTTGGGGTTCTCGGCGTTGTTGCTCAGCACCAGCGGCCGCGTCGTCGGGTGCAGCTCGCGCCGGACGAACAGAAACGCCGAGCCTTTGGGCGAGCAGATCCACTTGTGGCAGTTGGCGGTGTAGTAGTCGCAGTCGAGGGCGCGGATCGACAGCGAGGGCACCATGCCCGGCGCGTGGGCGCCGTCGATGACTGTGCGGATGCCGCGCGAGCGCAGCGTCGGGATGATGCGGTCGATCGGCAGCACCAGCCCGCTGGGGCTGGTGACGTGACTGATGAGCGCGACTTTCGTCCGCGGGGTGACGCCGCCGAGGATGGTGCTCGCGATCAGCGACTCGGCCTCGTCGGCCGAGCAGCCCGACGGCAGTGGCCAGGGCAGCGTGACGGTGACGACCTTGGCCCCCACGCGGGCGGCGATGCGACGCGCGTTGTTCAGACACGCGGGGTACTCGTGGTCGTTGACGAGGATCTCGTCGCCCGGCCCGAGCGGGCAATTCTCGAGCGCCGTCGCCACACCGACGGTGGCGTTGGTGACCATCGCCAGTTCGTCCCACGCGCAGTCGACAAGCGCCCCCACGGCGCGGCGGCTCGCGTCCATTGTCTCCTGCAGCTCCTCCACGAAGAATCGCACCGCCTCGGATTCCATCCGGGCCCGAAGCGCGGACTGGGCCTCGAGCACGCGCGTGGGCGTCGCGCCGAACGAGCCGTGGTTCAGGTACACAATCGCTGGATCAAGCGACCAGTGCGACGCGAGCGGAGAGGGAGCGGGCTTCGCGGGTTGCGGCATGGGCGATTGTTGTGCGGCGCCGGTCGGGTGCCACTGCCCGGCGCTTCGGCGTGCGGTGGGTATCCAGCGACGATTACAGAGTCATCACCGGGAGCGCCCACACCGCCGCGCGAAGCGCTCGGCGGTGGCACATGCGTCAGCGTCCCTTGCGGGTCTTGGCTTCGGCGGCCTTGCGTTGTGCCTCGGCGAGTTGCTGCATCCGACCGAGGAACCCCGGCCCCTTCTTGGCCTTCTCGGCCTTCATCTTGTCGAGGTTCAAGAGATCATGCTTGTCGATGTGCTTGCGGATCAGCTTGTGCTCGAAGATCGCCAGTGCGCTGTTGGTGACGAAGTAGGTCGTCAGGCCGGCCGGCGCGTTGTACATGAACAGCGGGAACATAATGAGGCTCATCCACTTGATCATCCGCTGCTGCGATTCCTGCTCCGGCGTCATCTGCGTCGTCTGCGGCGTCAGATAGGTCTGGTGGATATAGAACACCACTGCGAGGATCAGCGGGAGGATGTTGATGCCCGTGATCGGACCGAGCAGGCCGCTGAGGAGCGGGACATGGAAGCCCGTCGCCGAGCCCTTGAACTCGTAGAGGTGATCCGGGACCGACAGGTCGGCCATGAACGTGGGATGGCCGATGGTCTGGAAGAGGCCGTAGAACGCGGGCTGATGGCGCAGCTCGGCGGCGAAGAACAGGGTCGCGTAGAGCGCGATCCAGATCGGCATCTGCAGGAACATCGGGATGCAGCCGAGCAGGCCGAGCGGGTTGATGCCCTCTTCGCGCCAGAGCTTGGCGGTTTCCTGCTGCAGCAGCTTGGGGTCGTGTCCGTACTTCTCCTTGAGCTTCTGCTGCTTGGGGGCCATGCCCTGCATCTGCTTGCCGAAGCGCTGCATGCGGACCTGCGACCACTTGGTGATCGGGTGCAGGATGGTGCGGACGATGACGACGAGCAACACGATCGCGAGCGCCCAGTCGAAGGTGAGATAGTTGTGCAGCGTGATCAGCAGCCACAAGAGGCCACTGGTCAGGAAGTCGAACGTGCAGAACGCGCACGGCCCGCCCATCGTGTAGATGACGAGTCCGTCGAGCGAAAGGGCCTTTCCGGCCGGGTCGGCCCGCATCTCGTGGCGGACGAGCGCGCCGGCGTACATGGCCATGGACAGATCGAGCGACGCGCCCGGGTTGACGGCGAAGACGGGGCTGGTGGTGCGCAGGGCCATGACGTCGTCGCGCGTTCCGTTCGCGAGCGGCGGGCGCACCATCGCGACGCGATCGACGCTGTCGATGGTCGAGAACTTGCGAGCCGCGATGCTGGTCTCCGCGCCAGCGGCGTGGAGCGCGAGGCCGAAGTAGCGATTGGTCAATCCGATCCAGGAGAGAGAGAACCCGTTCTCGCGGCCGACGGCGTTGGGCCAGTGCTGCACTTCGCCGTAGCCGATGCCCGGTGTGAACGTTCCAAGCGCGTTGGCATGGTCGATCACGAACTCGCGGCTTTGTACGAAGCTCTGCGTCGGGTCGTAGCCTTGGGACAACAGATAGCCGAACCGCAGCCGGCGTTTCTCGCCGATGTACGTGGCTGCGTCCTTGGGCAGGTCGATGGGGCCCATCTGGTACCAGCGGATGTTCACGACCTGACCGCTCAGGTTGTCGATCTTCTGCGAGAGCGAGAGCTGGCGTGAGCCCTTGGCGATGGTGTATTCACGGGTGACATGCAGCGCGGGTCGGCCGGCGGCGTCGGCGATCTCGGCGATGAAGGTCGTCGGTCCGGTGCGCTTCCAAAGCGAGCCGGCTGCGTCCACGCTCAGGTTGATGAACGTGCCGTTGACCTCAATGCCCAACGCCGCGAGTGGGGCGGCGACGGAGACCAGATCACGCCCGTCGGCGGTCTTGAGAACGCGTCCATCGGGGCCGTACTGCGGCACCTGTTGCTCGGCCTGGACGATCACCGGCACGCGAGGCTGATGGATGGTCTCAAAGTGGTCCGTGAGCGAGAGCTGGCGGAGTCCTGCGCCGACATTGGAGAAAGATGCTGTGAGGTGAGTGTCGCTGAGGGTCTCGGCACCTTCTGAGGCGTCGCTGGGCCAGACCTTGGCGATCCACCCCGAGGTGTCGACCGTCGAGGCCACGCCTCCGGGCGTGATCGTGGGGGCGGCGACGGGTGCAGCAGGTGTGACCCCGGCGGTGCTCGCTCCGGGTTGCGCGGGTGTGGTCGCCGGCGATGCTGTCGCTTGCGGTTGGGTTTGTTGCTGTGCCTGTTGCTGGACCTGCTGCTGGGTCTTCTTTGCGGAGAAGAAGAACGCGGCGCCGCCGCCGACGATCACCAGGATCGCGGCAACAACGGCGAGCGGGCGGAGCAACTTGTTCTCTTGCTGTGGCATGGTGGAGTGCGAGGCAGTGGCGATCGGAGGACGCGAAGGAGTCGACTGAGCGAGCGAGGCGACTCACGAGGAAGCTGGGGCAAATCTGCGAGACGGTACCTTCGTCATGGAATCGAGCGGCGCAGTCTGTCGTCTCGCTCAACTCTCGAAACGCAGACTCTTCGAGTCACTTGAGCTGAAGGGCTCGCGGCGTCCGGAGCGGAAACCGCGATGCGTCGATTCGGCGGCGGACCTTACCGACCCTCGAACAGGCGGTCGCCCAGCCAAGCCGGGAGCTGCGGGATCTGCTTGATCTTCGAAGCCGTGACGGCGGGGTCGTACTCCACACGGACGAACTGGGCGAAATCCGGATAGAGGATGACGTAGCTGGCGCGCGGGTCCTGATCCCGCGGCTGGCCGACGCTGCCGACGTTGATGATCGCCTTTTCGCCCTGTCGGAACTGGTAGCGGTGCTCGGGGCCGAGCTCGTCCGGCGGGTAGAAGTCGGGCTCGCCGGTGAAGACGCCGGGGACGTGGGTGTGGCCGCAGATCGCGATGGTGGTGACGCGATCGAAAATGGCTTCCATCTTGTCCGGAGCGTTGTTCACGTCGTCCGGGAAGATGTACTCATTGATCGGGCGGCGGGGCGAGCCGTGGATCGCGAGCAGCGGGAACGTCATCTCCGGCTGTTGCTCAACGATGCGGACCTTCAGACGGCCAAGGAAGTCGTAGCGATCGGCCCGCTGCTTGGCGTCGGTTTCCTTGTCGAACTGATCGCGGGTCCAGAACGCGGCGGACTCGGCGCCGGCGTTGAAGTTGGTGGGTTCGTACAGCACCGCGAAGTCGTGGTTGCCCATCAGCGACCACGCGCAGTGCTTGCGGACCAGATCGACGCACTCGAGCGGGTCGGGGCCATAGCCGACGACGTCGCCGAGGCAGATGATGCGATCGATTTTGCGGCGGTTGATGTCCTCGAGCACGCGCTTGAAGGCTTCGGCGTTGGCGTGAATGTCGCTGATAACCGCGGTGGGCACGTGGGAAGACCTCGGGGTGCGCCGATCGGCGGCGGCGGGGAGAACTGTCAATCCGGCAGCACCGCCCCCCGGGCGGCAGAGCACCCACGCCCGTGGACGAAGAAACCGGCGCTAGCAGGGATGCTAGGCGATTCCTGGAAGGTGCGACCGAAACCAGAATCCTCCCTCTCAAGCCATTCCTGGTGCAGGAGTTGCGCATGGCCTCCGCGGCGTCGGGCCTCGGCGGGACGGGAATCCGCCCGCGGCACCGCCGTTGCACCACTTTGACCGCGGGTACGTACAGACCCGTGAAGCACTTGTATCCCGCGACGCCCCGACCGGATCGAAAGAACCAAGTGCACGGCCCGTTTCGCCGATGCAAGGTGATTGGAAGGGGTGTTTTCCGGGAGTCGTGGTGGGAGGTGGTGGGGGGTGGGGTTGGTGGGGGACGTTCGTGACTCGCTCCGGCATTGCCGGACGCACAGGAAAGAGACCATGCCCGCAGCCAGCGTGTCGTACCAGCGGACCCGAGAGATGACGATCGACGAGCTCTTGCTCGAGAACCGAGTCGTCTTCCTGATCGGAGAGATCAATCACGCCAGCGCCGCGCGCGTGATGATGCAGATGCTCTACCTCGAGAACCAGAAACGCGGGGCGGAGATCAACTTCTACATCAACAGCCCCGGCGGCGCGGTGGATGACACGCTCGCCATCTACGACACCATGCGGTTTATGAGCAGCCCGGTCAGTACGTACTGCCTCGGGCGGGCGTATTCCGGTGGCTCGGTGCTGCTGACCGCGGGGACGAAGGGCAAACGCTTCATTCTGCCCCATGCCAAGGTCATGATCCACCAGCCCTACGGCGGGGTCACCGGCCAGGCTGAGGACATCCGCATCCAGGCCGAGCAGATCGGCAAGATGAAGGTCGAACTCAACCGCATCATCGCCGACCACTGCGGCAAGTCACCGGAGCAGGTGCGTGCCGATAGCGAGCGCGACAAGTACTTCAGCGCCGACGAGGCCGTGGCCTACGGCCTTGTGGACGAGGTACTCCGCACGCCGCCCAAGGACGCGGTGGGAGTGATCCCGGGAGTGCGGTAGGAAAAGGGCCAAAGGGCCAGATGGCCAAAGGGCCAAAGAGGAATCAGTCGCTCGACAACCCCGGCATGTTTGGCCCTTTGGCCATTTGCCATTTGGAAATTTGAAATGTCCGGCTACCTCGTCCCCATCGTCATCGAGAAGTCCGCCAAGGGCGAACGCGCGTACGACATCTACTCGCGGCTGCTCAAGGATCGCATCATCTTCCTCGGCGGGCCGGTCGGCGACGAGATCGCCAATCTGATCGTCGCCCAGATGCTCTTCCTCGCCAACGAGGACCCCAAGCACGACATCCATCTCTACATCAACAGCCCCGGCGGCAGCGTCTCCGCCGGCCTTGGCATCATCGACACGATGAAGTTCGTCCAGTGCGACGTGAGCACGTACATCATCGGCCAGGCCGCCAGCATGGGCAGCCTGATCGCCACCAGCGGCACCAAGGGCAAGCGCTTCACGCTCACCAACAGCCGCAACCTGATGCACCAGCCGCTGCTGTCGGGCATCATGGAAGGCCAGGCCACCGACCTTGAGATCGAGGCCCGCGAGATGCTCCGCATCCGCGACCGGTTGTACAGCATCTACAGCGAGGCCACCGGCCGCAGCACCGACCAGATCGCCAAGGACTGCGACCGCAACACCTGGCTCGACGAGACCGAAATGATGAAGTACGGCTTGGTCGACAAGGTGCTGACCCGCATGCCCACGCCGACCGGGCCGCGCCCACGCGATGACGAGTGATCGAAGATCGCCGGTTCAGATTGCGTGATTACCGGTGCTTGCGTGTCATCGCCCGGTCGATGTCGCGCTTGGCTTCGCGATCCTTGATGGTGTCGCGTTTATCGTGCTTGGCCTTGCCTTTGGCGAGGCCGATGAGCACCTTGGCGAAGCCGTTCTTGAAGTACATCTTCAGCGGCACGATGGTCATGCCCTTGACCTCGGTCTGCTCGGCGAGCTTGAGAATTTCACGCTTGTGAGCGAGCAGGGAGCGGACGCGGGTGGGTGCGTGCTGGCGCTTGTTGCCCAAGGGGCCGGCCGGGCCGTACTCGCCGATGTTCACGCTGTGCAGGGTCAACTCCATCGGCGTGGAGCGGGCGAGGACATAGCCCTCCTGCAGGGAGACGTGGCCGGCGCGGACGCTCTTGACCTCGCTGCCGCGGAGCGCGATGCCGACCTCGACGGTCTCAAGAATGTGATAATCGAACCGCGCTTTGCGGTTCTCGATGTTGGCATCGTCGTAGCCAGGCTTGTTCTTGGCGGCGGCCATGGACTCGATGGTACGGACACGCCCCGGGGATGTCGGGCGACCGAGGCCATGAATCCCAGAGCAGTGGGGGAAGCGAGAATAGTTACGGAGCGGACGCCGCGGCGGGATCGAGCGCCCGCGGCTCGCGGACTCGCAGCGACGCGGGCACCACGCGCACGCCGCCGCGGTCGATCTCGAGGCTGATGCCGCGTTCGCGGACGATCGTCGCATCGAGCAGCGCGACGCGACGGGGCGAAGACGGCTCATTGGGGTCGGGCGGCACGCGCTCAGCGCCGCCGATGCGGAGAGCGGGGTCTGCGACGTACGGCGAGATCTCGCGGCCCTGTTCGTCGAAGATGCCGACGCGTTCGACGTAGTTCTCCCGGGGCGGATCGCGATCGCTCCAGGGGGCGAGTGCGGCGACGAAGACTCTGCTCCCGGCCAGCAATGGGTCACCCGGCTCGATCCGCGTGAGGCGCTGGCGTTGATTCAGTGGTACGTCACGCACGCGTGCGTCGTCCGGTGACGCGTTCTCCGCCGCATCGATCGCCGCACCGAGGTCTAGCTCGCCATCCTTCATCGCCTCGTCGTCGACCCGCAGCAGGCGGACCGTGACGGGCGGGAACTTCATGCTCGTGGGGTCGCGCATCGCCTCGGCGAACTGGATGGTGAGGCCGGGCGTGTCGTTCTGGCGGGCGAGGTCGAAGGACGTTGGCAAGCGTTCGTAGTTGCAGCCAGCGAGCGAGAGGCTCGTGGTGAGGGCGAGGGCTGCGAGAGTGCGGGACATGGGAACAGAATAGCGAGCCGGGCGTAGGCCCGGCTCGCGAGGGGCAACATGTGATTTCCAGCGACGATTACTGCAGGTTGACCGGCATGACGACGTAGACGAAGTCGGCGCCGCTCTTGATGACGCCGGGCTTGTTGGGAGCCTTGAGCTCCATGATCACCTGCGGGTCGTTCATGACCTTCAGGGCGTCGGTGATAAACGTCGGATTGAACCCGATCTCGATGTCCTCGCCCTCGTAGCCAGCGAGGCCGACCTCGACGCGGGCCTCGCCCATTTCCGGGGCGCGGCTGGAGAGTTCGAGCTGCTTGCCCTTGGACTTGAAGGCCATGCGCACGCCGCGGGATTCTTCGTTGGTGAGCAGGGCGGCGCGGCGGACGGCGCTGGAGACGACGTCGCGGTCGAAGGTGACCTTCTTGTCCTGGTCCTTGGGAATCACGTCCTCGTAGGGAGGGAAGGTGCCTTCGACGAGCGTGGACGACAGCACCGCGTGGTGCGTCTCGTTCTTGCCGGTCGCGGAACCGACGGCGAAGAACACCTGGTTGTCGGTGATGGCGATCTGCACCGCGTCATCGGGGTTGCCGATCAGGCGCATCAGCATGTTGAGCGCCTTGGTGGGGACGATGCAGGAGATGGCCTTGGCGTCCTTGTCGGCGGCGCCGGTGAGGGTGGCACGACACATGGCCATGCGGCGGCCGTCGGTGGCGACCATTTCCATCTTCTTGCCGTCGCGCTTCATGAGCACGCCGTTGATCGCGTAGCGGCTGTTCTCGCGGGCGGTGGCAAAGAGCGTGCGGGAAACGGTGGCGGCCAGAGCGCCGGCGTTCTGAGAGAACACCGCCTTGGCCTTGTTCGCGTCGCTCCCGGCAATGACGCCGGCGATCTCGGGGACGGGCGGGTAATCAGCGACGTTGTAGCCGAAGACCTTGAAGTGGGCGTCCTGGCCCTTGATGTGCATCATCTCGTTCTCGGTCTCGAGGGTGAGCGTGGGCTCGGAGTCCTCGGCGGAGATGATCTGGCGGAGCTTGTCGGCGGGGATGAGCGCGTCACCAGCCTGCTGCACGTCAACCTGGGCAAGCTTGAGGCGGAGCGAGATCTCGGCGTCGGTGGCGAGGAGGGTCAGCTCGCCCGCGTTGCCCTTCTTGGTGGCGGAGAGCTTCACGCAGGTGAGCTGCACCTTGGGGGTGCGGGCGGCGACGGCGCCGGAGATCAGGTTGATGGCGTCCAGAAGCGCGCCGCGATCGCAGATGACTTTCATGCTTCCTCCGTGAACAAACTTATCTCGCTGCCCGCGGGACGGTGTCCGGCGGGCTTGCGATGCAAGTGTACCAAGTCTTGGGCCATTGGTCTTGCGGGACACGATGGCTGGGGCGGACTGCCCGGGAATCATCGAGCAAAACGCCGCCGCCACGTCCGGTTGGACGTGGCGGCGTGTCGTCTCGGAATTGGGCGATATCGAGCGCGGCTATGGGCAGATCACGGCGTTGGAGCCGCCGCCGAAGAGGACGAAGTCGGAACCGCCGGCCTGGCCGTCGTCAGCGAGGCCGCCGGGGCGTGGCTGGGCTCGGGCCGCGCACTCGATCGCGTTGCCCAGCGGTCGCCTGCGCGACGCTCGGCGCGCCAATCACTTCACGCGCCGACGCTCGTGCAGCCGCTCGGCCGAGGGCAAGCGAACGTTGTGCGCCAGTCCGAGGAGCGCCATCGTGCGGATGACGAGGTAGTTGATGTCGAGCTTCCACCACGCCAGTCCGTGACGCGCCGAGGTGGGAAACGCGTGGTGGGCGTTGTGCCAACCCTCGCCGAAGGCCAGCACGCCGAAGATGGGGTTGTCGCGGCTTTCGTCCCGGGTGCGGAACGGTCGGGTGCCCCACAAGTGGCACACCGAGTTGATGCACCAGGTGATGTGGTGCACCACGAGGGTGCGGACAAGGCCGCCCCAGAGGAAGCCGAGTAGGGCGCCGGTCCACGTGCCTGTCAGCACGCCGCCGAGGACGGCCGGGATGATCAGGCCGATCGCGACCCACATCCAGTAGGTTCGGCTGACGAAGCTCGCGCCGGGATCGCTGAGCAGGTCTGGTACGTAGCGTTCGAGGTCGCGAGGGGTCTTTTCGAAGAGCCAGCCGACGTGGGCGTGCCAGAAGCCCCGGATCACGCCTCCGATGCCGGTCGCGTACTCATGGTGGTGCGCGTGGGGCGAGTGCGGATCGCCGGGCGCATCCGCATGCTGGTGGTGCTTGCGGTGCTCAGCGACCCAGGTGGTCAGCGGTCCTTCGATCGCCATCGAGCCCAGAGCCGCCCAGAAGAACCGGACGTACGGCCCGGCGGAGAACGATCGGTGCGTGAAGAGCCGGTGGAAGCCGGTGCCGATGCCGATCCCGGTCGAGACGTACATGCCGACCATGATCGCCAGATAGGTTCCCTGGAACGGGACGTGCCACATCATCGCGATGACCGCGGCTAACCCGAGGAACGGGAAGATCACAACGCACAACATGATGAGGCGCACCCGCGGCGGGCAACCGCCCTCGAAGGCCTCATCCTCGCTCGTGTCCGATCCGATCGACGGAACGGTTTCTGGAGCCTCCATCAATCCGATCGAGCCGACATCGTGTTCGCGTCCCAGGGTGTGCTCCGTTGCTCGGACCGCTCCAACTTCTCGTCGCGTCGGGCCGAGTCGGCCCGGAAGCGGGCGAACCGACAGAGCCTCACGCTCGGGGATTCGGTTGCAACCGCATCTTCATCCGACCCCGAACGCCGCGCTACGTGAGTGTAGGTGTCGAGCACCGATGCACCCGGACGCTGCATTCCGGAAGGGACGAGACGTTTGCGCCCTGCGCGGATCTGGTTCGTCGAGCCGTCACGCAGAGCGGATGCTCGATCAAGCGCGATCCGCGTCAGCACCGTCCGCCGCAACTGATGGCGCTGCTCAGGGGCAGAGCAGCTCGTTGTACGCCTGGACAAAGACCTGGAAGTCGGCATCGTCGGTGTTGCCGTCGCCGGTGAAGTCGGCGCGGGGGTCGAGGAGGGTGTCGTAGTACGGGGCGAAGAGCTGGAAGTCGTTGTCGTCGACTTGGCCGTCGCCGTTGAGGTCGCCGGGGCAGGGCTTGGCGCGGACGACGAACTCGAGCGCGTTGGCGGTGAGCCAGGTGCCGTCGGTGCGCTCGTTCCAGAGGACTCCGTTTCCAGCGCTTGACACGGGGTAGTAGCCCAAGTCGGCGCGCTTCTTGGAGTTGTGAACGCTGGTCAGCATCTTGCCGTCGGTCCACTTCATGACGGTGCGGCCGCGGAGGAGCGGAGTGGCGTTCTGGCGGGGGCTGTTGAAGCCGCCGTCGAACTTGCGGACGAACGAGGCGATGGGGTGGGTGGGCTCGAGCACCAGTCCGAGCGACTGCTGACCGGCGCTGGTGATGAATCCGGGGAGGGGCGAAGGTGTGATCTCGTAGCCTTCGGTGATCCAGCGGCCTTGGGGTGAGCTGAAGGAGGTGTTCCCGAAGAGTGCCGTCACGACGCCGCCTCCGGCATCGACGTAGTCGGCGAGGGTGTTACCGAAGGCGGTGGAATTGGCGTACGCGCTGTTCGTCCAAGTTGCGACGGCGTGGAACGGGCTGAGCGTGGTGAGGGCGGGCACGGCGGCGTTGGCATCGATGCGTGCGACGCCGCTGAAGCGGCGGCTGGCGGTGAGCTTGTTGACCGTGTCGTCCATGGCCGGATCGGCGGCGACGCAGGCGATGTAGGGCTTGACGGTGGAGAGCAGGGCGTTGGCCATCAGCTTGCCGCCGTCGGTGTTGGGGGTCCAGAAATCGGAGAAGGCGTCGGAGGAGGGCGGGAACATCCCCAGGTCGACGCGGTTGTGGCGTTTGGTGGAGACCGCGACGAGGGTCTTGCCGTCGGACCACTTGGCGACGATGAGACCGC
>JBILLU010000204.1:0-5934 GCA_044375915.1 Phycisphaerales bacterium
GCGCTGTTTGATGTGATCTTCGGGGTGTACTTGATGGTTTGGGGGTGAGGGTGGGGTGGGTGGTCGGGCTATCAGCTGCGATGTGGGCGTTGGTGACTCCACGCTGGCGCGTGGGGGTTGTTGTGGGTGCGGCGGCTGTGAATTGGACCGCGTGGGCGTTGAGGTGAGCGTCGGTCCCCTCACCTGCTTGGCCTTTGGCCAAGCGGTCCTCTCCCCGCGTGCGGGGAGAGGAGGCGCGGGGCGGCGGCGCGTCCGGACGCGTGGGGAGCGTGGGGAGCGGGGTGTAGCGGGCGATGCGGAGGAGGAGGTTGGCGGTTTTGCGGGCGCTTTCGCGGCTTTGCATTCGGGCGGCGAAGGCGTGGTGGGTGGTGGCGGGGACGCGGTGGGTGGATTCGTGGTCGAGCTTGGATTCGGTGAGGAGGTGGAGGAGCTTGTTGGCGATGGCCGCGAGGTTGTTGGCGACGACGAGGCGGGCGCGGGTGGCGCAGGCGGATTCGAGGGCGAAGATTCGCTCTTTGATGTCGGGGCGGGCGAGCCAGAGGGTGAGGGACTCGAGGGTGGTTTCGTACTTGGCGGCGATGTCGCGGAGGGTGAGGTCCTGGGCGGCGAAGTCGTTGATGATGGCGGCGGCGGTGGGGGGATCGAAGAGGGGAGCAGGGGAGGAGGGGAGCAGCGGAGCAGGGGAATCAGGATCAGCCCTTCCCCCTGCCCCTTCCCTCTGGGAAGGGGAGAGCGCGTTGGGTTCATCGGGAGATGATGCCGCGGTTGTGACGCTGGGAACCCACCCCCCTGCCCCCTCCCTCTGGGAGGGGGAGTGTGCGCGCAGTGATTCCGTGGGGCGCGGGGTGATGGTGAGCGGGGTGAACGGGAGGGCCGACATGGTGGGGAGTTTCCCACGAAGCGGCTAGGTGATTCAAGAGGGGAAGTGGGGAAGAGACGGAGAGACGAAGAGACGGAATGGAAGGGGTTGTGCGGCCTGGGGTTGGGGGGTGGAGATTTTGGGGAGCGGCGGATTGCAACGACGGGTTTGTGCGCACAGGTGTGACGCTGTGTGAAGTCGAACGGGCGCTTTGGAGGTGCTGACACTCAGAACATGGTCCGAAGGGTCCTCATCGAAGTGGCACGGCGAGATTCGCGCTGTGCAGATGGCTTGTTGGTTCGGCGGCGCTGCGGATGAGGTGGCCGCGAGTCGGGGCGGGCGGATCGTCCGCCCCTCGCCGGGGCGGGGAGACCAAGGCAGGGAGAGGAAAGGGAGAGAGGGCGGGACCGGCAGATGAATCTGCCGGCAACAGTCGTGCGCCCTCCGGGCGGGAGGCGGGGGAGCCGGCACCGCGGATTAATCGGGTGGCGTGGTCGTGCTTGTGGATGGAAGCAAGGCTTGCGTGAGACGGGAGCGGATACACGCCCTTACGCGAAGCGGACGAGTCGCGACTTCTGGCAGAGGGGTTCTTGCTTGATGAAATCGGCGAGTGCGGCAGACATTTCTTCGGCGGAGCGGCCGTGGAGATAGAGGGCTGTTTCGCGGGGGCCTTCCCAGAAGTCCATCATGGCACCCTTTCCGGCGAGGATGGCGTTGATGCATTCGATGACGGCGTTGACGTCGGCGTTGGCGTAGGTCTCGGCGGGGAGGTCGGTGCCGTTGAGGTAGAGAGCGATGCCTTCGGCGACACCAAACGGCATCTGCTCGCTCTTGCCGTTGCGATCGAACTCGAGGCGGGAACCTTTGGGGGCGCCGAGACGCTCGAGCGTCTGGATGACGAGAGGCAGGCCGCGGCCGAGGTCGATCAGATCGATGTCGATGCCGTCGAACTCGATCTCATTGGAATCGCCGGAGGCGAGGCCGCAGCCGCCGCCGGTGACTTCGCCGACACCGGCTTCTTTGAGCACGGCGTCGAGCGGATCTTCGAAGCGATCACCTCGATCGATCGGTTGAGCCCTCGCGTTGATGTGAGCGAAGACGAAGGTTGGTTCGGGCTTGCGCTTCTTCAGGAAGGAGAACATGCAAAACGGTAGTGGGAGGCGAATAGCGCGACCACTGCCTGATCGAAAGGCGTGATCGGAACACCTGCCTCTCGATCAGGTCGAGAGATCTACATCATCCCAAGGCCGATCGGGGTAGACGAGCCATTCGAGGGCTCGTCTGCGTTCGAGTATCACCGACTCGTTCAGTTCGCCGGGTGGGTCTTCGCCGTGCAGCATGCTTTCGCGGCAGGCCCAGTGCAGGCGGTAGTGCACATCCATCTGATCGAGCAGGTCGCTGAGAGGCCGCAGGGTCAGGTTGTCGCAGGTTGTGGTCGCTTTCATGATGTCGACCGTGTCCTGCATGTCACACAGGGAGGTCGGCCAGGGCAGATCGGAGACGAGGCCGAGGGACCATTGGAGTGCGAAGACTGCTTCGAGGGCCCAGGATGTCTGGATGATCTGCTGCTCGGTGGGTGTCGGGCTGTCGACCACGCGACGTTCGTTTGGGCTGAGGTGGTCCCAAGCCTGGAGGCGGTCGAGGCGTTCGCGGAACTCGGCGAACGGCACGTCGTGCAATGCGAAGTTGCCGCGCATGAAGTAGAGGAAGTTGCCGCGCATCCGGTGGAAGACGTCGAGGACCGGGCGTGTGCCCAGGTCCTCATCGGGATCGAGCGGCGGCAGGTGGTCGATGGTCGGAATGTTCCGAGCCTGAAGCAACCGGATGCTGGCGGCCTTGCGGCGAAGGTTGGCGGGTCCCATGCGGGGGGCAGCATACGGGATGGTGGGGCGTGCGACTGGCCTTGGCTCGGCGAGGTCGGTGTGGGTCGGGCGAGGTCGTTTAAGATGCACTGAGCTTGCAAAGCCAAGGTCGGTGGCACGGGGTTGGGGCCGCCCCGCCCGAGATATACTTGAACTGTCGTTCGGTCGCGTTCGTTCACGCCGATTGCGCTCGGTAAGGGGGAAGGCAGTGATTGATCCAATTGCAGGTCTGGCCGGAATACGCAAGGCGGCGCGTGCCGCGTGTGTTGTTGTCTGCTTTCTAGCACCGTGGACGTTTGCGGCCGATGGGTGGAACTTGGTTGTTCTGCATCCCGGTGGTGCGGAGGCGTCTGAGATCTGGGGTGGGTCTGGGCAAGTGCAGGTCGGAAAGACGCGGATTGCGGGCACAGATCGTGCCGCGCTCTGGCGCGGCAGCATCGCCTCTTGGCAAGATTCTCACCCGGTCGGTTCCACGAGGTCCCGCCTTTGGGCAACCGATGGGACCCAGGTGGTCGGCGAATCGTCATCACCGGATCGCAGTGCCCTTTTCTTTTCGACGTCGGCGGCGTCCGGCACGACATTTCAACGAGGTGCGATGTTTGGTGCGGCTGGCAACCAACAAGTTGGGCAGTTGATTTCGGGATCGTTTCCCTATTACTCGTTCTTGGCTGCGCTTTGGACTGGAACTTCCGAGTCGATCGTCATTCTCGCGCCGAGTGTTTCGGGGATCTCGAGGTCCATGGCTCGAGGGACGGACGGTGTTCAACAGGTCGGTTCAATTGAAGTGATCCTCAACTCTTGGACGGGTCAGAGCGTCCAGTACGCCAGCCTCTGGTCTGGCACGGCGTCGAGCTGGGTGCAGCTTTCACCCACGAACTCCGAGGCCGTTGCGGTCTACAACGGCGTCCAAGTTGGGTGGGAGTCGGCCGAATGGACAAGTCCCCGGCGCGCGTGCCTTTGGCGGGGCTCGCCCGGATCGTGGCAAAGCATGCACCCATCGGCAGCATCCTCATCGGTGTTGACCGGGGTCTTGGACGATCATCAGGTCGGCGCCGCCCAGTTCAGTGGCCGGTGGAAAGCGGGTATCTGGAGCGGGTCGCCCGAGTCGTGTGTAGATCTGGACACGCTACTCCCGCCGGGTTTCACCGGCTCTCAGGCGACCTCGGTGTGGCGAGACGGCGACCGTCTTTGCGTTGGAGGCATTGCTCTGCGTGAGAATGGCTGGCCTTATCTGGACAACAACCAGGCTGTCATGTGGTGGCGGGCCGTCGCGCAGGAGTGTGTCGGTGACTTGAATAGCGACACGCTCGTGGACGACTTGGACTTTAGCATTTTCACGGTCGCGTATGACATATTGGACTGCGGCGACCCCGCAATGCCCGCTGGATGTCCTGCAGACCTGAACAGCGACGGCGTGGTGGATGACGCGGATTTCTCTGTCTTTGTCATCGCCTACGAAGCGTTGCTGTGCCCGTAGCGTGAGACCTTGATTGCAACAGCGTGGCGGCGGTTGATGGCCTGATGCCACGTCACGACCTGCTCGGAGGGCGTGATCGTACGTGCGGGTGGGCGCGGAACTCGCGTGAGACGGGAGCGGATACACGCCCGGGCACGATCATCTGCTCATAGCAGCGGTCATCAGCGACGTGTAGGAATCACTGTGCAGGGCGCGTTGAGCCCACGGGCTGGGAGCCCGTGGGCTTTCTGGTGGCAGGCGGTGTGGTTTACTTGGTGATGCGCCATGTTGCGGCGCCCTGCGAGGAGTGGCGGAGGATGTATCGTGCTGTGGCGATCTGATGGGCGCGGTCTTTGATGGGGAATGGTCGACAACGGACGGCCCAGACGCCGCCTTCCTTGCAGTGGCCCGATTCGGAGAGGGCGCGGGCGCTTCGGGATTTGGCGACGCCCATCCACTTTCTCGGCCTGCGGTCGCGGAAGCGGGCGAGGACGTGGTAGTGGACGGCGTCGACGGAGATCGCGACGACGTCGACCTTGTGAAAGGTCAGCGCGCGGGCGAAGATGTCGCAGGCGATGGCGCGTGCTTGCGGGCTGAGTTTCACCGCGTCGTTGGGGATCATCAGCGTCTTGGACTGGGCGAGCAGATTCTCGTAGTCCTCGGGTTTGGGAGGGTTCTTGTAATCACCGTCAACGTGCTCGCGGTGATGACGCGTGCGCCATCCGCGTGGATCGCCCCGGAGCCAAGACCCGTAGGTGCTCCCGGTGACGTGGTACCAGTCGTTCCACGGTTCTCGCCCCATGTGGGGGAGTAGAACGTCTCGTGGTTTGCGTGTCAAATGCGACCCCAAAGCCCATGGGCTCTGAGCCCATGGGCTTTCGATGGGGAGGGGACACGTGGATACGAACGAAAAAGCCCAGGGGCTTGAGCCCCTGGGCTTTGGTTGAGGCGAGCGTGTGATGTGGATCAATAGTCCATGTCATCATGCGAGTGGTCATGGCCACCCGCGGGCTTCTTCTTTTCCTTGATCTCGACGATCGCGGCTTCGGTGGTCAGCAGCAGGCCGGCGATGCTGGCGGCGTTCTGGAGGGCGACGCGTTCGACCTTGGTGGGGACGATGACGCCCATCTTGAGCAGGTCGCCGTACTCGTGGGTGAGGGCGTTGTAGCCGAAGTTGGTTTCGCTGGACTCTTCAACCTTGGAGGCGATGACGGAGCCGTCGAGGCCGCAGTTGGCGGCGATCTGCTTGACGGGGGCGGAGACGGCGCGGAAGACGATGTCGACGCCGGCGCGTTCGTCGTGGTTGTCGAGCTTCTTCTTGAGCTTCTCGAGGGAGCGACGGGCGCGGAGGATGGAGACGCCGCCGCCGGGGAGGATGCCTTCTTCGACTGCGGCGCGGCAGGCGTGGAGGGCGTCTTCGACGCGGGCCTTCTTCTCTTTCATTTCGACTTCGGTGGCGGCACCGACGTTGATCTGGGCGACGCCGCCAGCGAGCTTGGCGAGGCGCTCTTCGAGCTTCTCGCGGTCGTAGTCGCTGGAGGTGTTCTCGATCTGGGCGCGGATCATTTCGATGCGGCCCTTGATCTCGTTGGTGGTGCCGGCGCCTTCGACGATGGTGGTGTTGTCCTTGTCGACGGTGACCTTCTTGGCGCGGCCGAGGTCGGAGAGTTCGACCTTGTCGAGGCTGATGCCGAGCTCTTCCATGATGGCCTTGCCGCCGGTGAGGGTGGCGATGTCCTGGAGCATTTCCTTGCGGC
>JBILLU010000346.1:0-5918 GCA_044375915.1 Phycisphaerales bacterium
ATTTGCTTCTTTTGCTACATATGGTCAACCTTATGTTAATGCTGATGCGCCGTCAGACACATTAGTAATTAATTCTGGACCTGGTATTTCAATAACAACAGATCCAATAAGTGGTGTTGTTACAATATCAAACACTCGTGGTGATGCAAATACAGGTGGTGGAACAGATGTACCTGTAATAGTTAATACATTTACTGGTAACGGAACACAAAATACTTTTTCATTGTCAGCCACACCAGGAAATAAAGATCAAACTTTGGTAATAGTTGGTGGTATTCCACAAGAGAAATCAAGTTATAGTTTATCAAACACTTCAATAATATTTTCAGAAGCACCAGAAAATAATTATAATATAGAAGTTATAATTTTTGCACAAAGTACAGCACAAGGAGATGCAATTACAAAAGGAAAAGCAATTGCATTTTCAATGATATTCGGATAAGGAAAAAAAATGGCTAATCCAAACATAATTAATATCTCATCACTTTATGGAAAAACTGCTGTATTAAATGTTACTACAGTTGCAACAGCTATTATTACTAATTCTGCAGCATCAGGAAAAATTGTAAAAGTTAATTCTCTTTTTATTAGTAATATTGATACTTTAGCTACAGCTTATGTGACTTTAGAAATTTTTAGAAGTTCTACATCATATTATATAATGTACCAAGTTCCTGTTCCTATAGCTTCCACAATAGATGCGATTAGTAAACACATATATTTGGAAGAAGGAGATCAATTAAGAATAAGTGCAACTCTTAATAATGATTTAACTGCGGTTGCATCATATGAGGAAATAACCTAATGCCATTTCCTTCAAGAACAAAAGCATACGGTGTTTGGAAACTTGGAGAAATAGAAAATTTTACTTCGCAAACATATTATTCTTGGCCAACAGATATAGTCGAAATTAATATTTGGGGAGCTGGTGGTGCTGGAGGAACTGTTGGTGGCTGGACTCTTGCGGCAGCTGGTGGTGCTGGTGGAGCAGCATCAGCATTATTAAAATACCCGACTCAAATTATTACTTATTATGTAATTGTTGGTAGAGGAGGAATGATTAATCAAATGGAATATTTTGATGGTGGTGGTGGTAGAGCTGCTAGAGATGGTTTAAATGGCACAGATAATCGTTACGGTGGCGGCGGTGGTGGATATAGTGGCATATTTAATAGTTCAATACTATCACGAAATACTGCATTATTAATTGCTGGCGGTGGTGGTGGAGGAGGCAGCAGCACTAGTGGATATTCCGCTGGAGCTGGTGGTGCTGGTGGAGGATTAACAGGTAGTGATGGTATAACTTTTATTTCAGGATACAATGGTAAAGGTGGAACACAAACTACTGCTGGAGTAAATGCCTCATGTGATACTCCTCAAGCTACTAATGGTTTTCAAGGAGAACTTATTGGTGGATCTTCTTTAATAAATTCTTTTGGTGGTGCAGGTGGTGGAGGTTATTGGGGTGGATCCGCAGGTGGTTACTCTACAGCAGGTGTAATGGGTGGCGGTGGCGGTGGAAGTGGATATTCAAATAAAGATCAATTTTTATATTCTACTTTATATCCTGGTTCCGGCACATCTACTGGAAATTCTTCTGATGTTTTACGTGGAAATTCTGGAAATGGTGGTTCTATAGCAACAAACGGAAGTAATGGACTTGTATATTTTAAATATAAAGGCACACCAATAGCAACTGGTGGAGTAATTTCTCAGTCTGGAGGATATACATATCATACTTTTAATTCATCTGGTAATATAACGTTTAATCCTACTCCAATTTAATGATAAAGTTAAAAAAAAATTATACTTTAACCAATGTTTTTAGAAAAATTGCCGAAAGCAACTGGCCACCGCTTGTTTCTGTAAGAGTTTTAATTGTAGGAGGTGGTGGCGGCGGTGGTTCTGATATGGGTGGCGGTGGCGGAGCTGGCGGGTACATAGCAGCAAATTCTGTATCTATAATAGGGTTAGTTGAATACACAGATTATCCTATTATTATTGGTGCTGGCGGTGCTGGTGCACCAGCTGGAACGATTGGCCCAGCAGGAACCAACGGACAAAATACTACTGCGTTTGGTTTAATTGCTATTGGCGGTGGCGGCGGTGCTAGTGATCACGATTCAGCTGCTTATCCAGCAGGCAATGGTGGTAGTGGCGGTGGCGGTAGTGGCGGAAGGGGAAGCGGCACTCCTACTTATGGTAGCCTTGCTGGAACAGGTACAATAGGACAAGGATTTGACGGTTCTCCTTCAGGAACAACATGGTATCCAGGTGGTGGCGGCGGAGCAGCTGCGCCAGGCGCAAATACTCCAGGTGATGGAGGCGCAGGTTTAGCTAATGATATATTAGGAACAAATTATTTTTGGGCAGGTGGCGGTGGTGGTGCTGGTTATTCGGGTCGTGCTGGTAATGGTGGTGCTGGTGGTGGAGGCGGTGGTGGTCCTAAAGTTAGTGGCGGCGGATTAGGTAATACACAAGGATTAAATCCTGGAAGTGACGCTACTGTAGGCACATTAGTCTCACAAACAAACGTACCTGGTGGTAATGGAGGTACAAATACTGGCGGTGGAGGCGGTGGTGGTAGTCACTATGATGCGACTAATAACGGCGGTAGTGGAGGTTCTGGAGTAGTAGCTATTAGATATGCGGGTCCATTAAGAGCAAGTGGTGGCACAATAATGTATTCAGGAAACGATGTTATTCATTTGTTTACTAGTTCTGGCATATTTAATATTACAGGAGGTTCAGATGGATAAACATCATAAAGAAATAGCATTAACAAAAATTAACGGAGAAAATAATTATGGCACATTTTGCAAAAGTATCTAATGGTGTAGTGACACAAGTTATTGTTGCTGAACCAGAATTTTTTAATACATTTGTAGATTCTTCGCCCGGAGAATGGATACAAACTTCATACAATACCCGTGGCGGTGTGCATTATGATCCCAATACCAATACGGCATCACAAGATCAATCAAAAGCATTGAGAAAAAATTATGCTGGTATTGGTTATACATATGATGCTCAAAGAGATGCATTTATTCCTCCCAAACCATATGCATCGTGGACATTAAATGAATCATCTTGCTTATGGGAACCACCAACTCCATATCCAAATGATGATAGAAGGCATATTTGGAATGAACAAACAACTTCTTGGACTGTTGTAGAGTAATAAAAAAGGTTAAAAAATGGCACTAACAAGAATTAATACAGATATGTTGCAGGATAATTCTGTAACATCATCCAAATTAAATGCAGAGATAGGATTAAGTGGTTTATTTTTAGATAAACAATTTAATTATCCTGGACAATTGCAAATATCCACAGGATCAGCACGTTGGTGGTCACAAGGAAATACATCAATCGAAAGAGTTAGAGCTCAAGTTTCTTTAGCGCCAACAGGTTCTCCAGTAACCATAGACATTAAAAAAAATGATGTATCTGCACAAACAATTTCAATATCATCTGGACAAACCACAGCGCAAATAAATACATCTATTACCACAGTTAATGGTGATTATATAACAATTGATTTAACTTCAGTTGGCACAACAACAAAAGCAGAAAATTTAGTTGTAAGTTTTTTATATAGAAGGACTTCAGTATGACAGACTGTTTTAAAGTAGAATTTCATTCAGACACCACACTAATGGTATATGAAAAAGGTACTGCGTGGGATGGTAGATTGGCACTTATACAACCTTTTAATCCACAAACAGGAAAACCTTGGTCTAATGAACAAGAAGCACTTGATTGGTGGGAAACAGTCAAACATCAATATGTACCTCCTGTGCCGGTGATCATTGAAGAAGAACAATCTCAGGAAGAATTAAATGGCTAAATTTTTAACTACTAGAGTTGCAACAAGATATTCAACTATTTGGGAAGATCCAGATACATCAAAAAATCGTATTTGGATTGACAACTATGGTTACGATAAAACCACTTTGAGCCCACGACCAGGTGAAATGTGGTACTGGCAAACACGAGCAAACACATACAATACTAGTACTGATTATGATAACTATGGTCCAGTTCAACTTGCTCAAGGAATTGATGGTACTGCATTTTCAGCGTCACAAAATGATATTTACTATATGCCAGGAATTTTTAATACTTGGCAATGCAGTTTAGATGAACAAGAAGTACTGCCCACTTTAGTTTGGAGAACAACAGCTCGAAACGGAAGAACAATTGCAACATATCCAAGATCAATAACTACCAACGAAACTACAGGTGATTGGTGGTGCGGTGAAGATATGAATACTAGAGCTCAAAGTTGGAGACAAGCCGATACCGCACAATATTGTCATTTATTTGAACGCACCGATCAATTAAACTTTAATGCATTATCTTGGTCTTATTCTGGTACAACAATTACAGTTAACTGGAATGCTCACGGTTTAATGCCAGGAGATACTGTTACTATTAGTGGTTCTACTGCAACAACTAACGCTCCAAATGGACAATGGATTATTAATACTGTTGCAACTAACTCATTTACATTTATTGCAGGATTAACACCGACAGGCACAGCTGGCGGCACAATGAATGTAATAGCTGAATGTCGTTCTGCTTTTGGTTTTGAAACTGAAAACGGTACTCCAATGATGCGGCTGAATGTGTTAAAAGGTTATCAATGGACTTATGATGACAACTCAGCAACTGCTGGCGTTAGCCGACCAACATATACCACATTAAACTCCAGCGATTGGAAGTTTTATATGGGCCGTGATGATTATTTTATGTATGTTTTACAAATGGCTGGTGGAACAACTAATGCTTATACAGTTAACAGATATTACATTCAAAGAGGTGCTGGTTCAGCCACAACAATTATTTCTGCACAAACACCAACAAATGCTGGAAGTTCAATTATACCAGCATTTCCAAGCAATATAAGACATGATACATCAACAAGAAAAGTATTTTATTCTGGTCATTACAATACTGCAGGCATATTAACACCGATGCGTTTAGTTTGGACAAAAGGAACAAGTAATGTTGCTTTTACTCCAACAAATATGACATATGCAACAACAACAATAACAGTAACAAGAGCAAATCACAATTTTAAAGTTGGTGATCCTATAGCCGTAACTGGTGTAACATCTACAACAAATCCACCAAATGGAAATTATTTTGCTGTTGCTTCTGTTGCAAATAATAACGTATTTACATTTACTGCATTAGCAACACCAACAGGTACACTTGCATTTGCTTCAGCAAACGTTTCTGGTGTAACAACAACACTAGATTCAGCAAACGTTATTGTTAAAAATGATTGTACAATTACGTATCCAGGTGTAAGTTCATTTACTACATATGCTAATATTGCAACAGCATCTTCGTGGAACACAAGCGGTATCAACAATTGGTGGTGCCAGCCATATCAATTTACAAACAATGGAAATAATTATATAACTTTTACAGTTTCAGATTCTTTCTATTATTCAAGCACAACAAGATTTCCATCATTAAAATCAAGAACATGGATGACATATAGAATTGATTCTTCAAATGATGCAAGTTTAATTTTCCATAGTGCAATTAATTTTCCAACAGTAACAGATTTTCCATTGAGTTGGGCACCGTACGGAGCCAATACAACATACCAAGATCGTGTTTTAGTTTTTGGAACAAATGGCACAGGAGTTTTAAAATTTAATGATAGAACTTTTGAATCTGAATCTTGGTCTTATGCAGCAAATACAGATGGTTTAAATACTGCAACAATAACTGTAAATAAAACTGCTCATGGTTTAAGTGTTGGTGACAGTATAACAACAGCGAGTTCGACAGTAACAGGTTCTAATCCTCCTAATGGTGTATTTAAGGTATTTCGTGTTGTAAGTTCCAATGCATTTACTTTCATTACAAATACTAGCATGAGTGGATTACCTACTGGT
>JBILLU010000037.1:0-22844 GCA_044375915.1 Phycisphaerales bacterium
ACGCCCAGCCCCAACGCCAGCAGCAAGTACAGCATGCTCGCCATCGCGACCGCGCTGCCTTTGTTGAACGTGACGCTGAGACCTTCCAACTCCTCAGCCTTGCCTACGAACGTATCGGCGGTGATCTGCGTAAACGCGACGATGACGTAGAGCAGCGCCAGCCAGATGAACGCAACCATCGCGAGGTACGCACGCTTCCCCAGGTGCTGCCGCGCGATCTCGGCGATCGAGTGGGCCCCATGGCGGATGGACGCGACCAACGCCGAGAAGTCGTGCACCGCGCCGATCAGCACCACGCCGATGATGATCCACAGCAGGCACGGGAGCCAACCAAACGCGGCGCACGCGAGGATCGGCCCGGCGATCGGCCCGGCCGCCGCGATCGCGGAGAAGTGCTGACTCAGCAGCGAGAACGGCTTCTCGGGCACGAAATCGACGCCGTCGTTCTTGATGACCGCGGGTGTCGTTCGGCGATCGTCGAGCGCGTACTGGCGGGCGATGAACCCGCCGTAGAGGAAGTAGCCCAGGCCGAGCACGACGATCGCGAGAACGGCGACGAAGGCGATGCTCATGCCAGCCTCGCGTGTTGCACAGCGACGGTTGACGCGGGCTTCGTCCTCTCGCTGACGCGAGAGGCTCTATGACGGCGGGGATCGGACATTCGGAGCGCTGGAGTCGCTATTCTCACGGTGCACGCAGCATACCAAAGCCATGAGCAACCGCAGCACCCATCCGACTGGTCCCGCCAACCGCCTCGCCCTCGAGACCACGATCCTCACCCACGGCGTGCCGCGGGAGAACGCCCTGTCGCTCGCGCAGGAACTGGCGAGCATCGCGCAGACCAACGGGGCCACCCCCGCGCTCGTCGGGCTCTTCCGAGGCGAACCGGTCGTCGGCATGAGCGACGAGCAACTGCGTGAGGTCCTCGCCACGCCGAACGTGCCCAAGGTCAACACCAGCAATCTCGGCGTGCTCATGCACCGGCGTTCGCACGGCTCGACCACGGTGGCGACCACAATGGAGCTCGCCGCCGCCGCGGGCGTCCGGGTCTTCAGCACCGGCGGCATCGGCGGCGTGCACAAGGGATATGGAACACACCTCGACATCTCGGCCGACCTCATCGCGCTGACCCGGTTCCCGGTCGCAGTCGTTGCCAGCGGCGTGAAGTCGATCCTCGACGTCGTGGCCACCCGCGAGATGCTCGAGACGCTCGGCGTCCCAGTCGTCGGCTTCGGGTGCGACGAGTTTCCCGCGTTCTATCTCCGTCGCTCCAGCGCCGGCGTCGATGCCCGCTTCGACGACCCGCGCGAACTTGCCGCCTTCCTCGACCGGGAAATGGCCAGAACCGGTCGTGGCGTACTCGTCGCCAATCCGATCCCCGCGGCAGACGAGCTGCCCGGGGATCAGTTCGCTCGATGGCTCGCCGCCGCGGAGAAGGAGGCCAAGCCAGGTCGCGAGGCCACCCCCACCACTCTGGCTGCACTGCACCGAATCTCGGGCGGGGCCACGCTGCGGGCCAACCTTGCCTTGATCCGATCCAACACCACACTGGGTGCCCAGCTCGCCGCCCGCATGCCCTGAAGGGCTGCCGGCGCAAGTTATTGGGCCTTGCCGCCAAGAATGGGCGCGTTTCTGCGTCCGAAAGGCATTTCCCTTCACACAAGATTCATTGTTTGGACGGGAAAGCTCGGCGGGCTTTCCGGCCTTTTCGGCTACACTTCTCGGCAGAGAGATTGAGGTCGTTCGGTTGCGAGAGAGTGATTCCCGACGAGTCCGTCGAGTCGCTTGATGCGGTGCCAAGTGTGGCCGCACCGCGCTGCTCTTGCGCGATCGGATCCGACATCTTGTCTCGAAGGAACGAAGTTTCGCATTGTCACGGTGACGAAAAGATCGATTGGCACCCCCACCCGTTTGGAAGGAGATCAGAGGATGAATCGCAAGGTTAATCTGCTCACGTTGACGCTGGTTGCCGGGCTCGCCGCTCCGGCGTTCGCCCAAGACAGCATCTCGAAGAACGCCGACGGCGGCAGCGGCCTCCCCGGCGACGCCTTCAACTGGGCGGAAGGCAATGCCCAGCGCAGCCGATACGCCGTCGACTCTCAGAAGCTCACCAGCTCCTGGGGCGTGGCCTTCGGTATCGTCCCGCTTGTGAAGACCGACCGCGCGGTCAACCCGGCCCTCGGCCAGTCCTCGATCTTCTTTAACAACCTCTTCGGCAGCTTCGGCGTGAGCAAGACGCTCCGCACCGCTGACTTCCGCAACGCCAACTACAGCTACTGGCAGGCCCCCACCGCCGGCCCCAACGCGGTCCAGAACGACCAGACGCTCAATAGCGCCGACCAGAACCCCGCTGGCTCCTCGTTCCAGTTCGGCGCGTTCGTGAACCAGTTCGGCACCGCCAGCGCCCCCGCCGGCGGCACCACGGTGAACAGCTCCGTCGGCGCAGTCGTCAACTACGCCCCGGACAACATCCGCCGCTTCTTCGTCGAGCGCGTCATGCTCGCCAGCAGCAATCCCACCGGTGGTGCGACCTCCAACAACGGCGCTCTCTTCTCCGGTGCCGCTGACTCCAACGGCGAGTTCTACGTTCGCGCTGACAACAACGGTGCCAACAACCCGACGACCACCGCCCGCATCCTGGGCAACAACGTCGCTCGCGTCAACGCCCTTTCGCGTAACGGCGCTCTGAACACCCTCGGCGGCGCCGGCGGCTTCACCACCGCGGCCGATGCGGCGTCCACTTCGTTCGTGCTGAACAACTACGCCAGCACCGCCTCGATCGTCAGCGCGATCCCGGCCTCGATCGCCGCTGGCGGCAACGGCCGCTACGTCGGCCCCGACTTCACCCGCTCCTTCCTCCACGAGGGCACTGTCGGCTCGACCACGATTGTCCCCCCGGCTTCGAGCTACCTCAGCGTCCTCTCGGGCGGCGCGAGCAACGACCACCGCGGCGCGATCGCGATTCACCCCAAGGCTCTCCTCGGCGGCGGCAGCGTCGCCGCGGGCGCCATCCTCGCGCGTGACGGCGTCGCCGGTTCCAACAACAACTACGTCATGGTCTTCGGCCTCAATGGCAACGGCAGCCTGACCGCTGGCAAGTCGTTCGGCATCCCCGGCCCGGCTTCGATTACGCTCGACCGCGCACCGGCCAGCGACAACTCCCCCGCCGGCCCCGCCATCTTTGACACCACCGCTGCGATTCCCGCCACGATGTCGGGCTTCTTCGCTTATCACCAGGGCAGCACCGCGTTCCAGGGCCCGAGCTCGCAGATCGCCATCGGCCAAGACCTCGCCGGCCGCGGCCTCGTCGCCGGCCTGTACTACGAGAACGTGAACGCTCCCAGCGAAACCACCCCGACACCCAACGTCGCCATCGTCGTCGGTCGCTTTGATCCCAACAACCCCACCGGCACCATGCAGTGGAAGACCGTCGCCTGGACCTACGCCGCTGGCCCGAGCGTCGCTGACACGGACGGCACGCCGATCCGCGGCGACTGGGGCAACAACGGCCACACCGCGTCGGCTCTCGCCAGCGCCGGCCAGTTCGACGGCACCGTCGACCTGAACCCGGTCTCGGGCAACTATGACCGCCCGATCGGCCGCCTCCAGGCCTCGCTCTCGTTCCCCGGCCCCAGCGTGACCGGCGCCCCGTCGATCACGCCCCCGGCCATTGACGCCGTCGGCAACATCTGGTTCGTCGCCTCAACCGCGATCAACACCTACAGCACCACGACGAGCAGCTCCTTCAGCCGCTACAACAACGCCCTGATCCGCGCCGTCTACAACCCCGACACGTTCTCCTACGACCTCGAACTCATCGCTGAGTTTGGCGACCGCATCACCGGCAAGAACTCGCTCACCCGCTACTCGATCGGCGGTCTGGTCCGTTCGGTCGCCTCCGGCGCCCCGAGCTCCTCGGCTTTCAACTCCGGCTCGGTCGCCCCGTACGCCGACCGCAACCTGGATATCGGCACCGCAATCGGGAACGGCGAGCTGGCCACCTGGGGCAGCAACGGCGCCGTCGTTGATCCGCGTTCGCTCGGCGGCCTGGTCCTCGGCGCCAACTGGCTCTACGACGTCGACAACAACAACAGCTTCCAGGACCCCTCGGGCGCCACTCCGTCCAACCCCAACTCGGTCGACGAGCAGTACTCCGGCCTCCTCTACATCCACCACCGGTCCTGCGACGCCGACCTCAACGGTGACGGCTTCGTCGACGACAGCGATTTCGTGATCTTCGCTGGCTCCTACAACAACCTGCTCGACACGTTCGCCGACTTCAACTTCGACAACGTGACCGACGACGCCGACTTCGTCATCTTCGCCGGCGCCTATAACGAACTTCTCTGCAACTTCCAGCCCGGCTCGGGCAACTAAACCCGCCTCGACGGCCTTTTCGTCGAGCAATCCATGGTTTCTACCGCCCCCGGGTCCAACGACCCGGGGGCGACTTTTCAGGCCCAACGCACCGGAGTCCGATCATGCGCCAATCTCGTCGCCGCTCGCCCCTTCTCTCCGCGCTCGCACTCGGCGTGTTCCTCGCCTCCGGATCGGCCTCCACCTCGGCACAGTGGGACCCGGCGACTCGCCAGTGGGGCAAGACCGACCCTGATGATGTTCGCGTCGTTGCGTTCAACGTCCGCGATCGGATTTGCTCCACAATCGCGAAGCAACAGGCCGCCAACCCCTGGACCGCAATCGTCGTTCAGATCGCCGCGTTAAAGCCCGATGTCGTCATTCTCACCGAGTGCGGCGACAACTCCGGCAACGGGTCCGGAAGCGCGCAGGGTTACAACACCTTTGACACCATCCAACGCCTCACCGACACCTGCAACTACTTCATGCGCGGCGGCACCGACGCCTATGTGACTGGCAACCCCGCCGTCACCTCGTACGTCACCAAGTTCGCGACACCCGGTTACGACCTGCCCTACGTGTACGTCTCCGATCAGACCGACAACTTCAACCGCAACGTCGTCCTTTCGCGCTTCCCGCTGGCAGACCTGAACGGCGACGGCCGCAGTTCGATCGGAACATTCAACCTTGCCTCCGATGCGCTTGCTCCCTGGTACACCGCCGGCAACGCCGGGATCCGCGGGTTCATCTTCTCCGAGATCAGCCTGCCCGACGACCGCTACGGCGGCGACCTGGTCTTCGGCGGAGCCCACCTCAAATCCGGCAGCACCGCCAGCGACTTCACCGAGCGCCTGCAGGCCTCGCAGCGCATCGCGTACTACATCGACGCGATCTTCAACGGCCTGGGTGGCTCGACCCCCGACCCCCGCACCCGCAGCACCGCCTTCCCCCGTCCCAACAAGCTGCTCACCGCCAAGACCCCCGTCATCTGGGGCGGCGACTTCAACGAGGACGAGTTCACCAACGCGAGCGACGGCCCCACCCTGTGGATGACCCGCGCCCAACTCCTCAGCCCCTCCACCGACGGCACCGACCGCGATCGCAGCGACAGCTCGTTCGACGATTCCCGCGACGTCTTCGTCCCCGCGAGCCGTGCGACCCAGGGCAGCGGCAGCAGTAAGCTGGATTACATCTGCTGGCAGGACTCGATCGCGACGCTGCGCCGCTCATTCGTGTTCCGGGCCAGCACCATGCCCAGCACCGCGACGCCGACGGAGTTCAACAACTACCCATCGCTCTACACCAACATCAGCGGCGCCTCCGACCATCGTCCCGTCGTCGCCGACTTCATCCTGCCGCTGCCGGATCTCGCCAGCGGCCACGCACTGGTCAGCCCGGCGACCGCCGCGGAGAATCTGGGCACCTCTCAGTCGCTGACCTGGACGCTTGGCCAGCGAGTCACCAACTACACCGTCGTCCTGTCCACCAACTCCGATCTGTCGACACCGATCCTCACGCAGACGGTCGCCAGCACCGGCCCGGCCACGATCGCGGTCCCCACAAACCTGCTGTCGTACTGCGGCACCTACTACTGGACCGTCCGCGCCAACAACCGCGCCGGAGCCGCCGACTCGCCCAGCGGAGTCTGGTCGTTCCGCATCCGCGGCCTGACGGACCTCAACGCCGACGGGTTCGTCGACGATACCGACTTTGTCCTCTTCGCCGAGGCCTACAACGAGTTCCTCTCGAGCGTCGGCGACTTCAACGGCGACACGCTCACCGACGACTCGGACTTCGTGATCTTCGCCGCGGCCTACGAACAACTCATCGCCTGCCCGTAAGCGGTCGCGCCCGCAACTCTCAGGCGGGCACTCGATTACGGTCAGCCGTTGACAAACGGGTTTCCGACGCGTTCGCGCTCGACCGTCGTCGTCGGGCCGTGGCCCGGGAAGCACTTGGTCGCGCCCGGCAACGCGTAGATCTTCGTCCGAATGCTCCGCTCGAGCGCCTCGAAACTACAGCCCGGAAAGTCGGTCCGCCCGATCGATCCCGCGAACAACGCATCACCCACGAACGCGACGCCGTGGCGAGCCGATACCAGCGTGATGCTCCCGGGTGAGTGCCCCGGCGTGTGCAGCACGTCCCACGGCCCGCCCGGAAGATCAAGCACATCGCCTTCCGCCAGCGACCGATCGTGCGGCGGCGCGGTCACTGGCATGCCGCCCAGCGCGCTGAGGTTCAGCTCCGAGTTCACCAGCCACTCTGTTTCAAGCTCGTGGATCCACAGCGGCATCTCGGGAAACGCCCGCTTGACGGCGTGCGCCCCCGCGATGTGGTCGATGTGGGCGTGCGTGAACACCAGCGCCCGAGGCGTCAGCCCCGCTTGCCGCACGGCCTGCACGATCGATTCGCCTCCAAAGCTCGCGTCCACGATGAAGCAGTCCGGCGAACCGTCGACCGACACGATGTAGCAATTGGTCGCGAACGGGCCGAGCGTGAGCGACGCGATCTTCAGCCGCGGCTCGCCGCTCATGCTTTCGCCTCCACCCCGACGTCGCGGCCGGTGTCGCTACGCCATGCGTGCCACAAGAGCAGCACGATGCCGATCAGCAGCAACGCATCGGCGACGTTCGACACATACGGCCAGACCTCGCGCGTCGACCCGGGCCAACGCACCCGGGGCAGCGGATGGATGAAGTCGCGCACGCAGCCATAGAAAAAGCGATCGTACAGATTGCCCAGCCCCCCGGCGAGGATGAGGCCCAGGCCGATATGGGCAGCGCGGTCTCGCGCCCGAGTCGCGAACACAAAGACGCCGAGCCCAAACGCCACCGCGATCACGGTGACGACAATGAAGAATCCGACCCGTCCCGCCCCGATGCCGAAGACCGCCCCCGGGTTCAGCACCAGCGTGAAGTTCAGAAGGTTCGGGGCGATCACCCGCGGCGTGTGCGGCGGGATCAGCAGCGAAAGGGGCGCGGTGGCGAGCGCCTGCTCACGCGTGAACGTAACCGGAGTGCCCGCGATCGTGCCGAAGGCCCAGTACTTCGTCCAGAGGTCCGATGCAAGCCCCAAAACGATGACGCCCACGAAGAGCGCCCACGCGCCGATCGATCGGCGAGCGGGCCGCAACGCCGTCGGCAACGCCTCGGCATGGTCGGGATGGACGGATGCTGTGGGCTCGCTGGACATGAGCGATGGCAGATCAATGTCAACCGATCACGGACGCGACATCTGCTGACGCTCCAGCATGCGTGCGGCGTCGATGGTGTAACGAGCCCACGGAAGTTCCTCGAGGCGATCGGCCTTGATCGGTTTGCCGGTCAATTCGCAGATGCCGAAGGTTCCGTCCGCGATCCGCTTCAATGCGTCTTCGATTTCCTTGATCAGCTTGCGATCCGCCGCGGCGAGATCGAGCGAGAGGGACTGATCGAACGCGTCGGTACCCTGCTCAGCGATGTGCTGCGGCAGGTTCGATAGCGAGCCCGACGAACCACGAAGAGCTTCGTGCTCCATGGTCGAGACGTCGCCGATCAGCTCCGCACGCTTGCGGATCAGGATCTGCTTGTAGTACTCAAGCTGTTCTTTGTTGAAAGGCGTCTTAGCCTTGATCTCGGGCATCTCAGTCTCTTGCACGCCGCCCTGGTATCCGAGCGGGACGCCCGAGCCCTTGAGCGTCGGGCCCGACGGAATGAGGGGCTTGCGAACCTTTCCGGCGCCGAGCAGACTGCCAGCGAGGTTTGCGATCGCAGACGGCACCGACGGCTTGGGCTTCCCCTTTTTCAGCGGCTTGGTGTCAACGATCGTGATGCCCTTGCGCGCGGACTTGGCCGGAGCCGGCGCGGGAGCCTTGGAGGATTTGGCGTCCTTGACCGGCTTCGGGGGTGCCTTCGCGGCCGGCTTGGCGGCGGGCTTCGTTGGTTTGGGAGCTGGCTTCTTTGCGGCCGGCTTCACAGGTTTCGCGGCGGCTTTGGATTTGGGCTTCGCGGTCTTCTTTGACACGGGGATCCTCCGCCCGGAAATGGTCGCGTCGCGCGACCGGGCCCGGCGGCAGAAGACCGCCAAGGCCCGACTTACAGGACGCGAAGGGTAGGCAAATGAGCGGGGCGGTCAAACGGGATACGCGGCGCCCCCCGGGTCAAAAAGAGAGCCGCCGAGCGAAACACCACAACGCTCGGCGGCCCGAATAGCAGGGGAACCCGATTGTCTGCAGACAAGCCGGCGCTGAGCGGTACCGCGAGAATCCAAGCCATCGACGCAAACCGCCGAGCGGCTGCATCAGGCTACCGGCGACTCGCACCGGGCGGACCAACATGCAACGGGATGTCTTGTCTCTCCAATCCCCCAATGACGGGGAGGCAATCCTTTGCCGTGCGATATTGTCGCGGAACCCGGCCACCCGGTCAATCAGAAACGCTCGCCGAACAAAGAGTTATATGTTATTCGGACCGCCGAACCATGCTGCGGCCCGTCGGCCGTTCCGGCGGAGGCAGATTCGACGCTACGTTCCGCCATGGCCACGAACGCCCGCCCATCGCCACGCGTGACTGCCCAGGCCAGAACGCGGGCCCTGAGGCTTGCCGACGCACTGCGGGACCAGTACGCGGACGCGCACTGCGAACTCGTCTTTGAGAACCCCCTGCAGTTACTGGTAGCGACGATCCTTTCAGCCCAGGCGACAGATGTGAGCGTCAACAAGGTCACACCTGCCTTGTTCGCGGCGTACCCGACCGCCCAAGCGTTTGCGCGAGCCTCACCCGCCGAGATCGAGCCGTTCATCCGGTCCATCGGGCTCTTTCGCAGCAAAGCGAAGTCGATTCATGACTCCTGCAAGATGCTCGTTGAACGCTTCGGAGGTGAGGTGCCGCGGACGATGGACGAGTTGCTGCAGCTCCGCGGCGTGGCCCGCAAGACGGCGAACGTGGTACTCGGGAACTGCTTCAACATCAACGTCGGATTCGTGGTGGACACGCACATTCAGAGGCTGGCGATTCGATTTGGGCTTGCAAAGCCGGGCGAGAATCCTCAGAAGATCGAGCAACGGCTCATGGCGCTCCTGCCACAGGATCGCTGGTGTGAGCTCAGCCATCAGTTCATCTGGCACGGGCGACGAGCGTGCAAAGCCCGAGGCGTCGCGTGCGACGGGCACCCGATCTGCAGCGAGTTCGGCACGGCGTGCGAGCTGCGTGTGTCGGCGAAGAAGAATCGCACGCGATCAGCGTGAACCAGAGGCGCTCGGTCACTTCTCGATCGGGCGGCAGAGCTTCGGGTCGATCGGGATCGGCGTCCACGTCGCAATTCCTTGCGCAGAACGCGGGCCGTCGTGGGGCGTGACGTAGTCGATCGCTCCGTTTTCAAAGAGGCGGTAGAGGTAGACCTTGCCGTTGCGTTCACCGGAGGCGAAGCCGATGACCTTCCATGGGTCCAGCACCCTCGGGGCATAGACAAGCAGACCATCGGGGTCGATGTATCCGGCGGGTTGCTCCCGGGCAACGCCGAGCATCGCGCCTCCCCCGAACGTAACGCCGAGGGCGGCCACCAGGCCTAGGGCAAGACCAGCGGCAAAGCCGGACCGACCGACGAAACGACGACGCTTGGGTAATGCCATGGCGCGACTCCCGTGCCGCTCGCCTCTCGATGCGTGCGGGCACCGCAACTATTGAAGCAGATTGCGGGGTCCAGAAGTTCGTGGGCGTTGGCATGAAGGGTCGCCGAACCCGCCAAGTCGGGTGATCTGCGGATGGCTCCGCGAAGGGACGGGGACGCGCCGGAGACAGATTGCTCGTTGAAACGGGCAGCCAGACACGGGCCGACGCGGAGGCACCGGGGCTGCTACACTTCTGCTGATTCAGGTTCTCAGCCCCCGGTAGTCGGGGGCCGTTCAGGATCGCCGACGCTTTCTCTGCCCGAGTTCAAGCACCGGTTTCAATTTCTCAAGGGCAGATGGATTCGCGTATGAAGCTCTATGTCGGCAACCTTTCTTTCCAGACTTCCGAGGCCGAGCTGCGTTCGCTCTTCGAGGCGCACGGCGAGGTTTCCTCGGCGTCGCTCGTGATGGACCGCGAGACCGGCCGTCCGCGCGGTTTCGGCTTTGTCGAGATGCCCAACGATGAACAGGCCAAGGCTGCGATCAACGCGATCAACGGCCAGAACTTCGGCGGTCGCGACCTGACCGTCAATGAGGCTCGCCCGCGTGAGGCTGGCGGCGGCGGCGGCCGTGGTGGCTTCGGTGGCGGCGGCGGCGGCGGTCGCGGCGGCTTCGGCGGCCGTGGCGGCGGCGGCGGTGGCCGCGGCGGCTTCGGTGGCGGTGGCGGCGGCGGCGGTGGTGGTTTCGGCGGCGGCGGTCGCGGTGGCGATCGCGGCGGCTGGTAATCAAGTCGCTCGTCTCTGATCAGTTCAGAGTGAACGCAAGGCCCGGAGCGATCCGGGCCTTGTTCTTTTCCGGCCGCTCTTGTTTCTTGGGCAGGCCCGAGTTGGCTGCCGTTCCGACGCATGCAATGCGCCCGGAATTCGACGCCGAGCGCGTACCGCAACCGCACGCGGTGCGTGTGGCGCGTTTGGAACCATCCAACTGAGAAGGGGAAATGCCGAGGGGCGGACTCGAACCGCCGACCTCCGGGTTATGAATCCAGCGCTCTAAACCAGCTGAGCTACCTCGGCTTCGGGCGGGAGTGTATGCCGCCTGACGAGCGGCGGCATCCGCGGGTAACGTTCGATCGTGCGCCTGCGTAACGAGCCCCGAGCGTGAGCGAGTGGGCCACCGTGGCGCACAAAACCAAAGACCCGTCGCTCACGCTCCGGGCTCGTCAACGCAACGGGACGCATTCAGTTCGCTAGTGGCTGTCGCGGGCGTCGTCGCGCGGGGCGACCCGTTCGCCCTCGCGGGGGCGCGAGTCGTAGGAGCCGGAGGGGCCGGACTGGAGTGGGGCGCGGGGGCGGTCGTCGACATAGGGGTCGCGGCCGCGGCCATCGCGGGAGCCATCACGCTCGGCGTCGCGGCGACGCTGGCGATCCTCTGCTTCGTTTACTTCTTCGTCGATGCCCTTGAGGCCCTTCTTGAACTCGACGATGCTGCGGCCAACGTTGCGACCGACCTCGGGCAGGCGGCGGCCGAAGAAGAGCAGGCCGATCACCAGCAGGATGATCAGGTGCCCCGGAGCGAGTAAGTCGTTGAGGAAGGCAAGGGCCGTCATGGGTACCTCGGCGTGTCAGACGGGGCAGCCGTGCCCCGATGGATTCCGAACGAAACGAGCTGTCGAAATGATAGAACCGATACCGATCCAGACGCGGGAAGGTGCAGGGGTTTGATCCATGCGGGGTGCGGAGACGAGAGAAGGCGTGGTTTGGCACGATTGCGGCGGGTTGAGCGGTGGGTAGAGCGAGCCGGGGCGTCCTCGCCCCGGTGCAACCGATTCACCCTCTCGAAGTTCGTACGTCCTTTCGCCCTGGGCGAGGACGCCCCGGCTCGCTGTGGTGAGCAGGCGGGCTGGCCGAGTCCCTACGTCTAACGCGACGCGTGCTCCGCGGATTGCACGACATTCTCGAGCAGCATCGCGACCGTAACGGGGCCCACGCCGCCGGGGACAGGGCTGAGGTGCGACGCCACCGCCTTCACCCGGTCGAAATCGACGTCGCCGACCGTCTTCATCTTGCCGTCGACGCCCTTGACGCGGTTGACGCCGACGTCGATCACGATCGCGCCGGGCTTGACCATGTCGGCTGTGATGAGCCCAGGCACGCCAGCTGCCGCGACCAGCACATCGGCAGCACGGGCGATCTCTGCCAGCCCCGGGGTGTACTTGTTGCAGGAGACGACGGTCGCGTCCTGACGCATGAGCAGTACGGCGATGGGTTTGCCGACGACGTCACTGGCCCCCACCACCACCGCACGCTTGCCGCGGAGCAAAGGGCCGTGGGGCGAGTCGATGCCGAGGATGCCGGTGGCGGTGTCGGGCACGACGGACTCAATCATCTTGATGACGGCGAGCCCGGTGCACGGCGCGAGGCTGGAGCGCCCGTAGACGATGTTGCCAATATTGGCGGGGTTCACGCCCTCGACGTCCTTTTCGGGCGCGATCAGTCGCTGCACGCGGTAGGCCTCAACACCCTCCGGCAGCGGCAGGTGGAGCATGATCGCGTGCACAGTGTCCTCGGTGTTGAGCAGAAGCACACGCCCGGCGATGTCGTCGTACGCCGAGCCCGCGGGCAGCAGGTGGAACTTGTACTCGATGCCCAGCCCGGCGCAGGTCTTGGCCTGATTGTCGGCGTAGACGCGGGCGGCGGAGTCGCCGGAATCGACGAGCACGGCGTCGAGACGCACAACCCGGCCGCGGGACCGGAGCGCCTGCACCCGCTCGCTCAGACCGGAGCGAATGCGGGCGGAAAGGGCGTTGCCGTCGATGGGGTGGGCGGTGGCCGTCATGCGGCCGCATCATATCGGGCGTGAGGTAGTGGGCGGCGTCGCGATACAAGTTCAGCACCGTGAGCGATCTGCGTCCGAAACTGGAGCAAGTGAAACTCGTCGCCCCGCACGTTGAGAGCGACGGCCTGCGCGACAAGGTCAAAGAGAAGATCCCGCCATTGTCCGACCAGATCCGCGATCGGTTGCTCGGGCTGCGGCAGGTCCTGGGCGGCATTCCCTCACCTCCTTGGGAATCGAGGGCCAGACCCACTTCGGCAACATGGTCGATGCCTCGTCGCCAGCGTAGAGAGAGTTCGCTCAGAGCTTCCTCGCGGGCTTCGAGACGCTGGAGAAGGACCCCGAGACGCAGCGCCGGGTGCTGCACGAGATCGTCGAGATCGCGGCGACGGTAGAGCAGTCGCTCCAGACTTCGCCAACGCCGGCCGTCACCGGGTCGACGGCTTCGAGCGGCTCGGCCTGGCCATTGCTGTGCCGCCGCGTTGGCTGCGGTCTCGCCGTAACTTGCTATTTACATGCGTATATCAAGTGCGAAATCTGAACTCGATTCTGATAATCGCTCGAACCCAACGGACGCCTTCTCGCAAAGTGTGGCACTCGAGGAGGCCATATGCGCGGGAAGATCCATTGGCGAACCAACAAGCACGTCCACTGCGCGGGAATTGAGATTCCGGTGTCCGAATCGCTCCCGATCGCGACCCGCGGCGACGCGGGTCTGGATCAGGCGCTGGCTGGCATCCGGCCCAACTCCAAGAAGTCGATCATGCTCAAGTCGCTCGCGTGGCCCTTCACGCGGGCGACCGAGGAAATTCTCGGGCATCAGTACCTGCAGCACCAGCTCGGGAAGTGGCTGCGCCGATACGTGAAGCCCGACTCGGTCTTCCTCGAGTGTGGCCCGGGCGACATGTCGTTCCGGCGCTTCCTGCCCAAAGGCATGGCGTACAACACGATCGAGTTCGCGGTCAGCGAGTTCCAGGTCCACCGCGTGGTGAAGCGCGACCCGGCTGTCAACTTCTGTCTCGCCAGCATCACCGACATCCCGGTCGCTGACAACACCTGCGACATTGTCGCGTGCATCGAGATGCTCGAGCAAATCCCCGACATCGACAAGGCGATGGAAGAGATCAAACGCGTGGCCAAGCCGGGGGCCAAGTTCCTGTGCACGATCGGCAACGGCAAGTGCGAGAAGGTGCTGCGCAAGGGCAAGAACGCGGTGTACGCGAACTTCTGGAGCGACGACGAGTTCCAGGCGGTCGCCGAGCGTCACGGGTTCAAGCTCAAGGAGCACTACCAGACCGGGCGCTGGGTGCCGCTGCCCAAGTGGCTGACCGGCCGCTCGATGCACCTGCCCTTCACAAGCACGGACGAGCGGTACAACAGCTACTTTGTTTATCTCTACGAGATCCCGAAGGGCCGCGTCGCCAAGCCCGAGGAGCCGACGATGCCGATGTCGATGGTCACCCGGGGCATGATGATGGCCGGTCAGGCCGCCGAGCTGTTGAGCACGGTCTGAAGCCTGTTTTCGAGCGTGTTCGGGAGCGGCGGCAAGCTCGCTCGGCGTGGTAGCATTGTCGCGTGAGCCGCCGAGAGTCGCCATCCGCCGTCGAGACCAACCGCATCCAAGAACTGCGGGCGCTCCTGACGCGCGCGAACCGGGCGTACTACGCCGATGCTTCGCCGATCATGAGCGATCCGGAGTTCGATCGGCTGCTCAAGGAGCTCGCCGACCTCGAGTCGCGTCATCCTGAGCTCGCCGACCCCAACAGCCCGACCAAGCGAGTCGGCGGCGAGCCGATCGACGGCTTCCGGCAGATCAAGCACGCGGCGCCGATGCTGAGCATCGACAATTCGTACGACGAGGCCAACGTGCGCGAGTGGTACGCCCGCGTGAGCGGCTCAGGCAGGAAGGCAGGCAAGGGCGGGGCGTCGCTCTTTGGCGGAGACGACGCGGGCGATTCGGCGGACAAGGTCGCGATCGTCTGCGACCCCAAGATCGACGGAGTGGCGATGTCGCTGCGATACGAGAACGGCACGCTGGTGCACGCCGTCACCCGCGGAGACGGGACGACCGGCGACGATGTCACCCATGCCGCCAGAGTCATCCGTGCGATCCCGCTGGTGCTGGAGTCGCAGGGTAAGAAGTCGGTGGGCGTGCCGAAGGTTCTTGAGGTCCGCGGCGAGGTCTACATGCCCACGGCCTCGTTCGAGCGGCTCAATCAGGAACGCGAGAGGACCGGCGAGGAACTGCTCATGAACCCGCGGAACGCGACCGCGGGGACGCTGAAGAACCTCGACCCCAAGGTCGCCGCGTCGCGTGGACTGATGTTCAGCGCCCACGGCCGCGGCGAGGTGATTGTCGAGAAGAGTGGCGACGCGCTGGCGTTCGCCGCGTCGCACTCGGAGTTCCTGGCAGCGATCCGGGCCCTGGGCCTGCCGCAGCCGACGGCGAAGCACACCAAGGTCTGCCGCAGCATCGACGACGTGCTGACCACGATCCGCGACTTTGATCAGAAGCGGCACGGGCTTGATTTCGCGACCGACGGCATGGTGGTGCGGGTCGATTCCTACGCCCGCCAGCAGGAGCTGGGCCTCACGTCCAAGAGCCCGCGCTGGGCGATCGCGTTCAAGTATCCCGCGGAGCGCAAGACCACTGTGCTGCTCGACGTGCTGCATCAGGTGGGCAAGACCGGCAAGGTGACGCCGCGGGCCGTGATGGAGCCGGTGCTGATCGCCGGCACGGTCGTGAAGCACGCGACGCTGCACAACTACGGGCGCATCCGCGACGCGGAGACGGAGGAGGCGGGGACACGCACGGACATACGAATCGGCGACACGGTGTATGTCGAGAAGGCCGGCGAGATCATCCCGCAGGTCGTCGGCGTGGTGCTCGCGAAGCGCCCCAAGAACGCGAAGAAGATCGTGGCGCCCGACAAGTGCCCCGAGTGCGGCGGGCCGGTGGAGGTCGAGCCGCTGGAGGCCGCGGAGAACCCGACGCTGGAGACCGTTCGGCGCTGCGTGAACCCCGAGTGTGCGGCACAGGTCGAGGAGAAGTTGATCTGGTTCGCGGGCCGCAAGCAGATGGATATCGAGGGGCTGGGCGAGAAGACGGTGCAGCTGATCCGCGCTAGCGGCGTGGTGCCGCTGAATTCGTTTGCGGATGTGTACCGGTTGAAGAACCACCGGGCCAAGCTGCTGGAGTTGGAAGGCCTGGGCGAGAAGAAGGTGGATGCGCTGCTGGCGGGGATCGAGGAGTCGAAAGGCCGCGGTCTGGCGCGGCTGTTGGGCAGCATGGGCATCCGGCATATCGGCGACACCACGGGCAAGCAATTGGCCCGGGTGTTCCAGGACCTCGACGCGTTGCTGGCAGCGGAAGCCGAGCGGCTGATGCCTAAGGCGCTGGCAAAGCAACGAGCGGTCGAGCTCGGTTACGACCCCGACCCGCAGGCGCGGCCGGAGACGGGCCTCGGCAAGGACACCGCACCGGCGGTGCACGCGTACTTGCACTCGAAACCCGCCCGCAAGACGTTTGACGATCTGCAATCGCTGGGGCTGGATCTGACGTCCAAGGACTACCGCGACCCGGCCAAGGCAGCCGCACCGACGAACTCGCCGTTCGCGGGAAAGACGATTGTGCTGACGGGCACGCTCGCGAACTTCGAGCGGGCGGACCTGGCCGAAAAGCTGGAAGCGCTGGGTGCCAAGGTCTCGGGCTCGGTGTCCAAGAAGACGGACCTGGTGATCGCGGGCGAGAGCGCCGGCAGTAAGCTCGACAAGGCCCGGGAACTGGGTGTTGCGGTCTGGGACGAGGCGGCCCTGCTGAAGGCGCTCGAAACTGTTCGCTAGGTCTTGCATTCGCCCCCGCGTGGAGCATCTTGGCATGGATCGCGTCCATCACAGAGTCGGATTACCGGACGCCCAGGACGACGGCACCATGCGCAACGTCGAGTTCAAAGCCGAGCTGCGGGACCTCACCCTGGCCCTACCCATCTGCCTGGAGCTGGGGGCCAAGATGGTGGGCACGCTCGAACAGACGGATACGTACTACCGCGTCGCCGACGCACGGCTGAAGAAACGCGAGACCATCGGCGAGCCGACCGAGTGGATCTTCTATCAGCGACCCGACGAGTCCAAGCCCAAGCTCAGCCAGTTCATGATCTACTCCGAGGCTGAGGCGCACGAACGTTTCGGGATCTCGCCCTTGCCCGTGTGGCTCGTCGTGAAGAAGACCAGGGAACTGCTGCTGTACGGAAACGTGCGGATCCATCTCGATCAGGTGACCGATCTGGGTGACTTCATCGAGATGGAAGCCATGGTGACCAAGGCCTGCGGCGAAGAAGCCTGCCGCGACGCGATCGCGCGGCTGCGGACCGCCTTGTCGCCCGTCTTGGGAGAGCCGATTTCGTGCGGATATTCGGACCTGCTGGCCCATGCGACTGAGCAGCCCGCCGCATAACTCGGGCTTGTTGCGCGCGACTCTGGGCGCACATCGCAACCTAGGCAAGCCTGCCCGACGTGGAAACGACGGCAAGCTTTAGGGCGTGGCAAGGGCCCGAACGAAGTCATTTCCAGAAACCGATTCAGGACTCCCTTATCCGAGCCGAAATCTCTGCGCTGTCCCGTGAAGGCGGTCGATTCCGCAACGGTTCAGCCCGGGAGGCTCAGACATGGCAGAAGAAAAGCGTTCATTGGGTGTGATTTCGAAGATCGTCATGACCGTGGCGTGCCTGGTCGTGACCATCGTCGGCGTCAACTTCATCCTGTTCATCCGTGCCTACAAGCACGACGTCGAGAAGGACATGATGGAGAAGGCAGCGTCCTTCACGGCCGTGGCCGATGAGGCAAAGTCGCTGCAGTCGCAGTCCATCCGCCACGGCGCGGTCGACGTCAAGGGCCTCCTCGCGGATGCGAAAGCTCAGATCGCTGCCGGGAAGACGTACCGGGACACCAAGTTCTTCACCGCGATCCCCGTTGTGTTCGGATGGACCGCTGCGGAGAAGGCCGCGAAGCGTGAAGGCCTCGATTTCAAAGTCCCGGCCTTTCAGGCCCGCAACAAAGAGAACGAGCCGGCCGCCGGCACGTTCCGCGCCAAGCTTCTGCAGAAGCTGACCGAGGAGTTCAAGGCCAAGGGCGTCGAGAGCGTCGGCGAGATCGACGAAGAGACCAACACCCTGCACTACATGCGCGCGATCAAGCTCGACGCCTCCTGCATGATGTGCCACGGCGACCCTGAGAAGCTCTCCGTCGTTGACGAGAGCGGCAAGCGGACCGGCAAGGACGAGCTTGGCTTCGCGATGGAGAACTGGAAGGAAGGCGACATGCACGGCGCCTTCGAGGTGGCGATGCCGCTCGCTCCGATGGACGCGCAGGTCGCTGCGTTCACTCGCAACGCCCTGTTCGTGACCGTGCCTCTGGTGGGCTTTGCGCTCGGTGGCTTCGTGCTGCTGCTTCGCAGCCTGGTCGCCAAGCCTCTCAACAACCTGATCAATCTGGTCAAGGAGATCGCGACCGGTGACGGCGACCTGACCAAGCGCATCAACATGAACCGCGGTGACGAGATCGGCCGCCTGGCCCACTGGTTCGACGTCTTCGTGGACAACCTCCACAAGATCATCGGGCAGGTGGCGGGCGCGACGAACCAGGTTGCGTCGGCGGCGACGGAGATTGCCAGCTCCGCGGAGGAGATGGCATCGGGCCTGCAGAAGCAGGGCCAGCAGAGCCAGCAGGTATCCGCAGCGGTTGAGGAACTCGCGTCGAGCGTGACCGAGGTCGCCAAGAAGTCGACCGACGCCACGAAGGCCGCGACCGACAGCCGCAAGGAAGCCGATGAGGGCGGGGCGGTCGTGACCCAGACGGTCGACGAGATCAACGCGATCGCAGGCGACGTGACGCAGTCGGCCACGGCCGTCACGCAGCTCGGCAAGAAGAGCGAGCAGATCGGCGAGATCATCAAGGTCATCAATGACATCGCAGACCAAACCAACCTGCTCGCGCTCAATGCCGCGATCGAGGCGGCCCGAGCGGGCGAGCACGGCCGCGGGTTCGCGGTGGTTGCCGACGAGGTTCGCAAGCTCGCCGAGCGCACCACGACAGCGACCGAAGAAGTGGCCAAGAGCATCCGCGAGATTCAGGACGACACGCAGCGTGCCGTCCAGACGATCGAAGCGGGCAGCCAGCGCGTGACCAAGGGCGTCGATCTGGCCCGCTCGGCCGGCGAGGCGCTCTCGAAGATCACGGCGGGCTCGCAGAACGTGACGTCGATGGTCGAGTCCATCGCCGCCGCCGCCGAAGAGCAGTCAGCCGCCGCGGAACAGATCGCCCGCAGCGTTGAGCAGATCGACTCGGTGACACGCGAGTCGACCCAGGGCGCCAATCAGGCCGCCCAAGCGGCAACCGTCCTCAGCCAGGAAGCCGAGAAACTCCGCGGACTGGTGGGCCGGTTCAAGGTTTGAGTTTCGGAACTCGGTTCTTCGCCGGAACGCTCCGGCAATGTCTCCCGATGCAAGGAACCCCGCGTGGAACGCGGGGTTCTTTTTCATTCGCGTTGTTCCAAGGCCCACTCGAGCAGCACCGCGCGGCCTGGCTACTCCGCGTCGTCAATATCGTCCTCGTCGCGGATCTCAACAACAACCGCGGCACGAGCGATCTGGTCGCCACGGTGACGCCCACTGTCGTCAAACAGAGCAAGCATCGCGACGGGACTCAGGAACCACTTCACGCAGTTGCGGATCAGGCACGAAGCCAGCGAAGGCCTGGCAACGTCGCCCTTGTTCTGAGTTGTCTCTGCCCCCGAGACGATCGCGACCACTTCGCAATCGGTGATCAGCTTGCCGGGCGTGCGGCCAAAGAGCCATTCAGTCAGCGTCCCGATGACGACTCCGATTGTGGCCAACGTCAGCAAGATCCGGACCGCGTCGCCGCTCATCCATGTTTGCGGGTCGAAGAGTGAAAAGAGGTCTCCCGCACCAGCGGACGTGAACGCGATCACGCGGGGCAGAAGCAATGCCGCAAGCCCGACATCAAGCACGCCTGCGACGATGCGACGGACCGGTTCGGCGAACGCGAATCCGTCCGGAAGGTGTATTGCATCGGGCTGCCCTCGCAGTACGAGCACCAGCACCATCGCCATCGCGAGCATCAATAAGACAGCGAGCACGCGGAACTCGTTGGTTCCAAGCGGGCTCGCTGCGTGCAGCCGGTCGTTGTAAAGCACCGCGCCGGTGAGCAGTGATACCTCGGTGACACGCGTTGGCGAGTCCTGCGCGAAGACGCTCGTCATGTCCCGCGGAGTCGATGGGGACTGGGTGCTCAACACGATCCAGCGTCCGGCGCCGGGCTGAACCGTGATCGTGCGGACCGAATGCGGAACTTCGACCGTTGCCAGGGCCGTCAATTTCGCTCCGTCGATCACCTGCAAGACGACGCGGCTGGCATCAATCGTGTCGGTAACGATCCAGCGGCCGACGGATCTCTGGAACTGCGTAGCGCTACCGAGGGCGGCGAAGCCAGGCACATCCTGACGCGTGAGCGTCCAATCTGGTTTGGGGCTGCGGAGGGATTCGAGCGTTGTGCTCGCCTCCAGGAACTGCTGGCCCCGGCGGATCGCGATGCGCAGCATGGAGGCTTCAACGCCGAGCCCGACGGGCCCACTTCGAAACTCGATACCGGACGCGACTTCGGCGGGTAGCTCGAGCTTCTTCCATTCTCCATCAGCCAGAACAAGCAGCTCCGCGTTCCCCGCGCGTTGCAGGAGAGCGATGGGTCCACGATCGTCCGCGGCGGTTGCAAGCAAGTCGCCGGCGTCCGGTATCGCCGCGACGGTCTCCAACCGGCCCGACGGCTCATCGACCCACAACTCCGACTGCGCGAATCGCCGAACCGACTGCGAGAACACGGCTCGTTGAGCTGTGTGCTGCGAATCGCCTCGCGGCTTGGGGCGGAAGAACAGGTACACGCGTTCACCAAACGCGGCCATCGACTCCGGAGCTTCTTCGAGACGGTAACCCGAGCGAACCGAGCCCGCGGCGGCACCCGACTTGCCCTCGTTGGCGGTGCGGGGAGGCAGATGTACCAGCAGGTAGCCGCGACCGCTGGCCGACGGCAGGACGGCCCACGCGTGCGAGGTACCGGGGTACGTCTCGCCCGGTCGCAAGGGGCTTCCCGCACCTGGGAGCGCGGCCGCAGATTGCGGCGCGATTGATGCGATCATCAAGATCGTGATTGTCAGAAGGCGAAGCCAAGCCGGCATGTTCAGACAGTATCGCGCCGAAGCGTCGCGTGTTCGTCGAGAAGGAAGCGTCAAGGCACGGACTTCTCGCCGACCGGCTTCTCCACCGGCTTCTCCACCGGCGGGTCGAGCGGCTTGTCGAGGTCGTCGAGAACGTTGATCGGATATGCGGTCTTCGCCAGATACGCAAAGTCGAACGCCACCGCCTTTGGCGTACGGGTCTCCGGGTCGTACAGATTGATGAGAATTGTCAAGTCCGAGCGCGGCACGTCGATCGTGACGCGGGTCGGAATCCGCGGCCGAGCGGCCGGCTTCGAACGCGACGGAATATCCAGGTAGTTCGAAAGTTCGGCGCGGACGATGACTTTGCCGTTCTTGTCGAGCAGCTCAACAAACGCTGGCACCAGCGACTTTGGATCAACCAGAACACGCTTGGTGGCGTCGCGAGCCGGAACGTCGTACCAAAGCAGCTGGCCATCGCTGCTCCACTTCGGAGTGGTCACCGCACCGGGCTTCTTGAGCAACGCCTCGTCGACGGGCGTGATCGCCATCAACTCGATCAGGTCGAGCGGATGCACCGGGATGCCGAAACGGTCAACCGTGGTCGTGGTCGCAAGCGCGTGGCGCCCGAAGTAGCCTCGCTTGGCCTCGGTCAGGTCGAGCCACCAGTACAGGTCGTCGTTGCTGCCGAGGTAGAAGTAGGTCTCACCAACCTTGGTGACCGTGATTGCCACCTTTCGCGGCAGAATCAGCTGAAAGTGACCCTCTGCTTCTTCCTTGTCGAGCTTGGCATTCGCAAGCTTTCCGGAAACCCGAAGCGTGTGCCGAGCCCAAAGCGAGCTCAGCCCCTCGACGCGCTGGTTCTGGGCCTTGACAACGGCCTCGACCGAAGGCGCCGGTGCCGGACGCGTCACGACAGGACCTGGTGAAGGCTGCTTCGGCGTTGATCCACAACCAGCGAACAACACCGCGGAGCACGCCGATGCCGCGGCAAAGGCGGAGAAGCACCATCGCCGGATCAGTTTCACGCGGTCGCTCCGTCGGGGATGAGTTCTTTGAGCTGTTCGATGGCCGCCGTGAGCGACTCGTCGGACATCGACACTTCCGCAACTTCAACGATCGGCGCATGCGGCTCATTCGCGCGGGTGCGGCGGCGGATCTTCATCACGCCGCTCGCCGCACTGTCATAGACAAAGAGCTTGCGGCGAACCAGGAACAGCGACAGGATGTACCGGAATGCTTGCTGCGTCGGGGCTTGCGCCTCAGCGAGCTGCTCGAAGAGGTCCGCGGCCTCATCGTCTGAGAGCGTGGACTTTGCAGCGACGTTGCTCCCGCGATACATCGAGACCCACGAGGCAAACAGACCAGACGGACGCGAGCCGGTGGTCCAGGCTTCGAGCGAGTAATCGCGACGTTCCAGCTCCTCGCCTTGCGAAATCAACGCAGCGACGTACTTCTCGCCGGCGGCGAGTTGCCGTGCTGTCGCGGCGCAAACGCCGCTGCAGTGAGAGATCGGATAGGAACCGGGAAAGACCTGCGACATGCGGACATCCTTGTCACGACCGAAACGTGGGAGCAGATCTGGCGTCAGGCCCCGCGGCTGCGGTACATCACAATACTGACCTTCTCCAAGGTCATCAGACCCTCGCGAACCATCTTGTCGAGCGTAGGCAGAAACGCCTTGATTTTTTCGGTTCGATCCACGATCTCGACCACCAACGGCAGCTCGCTTGGCAGCCCCGGCTGCGCCGGACCGTGCAGCAGCGAATTCGCCCCGTAACCCAAGACCCCGCGAAGCACCGTCGCCCCGGCGAGGCCCGCGGATCGGGCGACCTGCACGATCGC
>JBILLU010000205.1:0-5828 GCA_044375915.1 Phycisphaerales bacterium
TCACCTATCAGTGGCGCCGCAACGGCACGCCGCTCTCCGACGGCACCACCGGCACCGGCTCGCTCATCGCCGGCAGCACGACCGCCAACATGATCGTTTCCGGATTCGGCTACGCCGACGAGGGTGAGTACGACGCCATCGTCACCGGAGACTGCGGCACCACCACCACCGTGAAGGCAACCGTCACCATCTGCGCCTCGGACCTCAACTGCGACAACGTCGTCAACGACGGCGACTTCTCCGTCTTCGCCCCCGCGTACGACCTCCTCGACTGCCTCGACCCCGCCATGCCCGTCGGTTGCCCCTCCGACATCAACCGCGACGGCTTCGTCGATGATCTCGACTTCACGCTCTTTGTGCAGGCGTACGAGATCCTGCTCTGCGGCGGCGCGGTGCAGTAGCACGCGGTATCGAACCAGCGAGCCGCAGCACCCTCGCCACGGGGCGGTTGCGACCGTTCCCCGCCGCCCCCACCACCAACCACCACCCCCGCCGCTCGCCATTTCCTCGCTCTAGCATCCACACATGTCCCTGAGCAAAGACTTCGTTTCCAGCTGCCTCACCAGCGTCGCCGATCCCGTCCGCGGCAAGGACCTCGTCTCCTCCGGCGCCCTCCAATGGGTCAGCGCCTGCGACACCTACGCCTCCATCCGGCTGCACATGCCCGCAAGCGCCGGCCGCGCCGTCTTTGACCAGGTCGCCCAGCTCTCCCACGCCAAGCTCTCCCAAGTCGCCCAGCGCAACGGCACCAAGGTCGATTCCTTCATCATCGAGTTCGTCGACGACGCCGGCACCGTCCTCCACACCGCCCGCTTCGGCGGCATGGTCTCTCCCGCATCAAGCGAGCCCGGAGCGTCAGCGAGTGCGTCCGCCGCTGCGAACGCTGCCCCGGCGCCCGGCTCCGCCGGGCACACGCCCATTCCCGGTCTGCAGCCCACCAACCGCCCCATCGGCGGCGGCATCCCGGGCGTGAAGCACATCATCGCCGTCGGCGCCGGCAAAGGCGGCGTCGGCAAATCCTCCATCTCGCTCAACCTCGCCGTCGGCCTCGCGCGCAAAGGACACGCCGTCGGCCTGCTCGATGGCGACATCTACGGCCCGTCGATGCCCACCATGCTCGGGCTCGCCCCGCTCGAGCAAGCCGTGCTCAACGGCAAGCTCCAGCCCTTCTACATCCACGGCATCAAGGCCATCACCATCGGCAAACTCGTCGACGCCGATCGCCCGCTCATCTGGCGCGGCCCGATGGCCCACGGCGCGTTCAAGCAACTCACTGAGCAGACCCAGTGGGGCGAGCTCGATTACCTCATCATCGACCTCCCCCCCGGCACCGGCGATATCGCCCTGACGATGGCCCAATCGCTCGCGCTCACCGGCGCGGTGGTGGTCTGCACGCCGCAGAAGGTCGCGCTCGACGACGCCATCCGCGCCGCCCGCATGTTCCAGCAGCTCAACATCGAGGTCCTGGGCGTCGTCGAGAACATGAGCTCCTTCGTCGGTGACGACGGCAAGGTCTACGACATCTTCGGCAAGGGCGGCGCTGAAGTCATGGCCCAGCGCCTGGGCGTGCCGTTCATCGGCAGCGTGCCAATCACCATGAGCCTCCGCGCCAACAGCGACAGCGGCGATCCGACCGCCAACTTCACCGGCACCGACGCCGCGGGCACGCGCCTCAAGGCTTCGCTCGAATCGCTTGTGCAGAACCTCGAATCCCAGATCGCCCTCGGCGCGATGCGCTCCGGCCGTGAGAAACCGCTGCTGACGATTTCGTAGGCCGCGGGCGAAAGCGCCAAACGAGCGCCCGTCATCGGTTTGCCGACACCCGCCGACGCGAGCTTCGCTGTGCCCATGAATGTGGGGCACCAATGTCGCCGCATGCGCAACATCTGTTGCGCCGACGTTCTTCACGAATCGGGTGCCAACCACGACACAATCGCCGCCAGAAATCACGCAACCTTGATCCGACGATCGCAAGAACGTGTGGAACTTGACACATCTGGTCCAATGCCCTCATTGACAACAACATCCACACCGCCCCCCCAGCTCGCCGATGACCGCATCATCGAGATCTGCCTCCGGGGCGAACGCCTCTACGGCGACGACTTCACGCCCGAGCAGATCGCGCGGTGGTACGTCGATGAACAAGAGGGCTACGCCAACCTCGGGGCCAAGGACGAGAAGTCGTATCGCTACTACTACCACGCGATGAACCGCCTGCACGGCTACCGGCACCTGCCCGAGCGTCGCTTCGCCCGGGCCCTGGGCGTCGGCAGCGCGTACGGCGACGAGTTCGAACCCATCGCGCCGCGCGTCGATCATTTCACGATCCTCGAGCCTTCGCAGCAGATGCGCCGCGAAAGCGTCTTCGGCAAGCCCGCGCAGTGGGTTCCGCCGAAGCCCAGCGGCGACATGCCGTTCGACTCCAACACGTTTGACCTCATCACCTGCTTCGCCGTGCTGCACCACGTGCCCAACGTGACGCACGTGGTGGGCGAGATCGGCCGCGTCCTCGCGCCCGGCGGCTTTGCATTGATTCACGAGCCTGTGACCTCGATGGGTGATTGGCGTCAGGCCCGCGGCGGGCTCACCATGCACGAGCGGGGCATCCCGCCCGGCATCCTCGACGCCGCCGTCGACCGCGCGGGTCTCCGCATCGTCCGTCGCGCCATGCACACGTTCCGCCCGTGGACGGTGCTGGCCGCCCGCATGGGTCTGGAGGTCTACAACGTCGATTGGTGCACCCGGGTCGATGCGCTCCTGTCGCAACTGTTTCTTTGGAACACGGTCTACCACCCGACGCGGCTGCGGCACCGCTTCCGGCCGGTGTGCGTGTACTACGTGCTGACGAAGTAGCCGTACGATCGGGGCATGTCCGGTGAGCACCTGAATCTGTCCCGGGACGCCTTTGTGTCCCATGTCACGCGAGCGCGCTCGGCCAGCCCGGGCAAGACGCTCGCCGTCCCGCTCCGCATCCGCCTGCTTGCGGATCAGTTGACACCGGTGCTCGCGTACCGCCGCCTCGTGGCGCCCGATGAACGCACCGCGCCGTCGTTCCTGCTCGAGTCCGTCGAAGGCGGCGAGCGCCAGGGCCGCTACTCCATCCTCTCCGCGCGCCCGATCAAGGAGATCGTCGCCACCGGCAACTTCGGGTCCGACGACCCGCTCGCCCGCATGCGTCGAGAGACCGCCAACGTCGAACTCTCGCTGCCCGCAACCTCCGCCCGCGATGCCCTGCCGGCGTGCTTTCTCGGCGGCTGGGTGGGCTACGCCGCGTACGACGCCGTGCGCTACGCCGAACCGGAAAAGCTCAACCACCCGCCCCGCGACGACCGCCACCTGGCCGACGTTGCGTTCGCTCTTTACGACGGCGTGGTGATCTTCGATCACGTGGACAAGATGGTGCACGTGGTGCAGCTCGCGCTCGTCGCGTCCGATGCAGACATCGTCGGTGTCTACAACCAGGCCGTCAGCAAGCTCGAGCGCCGCGTCGTCGAGATTCAGACCCACAGCAAGCCCCTGCCCGCCGGGCGCGTGCCGTCCGATGCTCCGCCCGCCGCTCTCGCGAGCAACATGACGCGCGAAGAGCACGCGGCGATGCTCGACAAGGCGCTTGAGTACATCCGCGCCGGCGATATCTTCCAGGTCGTCCTCGGCCAGCGCTTCGAGCGCAAGAGCAAGGCCGACCCGTTCGACGTGTATCGCGCGCTGCGCGCCGTCAACCCCAGCCCCTACATGGTCTACATGCAGACCGGTGGGTGCATCCTTGTCGCCAGCAGCCCCGAGATTCTCTGTCGCGTGCGGCGAAAGGACTCCGCCTTCATCGTCACCAACCGTCCGCTCGCCGGCACCCGCAAACGCGGCAGCACACCTGAAGAAGATCGTGCCCTCGAGCAGGATCTGCTCGCCGATCAGAAGGAGCGAGCGGAGCACATCATGCTCGTCGATCTGGGCCGCAACGACGTCGGCCAGGTCGCCAAGCCCGGCACGGTGCAATTGCCTGCGGTCATGGAAGTCGAGCGCTACAGCCACGTCATGCACATCAGCAGCACCGTGACCGGCGAACTGCGCGACGGCCTGGACTGCTGGGATGCGCTGCGGGCCGCATTGCCCGTCGGCACCATCTCCGGCGCACCCAAGATCCGCGCCATGCAGATCATCGATGAACTCGAACCCATTCGCCGCGGCCCCTACGGCGGCGGCATGGGCTACGTCGGCCTCGACGGCCAGATGGACATCGCGCTGGCGCTTCGCACCATTGTGGTGCCGTGCGACATGCACGGTGCGGATGGCTGGACCTACCACCTCCAAGCCAGCGGCGGGATCGTCGCCGATTCGCAGCACGAGGCCGAGTACCAGGAAACCGTCAACAAGGCCGCGGCACTGGCCCGGGCGCTGGCGCTCGCCGAAGCGGCGTTTACGAGGTAAGACGAAGAGAACGCGGAGAGGCGGAGGGTGCGGAGATTCGCGGAGTCGATTCTCAACTGAATGAGCTCCAAGAACTCAAAGATTGGAAGGGCAAGAAGCTCGCAGTGCCGTTCACGCCTTCGAGTCCTTCGAGCCCTTTGAGTTGAACCTCTTCGCCTCCGCGTCACTCCGCATGCTCCGCCTCTCCGCGTTCTCTCTATTTTCTCGTCATGCCCGAACTGCCCGAAGTCGAGAGCGTCCGCCGCAGCCTCGAGCCACACCTACTCGGGCGGGTGATCGCTCGCGCCGAGGTGCGTCGAAACGACTTCTGCGTCATCGGCGACAAGCCCCGCGGCGCCTCGCGGCGGGACTTCCTCGAATCCGCCCGCATCGTCCGTCTCGAACGCCTCGGCAAGCAGCTCGCGTTCGTCGCCGACGATCATCGCGCCTGTGTCCTGCAACTGGGTATGTCCGGCACCGTCTCGATCAACCCCGCCGACACCGCCAAGCACACCCACGCGGCGTGGACACTCGACGACAACACCCGCATCGACTTCGTCGACCCGCGCCGATTCGGTGGCATCACCTGCTACCCAACGTTCGATGCGCTTCGCGCTCACCACTGGCGTGAACTTGGCCCCGACGCCCTCATCGCCGAGCCGCGGCATCTCATCGACGCCTGCCGCAACGCCAAACGCGCCATCAAGGCCGTGCTGCTCGATCAGGGCGTGCTCGCCGGCGTCGGCAACATCTACGCCGATGAATCGCTCTTTCGCTCCGGCATCGACCCCCGCACGATCGCCCGGCGGCTCACGCCCGACCGCCTCGCCGCCCTGGCCGAGGCGGTCCGCACCGTCCTCGCTCAAGCCGTGGAGCTCCGCGGGAGCACGCTTCGTGACTATCGGGACCCCAGCGGTCAACCGGGGTCCGCGCAGCTCACCCACGCCGTCTACGGGCGTGCAGGACAATCCTGCCTCCGCTGCTCAACGATACTGAAGGCGTGCCGCCTGGCTCAGCGTGCCACCGTGTGGTGCCCCGCGTGTCAGCGTCGCTCTTCTTCTTAGTAGTAGAAGATATCTCCAGTACCACTCGTACAGAGCAGCTGTCGCTTGTGAACAACTCGCACGCGCGGCCCCGCGTTCGCTCCCAACTCGCGTTCGAACCAGATCATGCGCTGTGAGCGCGCTATCCGGAGCATCTGTCGGTTGTCTGTCGCTGGCGCGCCGTCGCAGCGCGGCGACAACAACAACGACACCAACCGACAGGGGGCGCACCCCGGGCTTTCACCGGCTCGTCTGTCGCGCCGCCGTCCGCGGCGATCGGGCCGTGTCGGGTTGTCCACCGGTTCTCCACACGCGCTGTCGTCTGCGCCCGGCGGCTGCGACACCAAGCCCCGATGCCAGTCGCGCCGTTTTCGCCGATCC
>JBILLU010000038.1:0-22449 GCA_044375915.1 Phycisphaerales bacterium
CGCGGGCTGGGCCTGGGCGACCTGCGCGGCGTTCACGCCGTACTGCGTGCTCGTCGCCATGATCTGGCCGCGGCTGTTGATCCGCATGGTGTCGTAGCGGGGGGTCACGGCGGGCACGCTCGGGGCCGCCATGGCCGCGACGGGCTGCGAGACCTCCGGAGCCGACTGCGGCTGCGCCACGGCCTGCTGGATCTCCTGCGGCTGGACCGACGGTGCAGCCTGCTGCTCCGCAGCGTTCGCAGGAACGGCGTTCGCTTGCGCCGGGGCCTGTGCAGGGACCTCAGGGGTCGCCTGGGTGTTAGCCGCCGGCTGAGCGGACTCGGTCGAGGCGACGGTCGGAGCGGTCTGACCGATTCCTGCGTCGACACGCGACTTGGCGCTCTTGTTCTCTGACGTGAGCATGTCATCAAGCATGCTGCGGTGGGGCCACGCGGCCTTGTTCCCGCTGAGCTTCTCCTTGAGCTCGATGGCGTCGGTCTGGTGCGGGTTCATCGAGAGAGCCATGTGGAGCTTGTACATCGCCTTCTCGTTCTTGCCCTCGGCAGCGAGCTTGCGAGCGTCGCTGACGAACTGGCTGGTCAGACGCTCGCGGCTGAACTCGAGCAGTCCCTCGCGGGCGCCGGTGCGGACGCGGGCAAGCATCTCGTTACCCTTGTTGCCCGTCTCGGCGAGGAACGAGTCACTCACCACCGAAGGCGTGATCAGGAACATGATCTCCTGACGCCGCACTTCGTCTTCCTGACCACGGAAGGCCTTGCCGACGAGCGGGATGTCGCCGAGCACCGGCACCTGCTTGCGAGCCGACTGGGTGCTTTCGCGGAACAGACCGCCGAGGACCACGGTCTGGCCATCGCGGACGATCACGTTGGTCGTGAGTTCGTTGGTGATCTCGTCGGGAACGGTGACGGTCGAGCCGCCGCTGTTGCGGACGTCGCGGATGACGGCGGACGACACGCTGGGCTTGAGCTCCAGGCGGATGGTGCCGTCGTTCCCGACGAAGGGACGGAAGTGCAGCTGGGTACCAGTATCGAGGAATTCAACGGTCTGGGTGGTCGCGGTGTTGGTGCTCGTCGTATTGAGGTAACCAACGCGCTGACCGATCAGCACGCGAGCAGCCTGCCGGTTGAGAGCCAGGATCTTGGGGTTGCTCAGGATCGTGGTGTCGGTCACTTCATCGAGCATGCGGATGAAGACGCCGACGTTGCTGTTGTACAGGCCGAGCTTGAGAGTCGCCGGTCCGCCGGTGTTGCCGGGCGTCGAGGTGAGACCGAATGCGCGGCTGCCGTCGGCGGCCGAGGCGCCTGGTTGGCCAACGACCGGAATGTCGCCGGCCGCCGGGCTGGCGAGCTTGCTGGTGTTGTTCACGACGAAGGAGTCCACGGCCTTGAGCGGGCCGCCGACGGAGATGAAATCGGCGAAGTTCAGGTTGCCGAGCAGCGCGAAGTCGACGCCGAAGGCGTTGTTCTCGTTGAGCTGGGCCTGCAGGATCGTCGCCTCGACCAGCACCTGAGCCGGACGGGTATCGATCTCCTTGATGAGCTTCTCGATCTGCTCGACCTGCTCCGGGAAGTCCCAGACCATGATGGTCGACTCACCCGAATAGTCCTCGCCACCGATCGGAACGTCGCTCTTGCCGGGGAAGTTGCCGACCTTGGCGTTGGTCTTGATGACCGAGTCCTTGCTCAGCAGGGCCTGGGCGAAGGCGGCGGCGTCAACCGCCGAGATGTAGTTGAGCTTGATGACCTTCCAGATGCGCTGACGAGCGGCCTGCTCGAGCTTCTGCAGGTCTTCGAGCGTGTAGACGTAGATGAAGTTGCCACGCTCGATGTAGCCGTAGCCGTTGGCGTGCAGAAGGGCGTCGAGGGCTTCGTAGAATGTGACGCCGTAGAGATTGGCAAAGACCTTGCCGTTGACGTTCTTGTGCGGGATGATGTTCTTCTGGCTCTGGAGGCTGAGCATCTCGAGAACCGCGGCGATTTCCTCGCCGTTCACGCGGAGATCGACCACGCCGTTGTCGTCAACCTTCACCGCGTTGGCCCGCAAGGGCTTGACGGTGCGGGGCTCGTCGCCGACGCCCTGCGGCGAACCGTTCCCGCCGTTGAACGACGCGGTCGGATTGCCGGAGAACGGGTCGGCACCATTCTGCGGCTGGGCGCTGCCCTGGCCGCCGCTGATGGCGCTGGTGACGTTCTGTACGAGCTGGTTCAGGCCGGTGCTGGGCTGGCTGGCCGGCTGGGTCGCGGGCTGGCTGGCCGGCTGCGGCTGGCCACCCTGGGTGGGATTCTGGTTCGGTGCCTGGTTCGGCTGGGCCGCGGGCTGCGAGCCGCCACCGGAGACAGTGCTGACCTGAGCGCGACCGACGGCGGCGCCGCAGATCGAGATGAGGATCGCGGCGGGCCAAGCGAGCTTGGACCAGTCGACGCGGGCGAGGCCGACGGAAGTCTTGGTATGCGAGACGCTCTGCTGCATGACGAATCCCCTCTGGTTTCGGTACGTATGTCGCGTTTTCGGCCTCAAGCCCAGCGCACGGGCGGCGCGGCACGTAGCGGACCTTCCGCCCGAGCACCGGCTGCGGGTTGTTTCGTCTGCTCCGGAGGGTGACTTTGGTGCAACTGGTGGACGTGTGGCGGACTGTGCGCGTGCGCCGGTCCGTTTCGCTTCCAAGGCCGTGAAACCGCAAAATCTGCACGCCCAATAACGGGTCGGGTACACTGATCGCCGGGTGTGAGGCCCGGCGTTTGCAGGCGATCGGCGTGGCGAGGGTTCTCGCCCTCGATGCCGGCTCAGACCCCTTGAGGAGACTCGGATGGACTGGATCAAGAAACTGAAGGGCGAACTGATCGACATCGTCGAGTGGCTCGACGACTCTCGCGACACACTCGTCTACCGATTTGAGCGCTTGAACAACGAGATCAAGTACGGGGCGAAGCTCATCGTCCGCGAGAGCCAGGTCGCAGTCTTCGTCGACCAAGGCAAGATCGCCGACGTGTTCAAGCCCGGCATGTACACGCTCGACACCAAGAACTTGCCCATCCTGTCCACCCTGATGGGATGGAAGTACGGCTTCGAGTCGCCCTTCAAGTGCGAGGTGTACTTCGTCAACACCCGCCAGTTCACCGACCTCAAGTGGGGCACCGCCAACCCGATCATGCTCCGCGACGCGGAGTTCGGGCCGATGCGGCTGCGGGCTTACGGCACGTACGCGTTCAAGGTCGGAGACGCGGGCGTCCTCGTGAAGGAAGTCGCCGGCACCAGTGGCCGCTTTACCGCCGACGGCATCACCGAGCAACTCCGCAACTTCATCGTCACCTGTTTTAGCGATGCCTTGGGCGAATCCAAGGTGCCCGCCCTAGACCTCGCGGCTCGTTACCAGGAAATCGGCGGCGAGATCGCGGGACGGATCCGACCGACGTTCTCGCAGTACGGCCTCGAACTCACCGCGTTCCTGATCGAGAACGTCTCACTCCCGCCCGAGGTCGAAGCCGCCCTCGACAAGCGGACCAGCATGGGCGTTCTGGGCGACCTGAACAAGTTCACCCAGTTCCAGACCGCGACCGCCATCGGCGACGCGGCGAAGAACAACGCCAACGGCGGGATGGCCCAGGGCATGGGGCTCGGCGCTGGCTTCGCCATGGCGCAGCAGATGGCAAATTCCGTCGGCGGCGCGATGCAGCCTGGGGTGGCTCCGCCGCCGATGCCAGGAACCGCAGCGGTGAAGTTCTTTGTCGCACTGGACGGCCAGCAGGCCGGGCCGTTCGACCTGAACACCATCGGCGAGCTCGCTCGCGGCGGTCGCCTCAACGGCGAGACACTGGTCTGGAAGCAGGGCATGCCCGCGTGGGTCGCGGCTTCGACCGTCGCCGAACTTGGCGGAGCCCTCGGAGGGTCCCCTCCCCCGCTGCCGCCGAGGTAACCGGATCGCCGGAACCAGGTCTGAATCCTGCAACCCAGTGGGACCGGCCTCTGGCCCGTCAGCATGCCTCAGAACCCCGGACCTTTTGAGTTCCCCCCCGGGGACACTCGATCGCACCTCAATGCTCATCCTCCCCGCGTTCCACCCGCGGCCTGGTCGCCTCCGTTTGCCATGCCCGATACAGAATCACCATCTGATCAAGGCGCTCTGCAGCCGGTTGATCCCGGCCTGAGCGCCGCACCACGGACCTTCCCCTGCAAGGGTTGTGGCGCCGACCTTACGTTCTGCCCCGGCGAGCAATCGCTGAAATGTGCCCACTGCGGCGCGGTAAACGAGATCACCGCGACCGACACCGTCGTCGAGGAGAACGATTACCACGACGCGATTGCCTCGCTGGAACAGTCCGCCTCCACCATCGAACGCATGGAGGTGCGCTGTGACGCCTGCGGCGCCAACGTGCAGTTTGAAGACAATGTCACCAGCAAGGTCTGCTGCTTCTGCGGCACGCCGATGGTTGCAGGCGCGGTCAGTACCAAACGCCTGAAGCCCACCGCGCTGCTCCCCTTCGCGATCACCAAACGGGACGCGGTCGAGAAGTACCGCCGCTGGCTCGCGTCGCTCTGGTTCGCCCCATCCAAACTCGCCCGCGAGGCCACCATCGATTCGGCCCTGGTCGGGGCGTACATGCCATTCTGGACATACGACTGCGTGGCCACCACCAGTTACACCGGAATGCGCGGCGAGGACTACTGGGTCACCGAGTCCTACACCGTGACTGTCAACGGCCGCTCCGAGCGTCGCACCCGCCAGGTCCGCAAGACCCGCTGGTACCCCGCCGCGGGAACGGTCGTGGACGACTTCGACGACGTGCTCGTCCCCGCAAGCACCTCCCTTCCGATGGAGGAGCAGATCGAGGCCGAGCCATGGGACATCAAGGACCTTGTCCCGTACGCGGACGAGTATCTCGCCGGGTTCCGCTGCGAGTCGTACAGCGTCGACTTGGCAGAGGGCTTCAACGGGGCGAAGGTCCGCATGCGGCCGACCATCGAAGCGACCGTCCGCGGCCACATCGGCGGCGACCATCAACGCATCACCTCGATGCACCCGCGGTACGACGACATCCTCTACAAGCACATTCTGCTGCCGCTGTGGGTGAGCACGTATCGCTACAACCGCCGCGTGTTCCGAGTCATCATCAACGCCCGCACCGGCGAGGTCCTTGGCGACCGGCCGTACAGCGCCTGGAAGATCACTGGGCTTGTCTGCACGATCCTTCTGATCGCCGGGATCATTGCGACCGTGATCGCACTGACACGCTAACCCACGGCACTTCCAACCCACAAATGAAAAAGGGCCCCGAGTGGGGCCCTTATTCGTTCGCGGTTGGACGATCACTTCGGCCACTTGCTCATCAGTTCGCTGATCCCGGTGTTCAGCTTGCCCAGAGCATCGGTGAACTTGGTCTGCAAGCCCGACAGGTCGCCCGTGCCGGCCTTCAGGTCCTTGACCATGCCCTCAAGGCTTCCGTACTGCGACTTGATCCCGTCCACGCCCGACTGCAGCGTCGGCTTCACAGCGGCGGGGAGGCCATCGAACTTCGTGACCAGTTCGTCAACCTTGGTCTTCGCACCGGCGAGCGCCGACTCGGCGCCCTCGACGATCTTCTGCTTGGCGGCGTCCACGGCGGCGACGGCCTTTTCCGTCACGCCGCCCGCGGTCTTGCTCGCGGCATCCGCGGCGCTCGCGGCCGCATCTGTCACACTCTTCTTCGCAGCCTCCGCCGACTTCTCGTCACAGCCGACGAGCGTCGAGGCAAGGGCCACACACATTCCGGCGATCAACATCTGTTTCATGAGTCACTCCTTCGATGCGGCCGAGCTTTGAGCGGTTGTGCGACCCGGCCGCCGGTCGCCCCCGGGAAACGTGCCTTCTTGAACGTCCGACGACTACTTCGGGTTCGCCGCCGCCGCTTTCGCGGGCTTGAGATCGATGACGACCGGGTAGTGGTCTGAGGCGTAGCCCTCGGGAGGCGGCGTGGTCCGCCAATCCGCGCCTTCGGGGCGGGCCGGCATGCCGAAGATGAAGGGCGACTCGGCAGCAAACTCGTCGTTCGCGTTCTTGTTCAGGAGAATCATGTCGATGCGACGCCCGGACTCGTGCGACACGATTGCCGGGCTCCACTTCGAGGCCTTGGCCGCGAAGGTGTCGATCAGACCGCCCTCGAGATACGCCTTGATCGGGGCGTCGGTGACTTGTGCGTTGAAGTCGCCCAGGACAACGACGTTGGCAGCCGGGTTCTTGGCCTCGATCTCCTTGATGATTGAGATCACGCCGTTCACTTCCGCGACACGCCAGTACTCTGACCAGCGGCCCGACTTGTGGTGCACCGCAATGAGCGTGAGCTCGTACGAATCGTCTTCGCCGCCGCCGAACGCCTTGCCGGGAACCTTAATGTCGGCCCGCAGCGGCGATCGGCGGAACATCATGTCGTTACCAGCGAGCGGGTTGGGCCGATTGCCCTCCAGCGCCGGCTGCTTCCCGCCAAGCGGACGCTGGCCGTAGGCCTCGCTGTGGGTGATGGGGAAGCGGCTGATAAACGCGTTGTCGATGCCGCGGGGGTCCTCGGACTCGATGAGGACCGCGTGGTCGTAGCCCATGTCAGCCAGATACTTGGCGACGAACGCCTTGACGACAGGGAGCGACTCGACTTCCTCGATCGCGACGATGTCGGCGTTGATGGCGCGAATGGCCCCGGCCGCGGCCTCACGCTCGCCTTCGGGTTTGATGGGAGCCGCATCACCCTCGCTGTGCGTGCGGGTGGCGGGGTCCGAGTCGAAGAAGTTCAGCAGGTTGTAGGTCGCGACGCGGATGGTGCCGGGCGTGCGGGGCTTGGCGGCTTCGCCGAAGCGGATGAGGGAGGTGCTGGGCTTGGACGCGGGTGCGGGCTTGGTGGCGGGGGCCTGGGCGAACGTCTGCGTCGCCGCGGCGAACATACAGGCCAGAGGGATGAGCGTGCGTTTGAAGAACTGATTCATCGGAGACTCCACAATGACGGTTCGCGGAGTTTGAACCGCGAGAAAGCGTACGAGCGTCGGCGCGAGCGTATCGGATCGCGATCCGACCGGGGTGCCACCAGTCCGCGGCTGCTCAGAGCCGCGCGACTGATGCATTCGCAAGCCGACGCTCCGGGCCGCATCAGTCGCGCCGTGCCGAGCCACGGCGGACTGATGGCACCTCGGGCGACACTCCCCTACCCGCGCAGCGGGGAGGGGTGGCCGAGGCTTGGCGAGGCCGGGGTGGGGTGATTGGGGATCGAAAGCGAGCTGCGTTCAGGCACCCGCAATCCCCTCACCTGACTTGAGGCTTCGCCTCAAGTCGTCCTCTCCCCGCTTGCGGGGAGAGGAGAAATGCACGCCGCCGCCGCGAAGCCGCTGATCGCGGCTCCTTCCATCGTCGCGGGCCAGCCGGTTTGGGTGTAGTCACCGGCGAGGTACGGCCCGCGGCCGTCGAGAGTCGCCGCTGCGGGGCGGAGGTGATCGAAGCCGGGCGTGTAGGCGAACGTCGCGCGGCGTTCTTTCACCGGGCGGGCGAGTTGGAGTTGAGCGCCGGCAGCGGCGGGGAAGCATGCGACCAGGTCTGCGATCACGCGCTGCGCGATCGCGTCGGGGTCGAGGTCCATCCAGGCGTCGGCGCCGCTGATGACGGCGTGGACGACTTTGCCCTCAGCGTCCTTGCGGAACAGCCACTGCGTGTCGCGTTCGACCAGTACGGCGTGCGGCGTGGGGAGGACCGGGCGGTCGAAGAAGAGGTGTACGCCGAGGATCGGGCTGTGGCGCATCAATGCGAGCGGGGCGAAGCGCGGGTCGCGAGCGGCTAGGGCGGGATCGACGCTGTCACGGGCTTTCTCGAAGGGAAGAGCACAGACGACGGCATCGGCGTGCAGCGTCCGGCCGTTGGCGAGGGTTGCGGAGCGGTCATCGAACCGGGCGACGGATTCGCCGAGCACGACGCGGCCGGCGGCGGATTCGATGATGGCCGTCGCGGGCTTGTAGACCTCGCCCAATGGCACGGTCATGATGCCGATGCGGATCGCTTCCGCCCCTTTCAGGAAGCCATCCTGAAAGACCTGCAATGCCGCGGCGGCGCAAGCGTGCTCCGGCATCAGGTTGCAGGCACTCACGATGATCGGGTCCCAGAAGCGGCGGCGTTCGCCGGGTTCCTGATCGAGCTCATCGAGCAGCGACGCGAAGGAGCGGTCGGCGTAGCGGGCGCGATCGAGGAATCGCATCTGCGCGAGGGCGGCACCGATGCGGGCCTTCTCCGCCCAGGTGAGGAACTTGGCCATGGCGAACGAGGGCAGGCCGTGGGCGGGCGCGGGGAGCCACGAGGGTTTCAGCACGCTCGTGCGGCCGCCGGCTTCGACCCAGTACTGCTCGTCATCCCAGCGGATGAGGTGATCGACGCCGAGCATGCGGCAGAGGCGGATGTAGTTGGTGCAGCAGCCGAGGGTGACGTGCTGGCAGTTGTCGAGCCAGAGGCCGGTCTTGGCGTCGAAGAAGGACGAGGCGCGGCCGCCGAGGCGATCGCGGGATTCGATCAGCGTGACCCGCGTGCCGCGCTGCGCGAGCGACAGTGCCGCGGCGATGCCGGCGATGCCGCCGCCGAGGACGAGGACGTGGTCGACGCGCCGCCCGCTCATGCGCGGCTCGCCTTGGCTTTGGAACCGAGCAGGCGAGCCTGCCAGCCGCGGAGGTACGCGCCACAGGCGATCATCGACTTGGCTGCGGTGCTGAGTCGCACCGGGTCGGCGCCGACGATGGCTCGGGGATCGGCCTCGATGCGGCGGAGCAGACCTTCGTAGACGCGGGTCATGCCGTCGAGGACGCCGAAGCAGGCGGGATCGACCATCTCGGCGAGGACGGCGGAGGCGTCGAGGTTCTTCCGGGCGTGGGCGACGAGCTCGGCCACCACGGCGCGGCAGCGGACATCGTCGCGCCATTCGCGCAGGCCGTCGGCGACCAGGCCGCACTTGCTGAGGATCTCGGTGGGCACATAGACACGGCGTGGCGAGCGGTCGAAATCAGGGGCGAAGTCGCGGAGGACGTTGATGGTCTGCAGGGCACGGCCACGGGCTTTGGCGGGTTCGATCCAGGCGTCCGGGCGCACGCCGGGACGCACGCCCCAGACGCTCATGCACATCAGACCGACGGTGCCGGCGACGCGGTAGCAGTAGTCGTCGAACTGCGCCATGGAGGTGAGGGCCACGCCCGCGGCCTCGCGGCGCATGCCCTCGATCAGGTCCTCGCACCACTGCGGCTTGATCGCGAAGTCGCGGAACGCCCAGCAGACGCCGGGCCAGAGGGTCGAGTCGTCGCCCGCGGGCACGTTGTTGAACGCGGCCTTGGTGTCGCGGGAGAGTTGCTCGAGGCCCCTCAGGATCGCGGCTTCGCCGGGGGTCTCGTCGGCGGTGTCGTCGGCGAGGCGGCTCCAGGCGTAGAGCGCGTACATCGCGCTACGACGGGGCTCGGGGGTGAGGCAGAGCGCGAGATAGAAGGAACCGGCGCGGGTGCGGGTGATCTCGCGGCAGACCTCGAGCGAGCGACGCACCGGGCCGGGCAGGCTGGTCGTGCGGGCGGCACGCTCGGGGATGGACTGCTCCACGCGGGGCATGGGGAGACTGTACGAGCCATCGCGTCGGTACGGACGTCCAGCACGGCCCGCTCTTCGCTCTAGAATCCTCCATGTTCGACCGACTCATCGTGACGGGCGGCTGCGGCTTCATCGGGTCGAACTTCATCCGTTTCCTGCGCCACCACCGCCCGGGTGTCCGGATCACCAACATCGATTGCCTGTCCTATTCCGGCAACCTCGAGAACCTCGCGGGGCTGGAGAATGACCGGAATTACGCCTTCGTGAAGGCCGACATCTGCGACGCCGCGGCGATGCGCCGGCTGCTCGCCGAGACCGACGCGGTTGTGCACTTCGCCGCCGAGTCGCACGTCGACCGTTCACTGATGGACAGCCGCCCGTTTGTCCAGACCAACGTCTTGGGCACGCAGACGCTGCTGGATGCGGCCCATCAGGCCAAGGTGAAGCGGTTTGTGCACGTGAGCACCGACGAGGTGTACGGCAGCCTGCCGCTGGAGAACCCCGAGCTGCGGTTCACCGAGACTTCGCCGATCAAGCCCAGCAGCCCGTACGCGGCGAGCAAGGCGGCGAGCGATCTGCTCGTGCACGCGTTCCACCACACGTTCGGGCTCGACACCGTGATCACCCGCTGCTCGAACAACTTCGGGGCGTACCAGTTCCCGGAGAAGGTGATCCCGCTGTTCGTCACGAACTTACTTGAAGGCAAGCAGGTGCCGCTCTACGGCGACGGGCTGAACGTGCGGGACTGGATCCACGTGGACGATCACTGCGAGGCAGTGCTGGCCGTGCTGGAGCGCGGCCGGGCCGGCGAGGTGTACAACATCGGGGCCGACAACGAGCACTCGAACCTGGACCTGACGCACGCGCTCCTGCGGGTGATGGGCAAGGGGCCGGAGTTCATCCGCCACGTGCAGGATCGCCCCGGGCACGACCGGCGCTACGCGATCGACTCCGCCAAGATCCGCGGCGAGCTTGGATGGAAGCCGTCGCGCTCGGCGTGGCCCGCAGCCCTCGATGCCACCGTCGAGTGGTATCGGACGCACGAGGCCTGGTGGCGGCACATCCGCTCAGGCGAGTATCGCCGGTTCTACGAGACCCTGTACGCGGCGCGGCCTGAAGCTGCCGCGGCCGGTCGATGACTGACGCTTTTTTCCGCTGAGAGACTAGCTGGTCCACTCAATCGCGACGCACTAGTTGGCGGATCGCTCCGCGGCACCCGACCGGAGCGACCGACGCCGATCAACCTGTGTTGAAACGCGGATTCTGCGCGCTCGTCGCGTCGGGTGTCTCATTGTCCACAAGGGAAAGACCATGCAACGCATCTCGTCCGCTCTGGTTCTCTGTCTGCTCGCCGGCTCCGCGTCCGCCCAGTCTGTCAACGTCGACCTGCACGCCAGCGGCGGCACCACGCCCTCGGCTTCCTACGGCGCCGTGCCGGCGCAGCTCGGGTCGTGGAACATCCTGACCCCCGCGAGCAACCCGGGACTGATCAACCTCGTCGGTCTCAACGGCGCGGCCAGCGGGCTCACCGCCAAGGCATTCTCGACCAACGGCACCGGATCGGCCAGCCTTGGCACCGGCAACTTCGCCGCGCTCATGAACGACTACGGCTTCGGCTTCACGCAGAACGGCGGGATCGATGTCGAGGTCAACGGCCTCGATCAGGGTTTCTACCGCGCGTACGTCTACGCGTCGCTCGGTCCCGCGGATCAGTCCTATGTTGACGGCTTTGGCTTTACGAATTACCACACCAACTACATCAGCGGCACCGTCGGAGCCGTCTCCACCGGCTTCGCCAGCACCTCCGGCCCCACCACCAGCAACACCTTCCAGTCCGGCAAGACCCACGCGGTGCTCAACTTCGTCGTCCCCGCCGGTTCTCCAATGCTCACGCTGAGCGTCTCCGGTAATATCGGATACAGCCTCGCCAAGTGCGCCTTCAACGGCTTCCAGCTCGTCAAGATCACCAACACCCGGCTCTACGTCAACGACAACGCCACTGGCGCCAACACCGGCCTCTCCTGGGCTGACGCCTTTACCAGCCTGCAGGAAGCCCTCACCGTCGCCAAGGCCTCGGCCGGTCAGATCACCGAGATCTGGGTCGCCGGTGGCACCTACTTCCCAGGCACCGCCCGCACCAGCACCTTTAACCTGGTCGAGGGCGTCGATCTCTACGGCGGCTTCGCTGGAACCGAGACCTTTCTGACGCAGCGTGTTCTCGGCGCCAATCCCAGCTTCCTCACCGGAAACATCGGCAACATCTTCACCGCGGCCGACAACTGCTACCAGGTCATCAACGCCAAGGACATCTCGTTTAACACCACGCTCGATGGCTTCACCATCTCCGGCGGCTACGCCAACGGCAGCGTCCCCCGAGAGGCCGGCGGCGGCCTCTACGCAGAGGACTCCTCGGTCGACGTCAACAACTGCATCTTCGAATACAACCAAGCTCAGCGCGGCGGAGCTGTCACCATCGAGTTCGCCAATGGTTTCGTCGGTCCCTCCTTCGAGGACTGCACCTTCCGATTCAACGATGCCGACGCCGAGGGCGGCGCGATCCGCTACTACGGCAGCACCGGAGGCTTCCTCGCCCCCACCCTCGCCATCTACCGCTCCAAGTTCATCGAGAACACGGCGGGCGGCGAGGGCGGCGCAATCTTCATGTCCGGCGACACCGGCTTCTATAACTGTCTGTTCGTCGGCAACGAAGCCGCCAACAGCGGCGGCGCCGTCTACGGCACCGGGACCAACGTTGATTCCTTCTTCCGCAACTGCACCGTCGTCAGCAACTGGAGCCCCAACGGAACGGGCGGCGTGCGCATGGACGCCGGCTCTCGTTACGACGTCCGCAACGGCATCCACTGGGGCAATAGCGGCCCCTCCGCGATGGTGACGGCCGCGAAGAACATCTTCTCCAGCAACGGCACCAGCACCATCACCTACTCCTGCATCGAAACCCTCGGCGGCCCCATGCTCGGTGTCGGCAACATCGCCGCGTTCCCGCAGTTCGACGATTACAACGGCGACAACAACGTCCGTGGCGACGCCGACGACCGCCTCTGGCTCCACCCCGTCGCCTCGCCCTGCATCGACGCCGGCAACAACGCCGACACCGTCAGCGGGGGCGACATCAACGGGCTCGAACGCATCGTGGACGGCGACCTGAACGGCACCGCCACCACCGACATGGGGGCTTACGAGTTCCCCCGCAGCGGCTGCCCTGGCGATCTCAACAACGACGGCTTTGTCGATGACGCCGACTTCGTGATCTTCGCCAACGCCTACAACATTCTCGTCTGCAGCGACGCCGCCATGCCCGCAGGCTGCCCCGCCGACCTCAACTTCGACGGCTTCGTCGACGACGCCGACTTTGTCATCTTCTCTGCCGCTTACAACATCTTGATCTGCGAGTAATACTCCGACAGCCTTCGCACGACCCCGATCCCCTGCGACAGTGTTCGCCCCCGCCCGAGCGTTCTCGAGCGGGGGCTTTTTTCGCGCCCGACTCGCTGCGCACCACGCGCAACCACCTCGATCTGAGAACCTTGCGCCTTTTCTGGTGGTTTTCAAGAAATGGCCGGAGTGCCCAAGCCCTCAACGCCGCGTCTGTCGCACTGACAGATGCGCCCGGGCAAAACACCGCGACAAGCCCCCAGGCCCGACAGGGAGGATCCAAGCCGTCCCCTGTCGTCCGATCTGGTCGAGCCCTTCGCGCTATCGCGCGATCGGCTGCTTACCCCGCGCGGGTACCGCGCACTTTCCCCTGCGGCTCGTGTCCGGATGTTCCGGCGCGGGCCGCTTTTTTTTCCGTCGGGGGCGGGGCCTTCCAACCTCCGCCGCTCGCTGACGACAGTGGGACCGGCTTCCAGCCGGTCGCCGCTCGCTTCCCACAGCCTCTGCGCCCAATCATCCCGGCATGCAGATGCCCGATTCACCGCGTGCCCCTCAGCTGCTGACCGACCTTGCTCCGCTCCTGGCCAAGCCGCACGTCTTTGTTGAGATCGGCTGCGGCCCGTCCAAGAAAGCGGGCGCGATCGGCATCGACGTGCTGGCGCTGCCGGGCGTCGACGTCGTCTGCGACGTGAACCGGGGTCTGCCGTTCCTGCCCGACTCGAGCGTCGACCGCATCGAAGCCGTCCACGTCTTCGAGCATCTCTCCGATCTCGAAGCCGTGCTGCGCGAGGTCACGCGGGTGCTCAAGCCCAGCGGCGAGTGCCACCTCCGCGTGCCGTACTTCGCCAACCCCCACTACTACAGCGACTACACCCACAAGACGCCGTGGGGCCTGTACACGCTCGGATACTTCTGCAAGGAGGGCTGGCCGTACCGACGAAAGGTGCCGAACTTCTACAACGACGTGCGGGTTCGCGTGATCTCGCAGAAGCTGGTCTTCTCGTCGATGTTCCTGCTGCCCAAGCTGTTGAAGAAGCTGATGCAGGCGGTGGTCAACCTGCACCCACTGACGCAGGAGTTCTACGAGGAAGCGCTCTGCTGGAGCGTGCCGGCGAGTGAGATGAAGATCGTCCTTGGGCGAAGCAAGCCGTAGACGACCCGCCCGATGAGTTGACACCAAAAGAAAAACGCCGCGAAAGCGCGGCGTTTGGGATCACTTCTCATCTGGCTTTACCACGTCGACGTGTCAAGCTCGTTTTCGGCTCGCTTTTCCATCGACATTCTGCCGTCGGCAGAGGTGGTGATGGTCGCGCGGGATGGCCCACGCGGAACGTCCCACCCCAAGTTGCCGCCACGGGTGTACTTGTACCAACCGGCGGGGCCATACGCCACGTTCTTCCCGCTCTGCAGCTGCGGGTCGTAAAACTGGAGGTTATTGAGGTTGTCATTTCCGTCGAGACGGCGGGTCATGTTCCGGCGTTCAGACGGATGCCAACCGGGATTGCTCTCACTGGTCTTCACAACGCGCGACGAGCCGTCGTAGAAGGGCAGCGTCTGCGAAGCGCCGGGATCCGCGTAGTACCGGGCGCGGCGGCCGGAATGGCGATCAAACTCGTCAGACGCCCACGCCTTCGCGGACGGGAAGCGAACGTCCGTGAGCTTCTTGGAAGCAAACACGCCCTTCGGAGTAAGGAAGGGATTCGTGCCGCCCACGAAGAACACCGAGTTATCGCGCGTGAAGTAATAGGGAACCTTGACGTAGACGCCGTTCACGAACAAGCCCTCGTCCTTGTCAGGCAGGAAGTTCGACGAGTGGATGTAGTACGACGAGCGGAAGGGCAAACGCCAACCAACCGGTCGCCCGTCTTCGTCGACCGAGGCATCCCACGGCACTCCAGCAAGCTCGGGATTCCTGTAGTTCCGCTGAATCGCGATCAGCCACGCATCTTCGGGACACGCGTTGTTGACGAGAGGAATCTTTTCTCCGAGATACGGGGCAAGCGCCAGGTGTCCGTATCGGATGTACGGGAACCAGTTCGACGGAACCGGGGCCTGGTCACGCGTCAGCCCGGAGAACTTGCGGATGTAGTACACCGCGTTGAACTGTGCCGCCTCGGCGTCGCTCCCGAAGCCGTACGGCTTGACGGTGCTCTGAGGCTCACCCATGTCCGTTGGAAGACGGTCGCCCTGCTTCCACGGGAACGAGAACAGCGCGTCCTTCTTCTCATTGGCGTAGCCGCTCATTGCCACGCCGAATTGCTTCTCGTTGTTCATGCACAGAACGCGTTTCGCGGTCCGCCGCGCCTCGCCCAGCGCCGGCAGCAGAATGCCGATAAGCAGCGCGATGATCGCGATGACGATGAGCAACTCGATGAGCGTAAATCCGTTGACGCGAACCTTGCGGCTTCCCAGCATCGTGCTTGTCCTTTCCAATCGCTCCCACGAAACTCGATTTGACGAAAACCTCATCACACGAGAACCCGTCTTGCAAACTTGTTTGCACAGACGTTTGGAGTTGTCTCGGCCGATCCCGCCGACGCTCGCCGTTGTGGCTTTGCGTCAGGCCATCCGCAAGATGCAGCGACGAGAGACTGCGTGACACATCGGTTCCTGTCGCGCACCGCGAATGGGTGTGGAGCGACGGCCGATCGATGACAAACAAATCCGTGGCGGCCCAGAACAAGGCCGCCAAACACCTCCTGCCCTTGCACCCTACCACATCAAAGGCGGTTCCGCAAGGCCTAGTCCGCGACGAAATCCACGCCACTCAACCGATCACAACGTCCGGTATTGCCGATGCCCTGCCCGCCGCGCCGCCCGGCCGAACTACCAGTTTCCCTGCCGCGTGTCGAGTTCACCCGACTCGATGACATTGGCCAAGGTCTGACCCTGAACCGGGGCTCGCACCGTGCCCCGGGGGATGTCCCAGCCGAACAGCCCGCCTCGGGTATAGCGATACCAACCCGCCGGGGCGTAGTAGCTCCGGACCGAGCTGTCTTTGGAGGCGGTGCCGTTGGTGGCCATGTTCGGCTCGAACGTCCGCTGATCCTTGCGGATGGCAAGCCGACTGATCATCGAGCGGCGGGTTGGATTGGACGGGTGCCATCCCGGGTTGGTGTCGAGGGTCTGCAGTTCCCGCACCGAACCGTCGTAGAAATTCAGCGGCTGCTTGGCTTCGGGTGCGGCGTAGAAATACGCCTGGCGTCCGAAGTGGCGGGCGAAGCCGTCGGACATGATGGCCTTCTGCGACGGGAATCGCACGTCGCCAAGCTTGTTGCGGCCGTACGAGCCGTCGACGGTGAAACCCGCAAGCCCGTTGCTGGTGAAGACGCTGCCACCGAGGCCCTCTTGGGCCCGCTCCACGGCCCACCAGAACTGCAGGACGCTGTTTCCCGCACTGGTCATGACCGAGAGCCCTTTCGACGGCCCCCAATGCGCGGTGTGGAGCGAGTAACTCGAGCTGAACGGCCAACGCCAATTGTCGGTCGTGCCGTCGCCGCCGTCGGCTGGGTAGACAACGCCGGCGTTCTGATCGGGCTTGACGAAGTTCCGCTGAATGGTGATGAGCCAGGAGTCTTCGGGGCACGCGGCGACGGGTGATGGGAGTGTGCCGCCGATGTAGTCGTTGGCGACCAGATGCGAGTAGAGGATGTAGGAGATCCAGTTCTGCGGAACGCCGCTTTCGGAGGGCTGGAGATTGGTCTTGCGGCGGATGATGCTGACGACTTGGTGATTGGCGGCCTCGACATCGCTACCGAACTTAAACTTGCCGTCGGAGAAGCGTTCCAAGATCGAGGGATGGGCTTCCGGCGGCGCGCCGGCACCGCCGCGCCAGTACATCGCGGGGAGGATGTCCTTGAAGTCAAGCGCGAAGGAGCCGCAGGCGAGCGCATAGCTCCGCATGTTGGAGGAGCATTGGAGCTTCTTGGCGGCCCGCCGCGCGTCACGCAGCGCCGGGAGCAGGATCCCGATCAGCACGGCGATGATCGCGATGACGACGAGGAGCTCGATGAGCGTAAAGCCGCGGCGTTGTGCCATGATTCACCTTCCGATTGGACCACCCCACTCGCTGCGTGTTTCAAGATCCTGCGGAGTCGCGGCACAATCTCACGGAGCTTGCGCCGCAAGGGCAACTGCGTGCGAGGAACAACCGGCGGTCGGAAAAAGAAAACGGACGAGGCGACCTCGTCCGTTGTACTTCTTGATATTCGCGACAGCCGCTCCTCAAACCGAAGCGGCGGCGACAATCACCAAGCCTGGCCGCTCTGCTGGGTATTGGTGTTCAGTTCGTTCTCTTCGGTCGTGTCGAGCTTGCGGCCCGAGCCGGTGCCGATGACGCCTGCACGCTTCGGTCCGCGCGGAACGTCCCAGCCGAACAGGCCGCCGCGGGTGTAGCGGAACCAGCCGGCCACCGCGTTGTGCGTCTCGGAGGTTGCGCCAGCGGACTGCGGGGTGTACTGGAACACCGGGTCGTAGACCTGACGGTCCTTGCGGTGAGCCAAACGATCGCGCATGCTGCCGCGGTTGGAGGGGAGCCAACCGGGGTTGGTCTCGCCGGTCTTGTACTCGCGGACCGAGCCGTCGTAGAAGTTGAGAGGCTGCGACGCATCCGGGTCGGCGAAGTAGCGGACCTTGCGACCCTGGTGACGGGCAAACTCATCGGACATGATGGTCTTGCTGGAGATGAAGCGGACGTCGGTGAGCTTGTTGCGACCGAACGAACCATCGACCGCCAGACCGGCGTTGCCGCCGACCTGCGTGTAGTAGCTGCCGCCGCCGCCAGCGGGACCGCTGGGATCGACGAAGTAGATGCTCAAGCCCTTGCCGTTGAACGTGCCGCCGCGCGACGGGCCCCAGTGCACGGTGTGCACCGAGTAGGACGAGCTGAACGGCCAACGCCAGTTGGAGTTGCCGCCGCCGTCGCCGCCGCTGTTCGCGGGATACGGAAGGCCAGCACCCTCGGGGTTCTGCCAGTTCTTCTGCCACGCGAGGCGGATGGTGTCCTCCGGGCACGCAGCGACCTGAGAGGGCAGGTTGCCGCCGATGTAGTCGTTGAGCGGAATGTGGCTGTACAGGATGTACGCGATCCAGCCGCCCGGGACGCTGTAGGTCTGCGGGTCGAGGCCGGTCTTCTTCCAGATGGTGCTGACAACCTGCCACGCGCCACCTTCAAAATCGCTACCCGGGGCCTTGCCACGGAAGAACGGGTGAGCGTCCGGCGGAACGGCCTGATTGCCCTTCCAGCTCGGCGCGGCCAACTGGTCCTTGTTCTCGATCGCGAAGGAGTTCACCGCCTGCGCGTAGCTTCGCATGTTCGCCATGCAGAGCGTCTTTCGACCCGCACGCCGCGCCTCGCCGAGGGCGGGAAGCAGGATGCCAATCAGCAGCGCGATGATCGCGATGACGATCAGCAATTCGATAAGAGTGAACCCGGCCTTGCGGCCCTTCGCAGTCTTCAGCATGTTCGCATCTCCCAGCATCGCCGCAGAACGCGGCTTGCAGACGAATCCAACTCAGGATACGCAGTTCCGGGACCGACCGGTTGCGTCGAATCGGAAATTTCCTGTTGGAACGCGAACGGGTCCACAAGGCCCATTGCATCCGGACAGGAACCGAACCACGAGTACCCGACGAGCTGTCACAATCAGCAATCGAAACGAAACACAAACCGTCGCTTTGCCGCAGGACGCGGCGGCCAGAATTGGCGCGAAAAGCGTACTTCATCTTCGTCGGGACCGTCCGGGATGTTGCAGAAAATCGGTCGCCGAACGCACGATTCTGAAAGTCCCAACACAAACGTCGCGACCGTCCGCGTCGCGACATGCCTGCTCGCCCCCAACCTGGCTCGCAAGCACGGCCCGACTGGAATCGTCACGGAAGCCGCGTTTTTCGCAGGGTGTCGAGATCGGGATCCCGCACCGGGGGCGAAGCGGGCTGCACGGGCGGCGCGGACTCCGGGGACGTTTGTGTTGAGACGGCCCGCGGCAGGACTGCTTCGGTGGGAGGCACGAGCGCGGCTGAGGGCGCATCGGGCACAGTGCTGCTCGGCGGCGTTTGGTCCGGCGGCGCAGCGACCGCGGCACTTCCTGACACACGGGGCGTTGCACCCCCTGGCGCGTCCCGAGTAACCCAAACGAGCGTCAGCACCATGACCCCGACGATTGCAAATCCCACAGTGGCGCCGAGCAATGCCGACGTCCGCCGTTTCGCGGCGGCAGCGGCGGCACGCCGAGCCTCGGCCGCCCGCGGCGTCGTGGTGGGCAACGCGGGGGCAGGCGGCGCCGATCGCTGAGTGGGCGCCGGACCTTCCGTGGCCTGACCGGGGATCAGACGTATCGGCATGAGTCCGAGCGTTTGCCGATCGCCTTCAACTTCAAAGGAAGCATGGCAGGACGGGCACGAAGCTTCGTCCTGGACAGCGGCCTGGCACGCGTGGCACACACCGAGGCGATTGGCGACACCCGGAACGCGCTTGGCGGGATACCAGAACTGCGCCGTCGTCGGGCCTCGGAGAATCGCATCGGTCGTGATCTTCCCACGGGTGATGAGCGTGAGAATCGTTTCGAAAGAGCAGCCGGGTCGATGCGGCTGTTGCTCATCGCGTACGAACCACGGCCCCATGGCGTTCTGGGTCGCCTGTCGCGAGAGCGGATCAAGCAAGCCATTGCACGCGACGCAGCGCGGCTGATCGGGCGTCGGACCACCGCAATACGGGCAGGTGAAGAGCGGAAGCGGCGCATTGGCGGACGGGGCGGCTGGCGAGTCATCGGGCATAGAGGTCTCTCCGCCGAAATCGGGCATGCGGTTCGAGTGCGGCGACGGCGAAGCGAGCGATTACCAGCCGACCCGTGCCCGATCCTGCAGCAGCTTGATCTGGTCCTCAACATCCTTGAGGGGCAGATCCGAGCCCAGCCGCTCCCGGTGGCGTTCGAGCTGGTAACGCATGTTACCGCCGATGTGCCGGTTGAAATGCCGCATGTTCCAGACCTGGGCGTTGCCGACCGAGTCGCCGATGAGCAATTTCCGCCCGTCGGGACTCCACTCGACGGTGTTGACCTCATAGCCACCGAAGCGGTCGATGGTGAGCATGACCGGCTCATTGGCGTGCTCGCGGTTCCAGAGCTTCATGGTGCCATCAACGCTCGCGGTCGCGAAGACCACGGGTTCCCGCAACCGGATCGTCAGGTCGGTCACCAACGCGCCGTGGCCCTGGAACGTCTGCTTGCGCTGCATCGTGCCCAGATCCCACAGCTCGGTGTTTCGGTTCCATCCGCTGACCAGAATCTCCTTGGAATCCGGCGTGAACTCGAACGCCCATGGCTGCGGGTTGATGGTCTCGGGGCGGAGCGTGCCGAGAGCCTTCATGTCGGGCCACGACCACAGTCGCACCGCGCGATCGCGGTCACTGGTCGCGAGCATCGTGCCATCGGGCGAGAACCTCGCGGAGAGGGATTCCTCTCGTTTCGCGGTGTCGATTCGACCGACCTCCACGAAGTCGGGCAGCCGCAGGATGCGATGGCTCGCGTCGGTCGCGGGGAGCACGACAACGGAGTTGTCGGGAGCGAAGGCAATGGAACGCGGCGAATAGCTGCGGATGCCGTTCAGCACGACCATTGCTTCGGGGTTCGGGCTTGCGAGATCGAAGATGGACGCCTGCGTGCCCTCGCCGGCCACGACCAGGAACCTCGCATCGTTGTCGAATCGCATCGACCGAATCTTGCCGCTGCTGGACCGCATCGTACGTTCGAGCTGGTACGTTTCGGCGTTCCACAAACGGACGACGGAGCCCGCATCTCCGGTCGCGATCCACTTGGAGTCGGGACTCCACGTGGCCATCGTGCGGCCGCTGTGCCCGGAGAGGCGTCGCGTCGCAGGTTCGGGGTCGGTGTTCCAGCCGCGGACGGCACTCGCGACGCCGGCCCAGACCTCCTGCGCGTCATTCGAGAAGAAGAGATTCACGCCACTGACGGGCAGCGACATGCGACGGAGCACCGTCTGTGTCCCCCACTGCCAGACATTGATGGTCCACCAGCCCGAGACGAAGACGCGTTCGTTGTCGGGAGAAAACAGAACGCCGCGGGGCGTGCCGTTGGGAAGATCAAGCTTGGCGAGCTGCTCACCGGTGCTGGCCTTCCACACGATCACCAAGCGATCGAGCGCGCCGGTCCCGACAAACGCATCATCCGCGCTGAAGCCGATCGAAGAGACATCGGTGGTGTGGCTGCGCAGGGTCCGAAGCAGTGACCCGTCGACGGTCCACAGCCTGACGACCCCGTCGCGATGTCCCGTACCGATGATGCGACCGTCGTTGGACACGTTGGCAAAGGTGATCGCGGTATCGGTCGTGGCAATCTCGCTCCACTCCGGCGATGCCGAGACGGTGCACCAGAGCAGCTTCCCTTCCCGCGTGCCCACAACGAGGCGCCGGGAATCGCGCGAGAACGCAAGGGTGTTGATCGTCTGTCCGTCGGCCTCGGTCTTGGCGATCGTCTCCCCTGTGTCGGCGTCATAGAACGCGAGCAAGCGATCATCGTGTGCGAACGCGATCACCTTGCCGTCCGGAGACATGGTGATCGCACGAACCTTGGCCGAGGGCGTTGCAATGCTGCGTTCGAGTCGCATCCCACGCACATCCAGCACGGTGATCACGGGAACGTCGAAGCTCGTCGCGGCCGCGCGGGTGCCGTCGCGTGATGCGCTGATGTACGCAATCGTGCCGGGGTGCGCCTGGAACGAGCCGAGGCACGGCTCGTGCATGTAGAGCTCCCAGAGCGCGAAGAACGTGTGGCGTGAGTTGGGGTTTCGAAGGTGCGCCGGCCAGATCAGATCCTCGGCCGCCTGCAGATTCCCGCTGATGCCCAAGAGCCGCCCGCGTTCCACGTTCGAGCGTGCAAGCTGATCAACAAGACTGGCCGCGTTGTCGTTCGCACGCTTGCGCTCGTTCTCGGCGATCTTCAGGTTCGACAGCGCTTCGGTCTTCGCCGCCCGCTCGGTCATCGCGAAGCGAGAAGCGCGGACGGCTTGAATCGCCGAGAACACACCCAGCGACAGCACGACGAGGAATGCAAAGACCGCCGTTGTCACCACGCCGCGGTAGCGCTTGAGCTGCTTGCGCAGCACGTACATCGCCGAGTCGCGTCGTGCCGCGATCGGCTGTCCTGAGAGGTACCGCGCAATGTCATCGCCCAACTCGCTGGCCGATTGGTATCGACGTGCGCGATCTTTCTCGAGCGCTTTAGCAACGATCATCTCCACGTCGCCGCGGAACACACGATCCACCGTGCTGAGTTTGGTGGGTTCCTCGTCACGGATGATGCGTGCCGCTTCGGGCAGCGAGCGGCTGGAGAGGTCGTAGGGCAACCTGCCCGCGAGCAACTCGTACAGGATCACGCCGAGCGCGTACACGTCCGACCGCGTGTCCACGGCGTTCGGATCGCCACTGACCTGCTCGGGCGACATGTAGGGCAGCGTGCCGATGAGCTGGCCCACCGCGG
>JBILLU010000206.1:0-5796 GCA_044375915.1 Phycisphaerales bacterium
GCCATCTCGATGTCGTTGACCGGCGGGCCTGCGGCCTGTGATTCGAGCGCGCCGCCGTTCTGAATCGCGACCTGTCCGGTTTCGGGGTCGATGAACTGGCTGCGGCCGCGGCCGTCCCAGAAGAGATCGGGCGCGTACATCGCGTTGATGTTCGAGTTCGCGGCGCGGGTTGTGATCTGCGGGCGCAGGCCGAAGATGGCGCTGACGTCGAAGTTGTTGAGATCGTCGGACTTGATGACACCCGGCGAGCCGAGGATGTCGTCGGGGGTGTTGAGCACGCCGTCGATGCCGGGGTGGCGGGCCAGCCGCGGATCGGCCCCAGCGTTGGCGTTCACGTGGCACGAGGCGCACGAGACGACGTTGGCGGTGGAGAGCTGTTCGTCAAAGAACAGGATCTTGCCCAGCACCCGCTTGTTCTCGGTGATCGGGTTCTCCGGCGGCGCCGGCACTGGCGGCAGGGCACCCTGGGCCTGGAGCGTCAGCACGCCACCGGCGAGCAGCGGCAGAGCCAGCAGAGCGCCGGAGAGCGTCCGAGAAAACCGCGGCGACGATGTCTGGACCGAACGATCGCGCAGCCATCCCAGCCCCCGCCCTGCCAAGGTCATCCCGTTCATGTGAGTCTCCCGATTGTGAAGAGGATCACGCACGAGAGCCGGGGTTATTGCGGGATTTCACAGATTTCAGAGCGATCGGCCGTCGGGTGAGGCAGAAGAAGGCATCGAGGCGCGCAGCATCGAGGCACCAAGGCTGAACTGGCTCACACCAGCGGCAGCGGCTTGCGCGATCCGATGCCGTGGAGATAACTCACGAAGAGGTGAGCCGCGAGGCGTGCCGTGCGGCCGCCCTCGTCATGTGCAGGACACAGCTCCATGAAATCCAGACACGCGAGGTCCAGCGCGAAACCGATCTGCTTGAGGTCGGTCGCGACATCGCGAGCGTTAAGCCCAGCCGGGTTGGGTGCGCTCACGCCGGGGGCGCTGCTCATGTCGATGGCGTCGAGATCGACGCTGACGAAGCCTTTGGAGTGCTTGTCGTCGGGCAGCCCGCCGATGCGGGGGGCGGCCGCAGAACCCAGCGTGCCGCGGTTGCGGATGAACCACTGCGTGTGCTCGCGGCTGTTCACTTCGGGCGAGAAGCCGACGATGCGCAGGCTGGCGGCGATGTTCTCTTCGAGCAACTTGCGGAATCCCATGCCGCTGCCGATGGTGTCGCGGACATCGAGGTGCGCGTCGTAGTACAGGCCGAGCATCTTCTTTCCGGTGTGCGCCCGGGCGACGCCGCGAACGAGCGCGTAGGTGAGATCGTGCCCGCCGCCGATGCCGACGACGGTCATGCCGCGCTTCGCCAGCGCCTCGGCGGCCTCGCTCACGCGGCGGTGCATCTCGGTCAGTGCCGCGGCTTCCTGTCCGGGCGTGCAGGCGGGCGGCGTGACGTCACCGGCGTCGAAGACGCGGGGCAGGTCGTACTCCGGTGGTGTCGCCACGCCGTAACGCGTGAGCGCGGCACGGAAGGCGCCGGGGCCGTCCTTTGCCCCCGGGCGGCCGTTGTTGAGGCGGACGCCGGTGTCATCGGGCATGCCGAGGATGGCGATCGCGCAGCCATCGGGCGTGTCGGTGCGGATGTGGGCGGCGAGCCGGGAATCGTGGGCGGCGTAGCGGATCGGGGTGCAGTGGGGGATCATGCCGCCAGCGTATCCGACGCCTACGGGCAGGTGAGTTTGGAGTACGCGCCGGCGAAGATGACAAAGTCGCCATCGTCGGTCACGCCGTTGCGGTCGAGGTCGCCCGGGCCAGGCGCGAGGGACTCGAAATACTCGGCGAAGCGGGTGAAGTCGAAGTCGTCGACGATGCGGCTGCCATCGAAGTCGCCGGGGCACACCGGCCGCAGCACGTTTCGGCACAGGGCCGACGTGCCGTCGGAGAACTCGAGTCGGAAGACGAGCGAGCCCGAGGCGTTGATGGCGCTGGGCTGGCCGTCCTGATTGGTCCCGGCCCAGAAGTTGGGAATGCCAGAGACGACGCGCGAGACACCGGGCGCGACGGTCAGCGTGTCGCCGGTCGCGACGACCTTGCTCATCTCACCGGTTGGGTAACTCGTGAAGAGGACGCGTTCGAACGTGAGGCCGGGCGTGGCGGCGGCCATTGGGGCGACGAGGAAGAGTTCGCCGTTGGGGCCGCAGGCGGCGGCGGGCGCGATCTCGCGCATGCGTCGCAGCGGAACACCGGGGGCGGCGTCGTTGCCCCGGACGCGTTGGACGATGGTGCCGTTGTTGCGGGCGGTGAAGAACGCGTGGTCGTTCCGCGCCGTGACGTTGGGACCGACGATGGTGGCCTTGAAGTGGACCTGGTTGACGGCGTCGATGACGACGGAGGAGTAGCTCGCGAAGGTGACGGGCTCGCCGAGGGCGGTGACCGGAACGCCCTTGTGGGCGACGGGCTTGATGCCGCTGGTGGTGGTGGTCCAGATGCCGTGGGTGAACTTGGAGGGCGACAGCCAGTCTTCGTGGTCAGCAAAGAACGCGACGGTGCCCGAGGAGTTCATGCGGTGCATGCCGGGAAGCACGCGGCGGATCTGGAGGGTGGTCTGGTCGCCGCCCTCGCCGGGGATGCCGACGAGCGTGCCGCCGAACGTCTGGATGCTGGGTGTCCAGTTGGTGGAGATCCAGCGGGCGCTGTCGTTCCAGGGGCTGACGAGCGGGCCCTGCACGACGCCGCCGAAGGCGAGGCGGGAGTTGTTGTTGATGATGGGCGAGAGCAGATCGCGGACGGTGGTGGAGGGCTGGGAGACGATGAGGCCGTCGCCGCCTTTCACGACCGTGCGGAGGATGCCGCCGCTGTAGAGCCACGCACTGCCTTGATTGGCGTCGGTGATACCGGTGCCCTGCAGGGAGGCGTTGAAGGCGATCTGGCCGGAGGCGTTGATGACGGGTTCGCCCAGGTCGCGGAAGGTGACACCGGCGGGCAAGCCGGGCGCTTGCTGTCCGGTGAACGCGACGACGGTGACGGCTCCGGCTCGGGTGAGGCGGAAGATGGCGAGCTTGCCCGCGCCGGTGCCGGCGCGGGCGGCGAACGTCACAATGTCGCCGTTGCTGAGCGCGATGGCGGCTCGATCGACGCGCTGCAAGGCGCCGAGGTTGGACGGCATCGCCTGGCCTTCGCGGACCAATAGCCGCCAGTTGCCGGGAGTGCCGATCCAGATGCCGGTCTTGTTGACGCTGGTGGTGGAGAGCGTGGCGGCGAAGGCGTAGGTGCCGGGGTCGTTGGTGACGGGAGCGCTGAAGTTGGCGAAGAGTGCGCCGCTCTCGGTGTTGGGGGCCTGGGTGCCGGAGCGCAGCAGGACATCAATGGGCGCGGTGTCACCACGAGCCGTGGACAGCCCGAGCGTCGTCGCGCAGGCGACGCAGAGAAAAAAAACGTTCCTGTTCATACAGCCCTCTTCCGTGCACCGCTTGGCGGCGGGACGACAATGGTGCGGCACGACCTCGCCTCTATAGCGGAAAACTCCCCCAGAACGAACGAGAATTCGAGGAAAAATCCGCTCCCCGTGCACCTTCCAAACAAACGCCGCGAACCCTCCGGGCAGCCCCGGCGCTGCACGTGCACGGTCGGAAACCGCTCTGCATGCGTCGAAAGCTGCAACCAACAATCACCGGGACACGATGAACGGACGCAAGCCTCGATCCGCCCGCGCAAACTTGCGGCGTCTCCACAGGACCGCCGCATCCGGAGAATCGCCATGAACCACCTTCGCTGTTCGTTTGCTCTGCTCGCCGTGCTCGCCTCGGGAAGCGTCGCGTCCTTGCCGGCTGCGGCTCAGGGAACCGGCCCGGGCGGCAAGCCCGCGGCCCCGGCCGCGATCGACACCAGGATCACCGAGCTCCTGCAGCGTGCACGCGCCGTCATGAACGACGTGCAGAGCATGTCCTACGCCGCCGAGGTGATCGGAGTCATGCCCGACGGCAATCGCCAGTCGATCGTGAAGAGCACGGTCGTCGTCGAGCGCGGCGAGCAGGAAGGCTCGTGGAAGTTCCTTGTCGAGGGCAACTTCGCGATCGAGGCCAAGAACGGCGGCAAGCGCGAGAGCGAGTTGGAAGTGAAAGCCGCGTACGACGGCGCCGAGGTTGCGGTCATCGATTCGCGGCGGCGGCTGCTGCGCCTTCAGGACACCAAGGAGCTCGAGGTTGTTCGCGTCACGATGAACCAAGGCAGCGCCGCGACCAGCGTCGCGTGGGAGCTCTTCGGTGACAAGCCGCTGAACGGCTGCGATATCGCGATCAAGGCCGAGCTCGAGTCGCCGCAGACGGTGGATGGCCTGGAGTGCGAGGTGGTGTGGTTTGTTCCGCCCAAGGCCAAGAGCGCCAGCGGCGTCGTGCACGAGTCGGCGGTCGTCCCCAGCAAGATCTACTTCGCCAAGCGCGATGGCATTCCGCGCCGTTTCGAGATCTACCGCCCGGCCGCCGCGACTCTCCCGGCCGACAAGAGAGGCGAACCGACGCGGACGCTGACGCTGGTGGGCCTCGCGCTCAAGTCCGAACTCAGCGGAAAGAGCTTCACGATCGAAACGCCCGAGGGGTACAAAGTGACCGACGGCGACGGCAAGCGCCGCGCTCGGAGTCCCAAGTCCGAAACCCCGGCCGAGGTGAAGCCCGCCGAGAAGACGCCGGAGGCTCCCGTCACCCCGGCGCCGAGCGGCACGCCTTCGACGCCGACGACGTACAAGTGGCCGCTGCTGCCGTCGGATCGCAACCTGATGAACACCGGCACGATGGCGCCGGCGTTTGAGCTCAAGGATGTGGACGGCAAAGCGGTGAAGCTCGCCGACTTTGCCGGGAAGACGACCGTGATGGTCTTCTGGGGCACCTGGAGCGATCAGGCCAAGAGCGCGCTGCCGGCGGTGCAGCGGGTGTTTGCGAAGTACCAGAGCAAGGGCGTTTCGTTCCTTGGGCTGAACTCTGAGTCGAACCCCACCGCCGATCCCCGCAAGTTCCTCTCCGACAACAGCATCACGTTCCCGAACGTGCTGAAGGCCGAAACGATCACGGGCAACTACCGGGTCAAGAGCTGGCCGACGGTCTACGTCTTCGGCAAGGACCAGCGGCTCGTCTGGGCCGGGCAGCAGATTCCGACGCCACCCGGCGGCGGATCGGGGGCACTTGAGTACCTCGAGAGCAACCTCGGCCAGGCGATCGACAAGGCCCTGGAAGCCAAGTAGTTTTTCCCGTCGGTGCGGCGGTGTACCGTTGCCCATGGATGACGCGACCCGTCGTTACGCCGCCGTCAGCGCCCGCACCGCCGCCATGTTCGGCGTGGATGTCGTGCCCATCCGCAAACGCGAAGGTGGGAACGGAGGGCGCGGGTCAGCCCGTTCGACTTCGCCGGATCGCGAGCCGCCGATCGTGACCACGGTGACGCCCGTCGCCAAGCAAGCCGCAGCGCCGCGCGAGCCGGCAACGCTGGCCCCCGCGACCGGCGGTCGCGACCGCGAGGTGTCGCAGCGGATGCTCGACACGCTCCGCGAGCGCTACGCGGCCGATGCCCCGCACCAGCACTTTGTGACCGACCATCACTCGATCGTCTTCGGCGAGGGCGATCCGTGTGCGCGGCTGGTCTTCATCGGCGAAGCACCGGGCGCCGACGAGGATCGCACCGGCCGCCCGTTCGTGGGCAAGGCCGGGCAACTGCTCGAGAAGATGATCGTGGCGATGGGCCTGTCGCGCGAGCAGGTGTACATCTGCAATGTGCTGAAGACGCGCCCGCCCGGCAACGCGACGCCGACCAGCCGCGAGGCGGAGTTGTG
>JBILLU010000207.1:0-5770 GCA_044375915.1 Phycisphaerales bacterium
GCTGGGGGAGGAGCACCCGGACACGCTCACCTCCATCAACAACCTGGGCTCCCTGCTCCGGTCCCAGGGCAACTTCGCCGAGGCCGAGCCGTACGTCCGCGAGGCCCTGGAGAAGTCCCGCCGCGTGTTGGGGGAGGAGCACCCAGGCACGCTTCGATCCATCAACAACATGGGCGGCCTGCTCGACAGCCAGGGCAAGCTCGATCAGGCCGAGCCGTACTTGCGCGAGGCCCTGGAGAAGCGCCGCCGCGTGCTGGGGGAGGAGCACCCGGACACGCTCGCGTCTGTTTCTTCGATGGTTCGCCTCAACGTCGATCAAAGCAAACCCCGAGAAGCCCTCGACCTCGCCACGCCGTATGAGCCCGCGGCACGAAAGAAGTTCACCCGCGGCAACGCAAGGCGGCTGGCCGACTTCCTGACCGCCCTCGGCCGCGCCCGCGTGGGCGCCGGTTACGACGCCGAGCGGTTCACGCTCGCCGAGGCGAACCTCCTCGAAGCGCACCCGATCTACGTCGCGGCCAAGACCCACGGCCCGACGCACAAGGACACGCTTGCGTGCGTGCAAGCCCTCGTCGATCTCTACACCGCTTGGGACAAGGCCGAGCCGGGGAAGGGTTTCGGCGCGAAGGCGGCGGAGTGGAAGGCGAAGGGCGCGGGCAAGTAACGCCGCCACGATGCCGGCCACAGCAGGAACCGCCCAGGCGCCTGCTTCGGTAGACTGCCGCGATGGACAGTTCGAACACCTCCGGCCCCACCGCCGACGGCTCCGACCCACGGACCCGCGGCATCTCTGGCGAGATGCCGACGCAGAACCATTCCGGGCACTTCAACCGCGACGCAAACCGCTCCAAGCCCGGCGACCGCGTCGGCCCCTACACGCTGCTGGAACTCATCGGCGAGGGCGGCTTCGGCACGGTGTGGCTGGCCGAGCGGCGCGAGCCGATGGTGCAGCGGGTCGCGATCAAGATCATCAAGCCGGGGATGGATTCGAAGGCGGTTGTTGCCCGCTTCGATCAGGAACGCCAGGCGCTGGCGGTGATGGACCACCCCAACGTCGCGAAGGTGTTCGACGGCGGGGTGACGGAGAGGGGGTTGCCGTACTTCGTGATGGAGCACGTCGCCGGCGAGCCGCTCACGAATTTCTGCGATCGACACCGCTACACAATCAGACAGCGATTGGAGCTGTTCGTGTCGGTGTGCGACGCCGTCCAACATGCGCACATGAAGGGAATCATCCACCGCGATCTCAAGCCAAGCAACGTCTTGGCCGAGATGGTGGACGGCAAGCCGCTGGTGAAGGTGATCGACTTCGGGATCGCCAAGGCGATGGACACATCCGAGGTGCAGAACTCGGTCTTCTCGATGGAAGGCCAGTTGATCGGCACGCCGGAGTACATGAGCCCGGAGCAGGCGGGCGGGCAGGCCGATATCGATACCCGGACGGACGTGTACTCGCTGGGCGTGATGCTGTACGAATTGCTCGTCGGGCGATTGCCGTTTGATCCGACCGAGCTGCGTCGGCGCGGCATGGACGAGATCCGCCGGATCATCCGCGAGGACGATCCACCAAGGCCGAGCACGCGGCTGAGCACCATCGGCGCCGACGGAAGCACGATCGCGCTGAGCCGACATCACCGCTCGCCCGCGACGCTGATCCGCGAATTGCGGCGAGAACTGGAATGGATCCCGCTCAAGGCAATGCGGAAGGAGCGCGATCGCCGCTACGACAGCGCGGCGGCGTTCGGAGAGGACGTGCGGAGATATCTCGATGGTCGGGCTCTGCGGGCAGCGCCGGAGTCGCGGGTGTATCTGGCGAAGAAGTTTGTTGGGAGGAATCGGGCGTTCGTGGGCTCGCTTGTTTCGATAGCGATGGCGTTGCTTGCCGGGTTTGGTACCGCGCTCTATCAGCGCCGTGAAGCGAAAGCTGCGGAGGTTGCTGCCGTGGAGGCACGGGATCAAGAAGCACACCAGCGCGAGGTTGCAGAGGCGGCGACGATGGCTGCCAAGCGCGGCGAAGCAAAGGCAGTTGAGACCGCGAACTTTCTGCGGGACATTCTGACATCGGTCGATCCTGATGAAACAAAGGGTCGCGAGGTGCCGGTCCATGAGATACTCGCACAAGCACTGAAGAAGATTCGCGCCAACGAATCAATGGACGACGAAGTGCGGCTGTCGTTGCTGATGACACTCGCGCAAGCGCAGGAGCTCCTCCGGCGACCACAGCCGAACCTGATCGAAGAGTGCTTGAGGATCATGGAGAAGCTCGGGAAATCCGAGTCGCTCGAGGCCGCCGAAGCGTGGTGGCGACTTTCGGTGGCTCGGAAATTGGACTCTTCTGCCGACCTGTCCCGCGACGCAAGTCGTCACGCGATCGAAATGCGTCGAAAGCTCGCCGGTCAAAACGATCCGATTGCAGCGTCGTGGGAGCAGCAAGAGTCGACCGACAGCGACCTGGACCCTGTTCTCGATAACGATCCAGGGGTCAAGGCGTTCGTCCGCTCGCTCCGAGCGATGAGCTTCGGCGCGCGTTCTGAAGAGCAGATATTGACCGATTTGAAGACAGTCACGGCGCGAATCGGGGAGCTGCATCGCCAAGGTCTCACCGATGCGATCGACGAGGAGGTCAGGAATGCTGTCAGCCGATATGGCGGGGAGCTTCCTCTTCTGCGCGACATGGTACCAGAGGCACTGGCAATGTACGCCGCTGAGGTATCCAGGCGTGGAAATCATGCCGCGGGTGCGGGCATCGCGCTTGCAGCAGTTCGATTTGCCGACAAGCGGCTCTCGCCGGATTCGGTAAAGAGGCTCCATGTTCTAAACGACGCGATGATCGCCCTAACCCAAGGGGAAGATCACATTGCTGCGTCAGAAATTGCGCCTGAGTTGGAGCGACTTGTGAGGTTGCTCTTCAAGCCAGACAGTGTGTTCTGGCACATGTGTTTGATAAACATCGCTAGCACATACAAGCTCGCTGCCAAGCCAGAGTTGGCGTTGCCAATTCTGATCGAAGTGCTCGCTGCACCGAAGGTCAACTGCGAAAGCCGTGGCATGGTACTAGCTCGCTTGGGCGAGATTCACGAGGGCAAGGACGAGCTCGCCGACGCATTGCGGTTCTACGAGATGGCTTACGACGAAATCGATGGCTGTCAGAGTAAGTTCGTAGATAGGACCACGATCGCGGTAAAAGCCACTCGCGTGGCATCCCTGCTTCATGACGTCTCCGCCGAACAGATTTGGTCCGACAGGTTGAAGCATCTTCCGCCGGAGCGACTAAAAAGGCGAGCGGAGAAAAAACCGTGAGCGTCAGAAGCGACGCACGTGACTTTGCCCGAGAGTTGAGACGAACCGACCTGCGACCACTGACAAGGCGATACATGGCCTAAAAGAAAACGCGAGGCGGAATCCTCGCGCTCTTGGCTCATCGCATGTCACTGACATGTTCTTGTCGGCTCACGCCACCGTCACGCTCTTGTCCAGGTACACATCCTGCACCGCGTTCAAGAGCTTCACGCCATCAGCCATCGGCTTCTGGAACGCCTTGCGGCCTGAGATCAAACCCATGCCGCCGGCGCGCTTGTTGATCACCGCTGTCGCGACCGCTTCCTGCAGGTCGCCGGCGCCCTTGGATTCGCCGCCGCTGTTGATCAGCGGGACGCGGCCCATGTAGTTGTTCAGAATCTGGTAGCGGCACAGATCGATCGGGTGCCCGCCGTGGCCGGCTTCGTCGCTGCCGCAGAGGTTGGTGTAGACGCGCTTGTCCCACTTGCCGTACGCGCTGCCGCCGGTGTTGAGGGCCGCGTAGCCGCCGTTGTTGGTGGGGAGCTTCTGCTTGATGATGTCGGCCTTGATCGTCGCGCCCAGGTGGTTGGCCTGACCGGTCAGGTCGGCCGAGGCGTGGTAGTCGACGCTCTTGCCGTCGGCGCCCTTGACCTTGAAGTTGGCATTGCGGGTGTAGCACCACAGAACGGTGACGAGGCCGTAGCTATGGGCCTCTTCGAACATGTCGGAGACGTACGCGATCTCATCACGGGCCGAGTCGTTGCCGAAGTAGATCGTCGCGCCGACGGCCGCCGCACCCATCTCGTAACACTGGCGGATCGAGCCGAAGTAGGACTGCTTGAAGATGTTGGGGTAGGTCAACATCTCGTTGTGGTTGAACTTGACGAGGAACGGGATCTTGTGGGCGTACTTGCGGCTCACCGAGGCGAGCACGCCGAGGGTCGAGGCGACGGCGTTGCAGCCGCCCTCGATCGCGAGCTTCACGATGTTCTCGGGATCGAAGTACGCGGGGTTCGGAGCGAACGACGCGCCCGCGGAGTGCTCGATGCCCTGGTCGACGGGCAGGATCGAGACAAAGCCGGTGCCGCCGAGGCGGCCGGTGTTGAGCAGGAGCTGCATGTTGCGGAGGGTCGGGCCGTTGCGGTCGGTCTGGCTGAAGACCCGGTCGATGAAGTCCGGGCCCGGCAGGTGGAGCTGGGACTTGCTGACGGTCTTGGACTCATACTTGAGCAGGGCGTCGGCATCGGCGCCGAGGACCTCGCGGACATTGGTGGACGGGGTAGCGGGGGTGACCATGATGGGGCTCCGAATGGAGGGCGAACCGAAGGGAGTCGTGGAGGACGAACCACGGAAAACGCGCGATTCTAGGTGAAGGCGCGGCCGGTTTCCGGGCTCTGGGGAGAGTGCAATCGGTTCCCGGGGTGGCTGGTCGAGGGGTCATAGCCGCCGCCGGGCAGGCTTGCGAGCCAGAGGTAACGCGGGTCGCGTCCGAAAAATCAGGCTCGGATGAGGCGTGAGGGGCGTGTTATCCGGTCTTGGGTGAACCCAACCTCCCCGAGCAACAAACCCGTCGATTGTCAACGACAAATGAAGCTCGTCCGCGAAAAAAACTGGCAAAACTGGGGGTTGGTGGCATTGTTGTGCTTGGAAGCACCTCCCTGCTTCCCCGCTGGCTGGCTCCCTACCCGGAGCCGTCCGGCTGCACACATGCCTGTTCTACACCACCGGCGGGATCGAGTCGAAAGATTCGATTCCGTCGTTCTTTTTGGATTGTGGGATTCGCTGGGGCGGGGCCTTCTAGGCCCCGGCGTCGGCCTTGGTCGGCTTGGCCCACCCGTATTCCTTGTCCTTCGCGAGCACCGCGGCGGACTGATTGACACAGCGGCGGCACGCAGCCAGCGGTTGGTCGGCGGGCTGGTCGGCCGGAATCACCGGCGGCACCCATCCGACCTCATCGCGATTCTCGCGGCAGAGCGTGCAGAGGTAGCCAGCAGCGGCGTTGCCCTGCTTCTCGAGCACCAGGGCGGCGTAGGAGACTCGGAGACAGTCGCCGCAGATGCACGAGCCGCGGTGGCCTTCGACCATCGGGCGCTCCATGGTCCATTCGCGGCGACAAAAGTCGCAGAGGATGTCGGACATCTGGACGTTGTTTTCATCGGTGCCGGGGCGCTGCATGGGGGAGTTTACGAGCGGTGGTTCGGCGTGGGGATCGCAAGTACGAAGCGAGCCGGGGCGTCCTCGCCCCGTGCGGAGACGCACGCTTGTGTTCGAAGGTGACCCAACTCGAAGGTAACCAGAGCAGTTTCGTGACGACGGATGCCCCAGCACCGGGGCGCGGACGCCCCCGCTCGCTTTGAGCGGAAGGAAACCCGTCGCGCCATGAGAATTTTCGTCATGGGCTGCAAGATTGGTCGGCCGGGGGTGAAGTCTGTCTGTCGGGGAGTTGTGTACCGCCCGACCCGCTCAGGATCTTCATAGGAGACAGACAATG
>JBILLU010000208.1:0-5765 GCA_044375915.1 Phycisphaerales bacterium
CTGACGGATCGCCGCCGGCAGCACCAGCGTGCGAGCCATCAGAGCGGCGGTCTCGGCCTCGATCATGACCTGCTTGTTGTACTTCTCGACGTAGATGTGCTCGCGGCTCTCGGTCTCTTCCTTGTTGAGCACGCCATACTTCTTGAAGAGCTCGACGTTCTTCTTGCTGCCCATCACCGGCAGGGCGTCGACGCTGTTGCGGAGGTTGGGGAGCTTGCGCTTCTTCTCGGCCTCGTTGTGCCAGGCCTTGTCGTAGCCGTCGCCGTTGAAGATCACCCGCTTGTGCTGCTTGACGAGCTTCTGCAGGAGACCCTTCACGACCTGCTGGAGCTTGGCCTCGCTGGCGTTCTTGCCCAGCGACTTCTCCAATTCGGTGGCGACGAAGTCGAGGCTCTCGGCCACGATCGTGTTGAGGACGGTCGCGGGCCAGGCAACGGCCTGGGACGAGCCGACGGCGCGGAACTCGAACTTGTTGCCGGTGAACGCGAACGGCGAGGTGCGGTTGCGGTCGCCGGTGTGACGCGGGATCTGCGGCAGCATCCGCGAGCCCAGGTCGAGCTTGCCGCCCTTCATGGTGCTCTTGGGCGAGCCGCTCTCGATCTGCTCGATGATGTCGGTGAGCATGTCGCCCAGGAAGATCGACATGATCGCCGGCGGGGCCTCATTGGCGCCCAGGCGATGGTCGTTGTTGGCGCTGGCGACGCTGGCGCGGAGCACGTCGGCGTGCAGATCGACGGCCCGGATGACGGCGCACAGGAACGTCAGGAACTGCATGTTCGTGTGCGTGTCGTCGCGGGGGTCGAGCAGGTTGACGCCGGTGTCGGTGGACATCGACCAGTTGAGGTGCTTGCCGCTGCCGTTGATCCCGGCGAAGGGCTTCTCGTGCAGGATGCACTGCAGGCCGTGGCGGTTGGCGACCTTCTTGAGGGTCTCCATGACCAGCATCTGGTGATCGCAGGCGAGGTTGGCGGTCTCGAAGATGGGCGCCAGCTCGAACTGACCGGGCGCGACCTCGTTGTGGCGAGTCTTGACCGGCACGCCCAGGCGATAGAGCTCACGCTCGGACTCGACCATGAACGCGATGACGCGCTGGGGGATTGCGCCGAAGTAGTGATCCTCGAGCTGCTGGTGCTTCGGCGGCTTGGCTCCGAAGAGGGTGCGGTCGCAGGCGAGCAGGTCGGGGCGCTTGAAGTAGAACGAGCGATCGATCAGGAAGTACTCCTGCTCGGCGCCGGCCGTACACATGATGCGGGAGACGCCGGTGGCGGTCCCGAAGATCTTGAGGATGCGCATCGCCTGCTCGCTGATGGCATCCATGGAGCGGAGCAGCGGGGTCTTGTGGTCGAGGGCGACGCCGGTCCAGGAGACGAAGGCGGTGGGGATACACAGCGTCACGCCGCCGCCAGCGCGGTTCAGGAACGGCGGGCTAGTGGGGTCCCACGCGGTATAGCCGCGGGCCTCGAAGGTGGCGCGCAGGCCGCCGGAGGGGAAGGACGAAGCGTCGGGCTCGCCCTGGGCGAGGGCCGAGCCGGTGAACTCGCTGAGGGCACCGCCGTTGCCGTCGGGAACGAGGAAGGCGTCGTGCTTCTCGGCGGTGGTGCCGGTGAGGGGCTGGAACCAGTGGGTGTAGTGGGTGGCGCCGTGCTCGATGGCCCAGTCCTTCATCGCCGCGGCGACGACGTCAGCGATCTCGGGGTCGAGCGGCTCGGCGTGCTTGATGGTGCGCTGGATGCGCTTGTACACGTCCTTGGGCAGACGCTGACGCATCACGCGCTCGTTGAAGACATCGGCTCCGAAAGTCTGGGTGACGCTGTCGCCGGTGTTCATCCGTAGGGTCTCCGGCCGATGGGCGGTGCCATGGGCGAGGTGCAGGTCGTGGGGCGATTCCGTTCTGGCGTGCATGGTGATTTCCTGTGCTGCGTCCCGCAGAAAAGGAGGGGACTTGTACGTGCTCGATCGGTCTTCCACTGTCACGAAAAAAGACGAACGCTGTCCGGACGAAGGGGTCGCCGGACCCGAACAGAGGCGTCACGCGGTTCGCGTGCCAGTGAGTTGCTATGGGCGTGATTATTGGCACCCATTCGCAGGACCCGCAAGCCTCGCGCGAGTTGTGGCGGGTTCTCGGGGCGTGACGCTGCGGGGATGCCGCAACGCCTCAGCCGAGGCCCGCCGCGAGTTGTCGACCGAACTCGCCCGCGACGTGGGCGGCGGCGGCGTTGGCGTCCGACGCACCGGCGGCGGCATCGGACAGGCGGCGAACGAGGGCGCTGCCGACGATCGCGGCGTCGGCCGAGGCCACGACATGCCGAACGTGCTCAGCCGAGGAGACCCCGAAGCCGACCGCAATCGGAAGGTCGCTCATTGTGCGGAGTTTCTGCACGCGGCCAGCGATGTCGGGAAGGTCCGCTCGCTCTCCCGTGATGCCTGCGCGAGCCAGCAGATAGATGAAACCGGTGCAGGCCTTGGCGATCTGCTCGGCACGCTCGACGGGAGTGGTGGGGGCGATCAGCAGGGTCGAGGTCATACCCGCGTCGGCGGCGGCGTTCCGCCAGCCGGCGGACTCTTCGAGGGGCAGATCCGGGAAGATGAAGCCGTCGAAGCCGGCGTTCTTGAAACGCGACACGACGCCCGCCGGGTTGGAGCCCGAGGCGAGGCGGTGCAGGATCGACACGCTGCACATGGCGACCAGGCCAAGATTCAGGCTTGAACGGACCGAGGAGATTTCCCCGAAAAGGCCATCGATGCTGGCGCCGCGTTCGAGGGCCGAGTGCATGGCGGCGGCGATGACGGGTCCGTCGGCGATGGGGTCGGAGAAGGGGATGCCGATCTCGACGATCGAGGCCCCGGCCCCCTGCAGGGCGTGGAGCACGCCGGGAGTGGCACCCGGGCCGGGGTGCTGGCCGCAGATGAAGGGCATAAGGGCCTTGCGCCCGCCCTGGCGAAGCTCTGCGAAGATGGAGTCGATGCGATTCACGGGGCGACTATACCGCTCACCGGGGCGACGCTCTACTGCGCACCGTCCGAGCGCGATGGGTTGCCCGCGTTCGGAGCGTCGCTGCGGAGTGTCGGATAACTCGCAGGTGGCCCACGCCGGCGCTCGGCGTGAAGCTGGGTGGAGCAGCGCCGGGAAAGGATGACATCGGGGAATCTCTGCGGCCTCGCCGTATTGACAACGCTCTACAGTGGGGTCCACTCATGCATGGATCAAGGACTCTCATGACCGGTGTCGGACGATTGACAGCAGCGGACGTGGATGGTGCTTATGCGGCGGCGCAGCGCGTCGTTGATGTTCACCGCGCGCTCGTTGGTTATGTGCGACCGGGGCTGACGCTCGCTCAGATCGATTCCTTCGTCGCAAAGCAACTCGAGTCGCTGGGAGCAAAGTCCTGCTTTCTGGGCTATCGCCAGTCCTTCAGCGACCCCAAGTTTCCGTCCCATGCTTGCCTGAGCGTCAACGACTGCATTGTCCACGGCACTGCGGGCTATCTGACGCGTCCGCTGGTGGCTGGAGACCTTGTCAAGATCGACATCGGGGTCGCATACCGCGGGTGGATCGGCGACGCGGCGTGGACGTATTCGCTGGGTGCGCCGTCGCCGCAGAATCGCAAGTTGATGGACGCTGGCAAGGAATCACTCCGCCGCGGGATCGACGCGCTTCGTCCCGGCAAGCGCCTCATCGATTGGGCCCAAGCGGTGCAGACCTGTGTCGAGTCTGACTTTGGGTTCCATCTTGTTCGGGGACTCGGCGGCCATGGCTACGGGCGCAAGCTTCACGATGCCCCGTTCATCAGCAACTCGGTGCCGGCGCACCGGGCCGAGTGGCCGGACAGTGAGCTTCCCTGTGCGCCGGGGATGCTGCTCGCTGTTGAACCGATGATCGCGGTTGGAACCGGGCGTACGAAAACTGCGAAAGGCCAATGGCCGGTCCTGACCGGCGACGGGTCCTACTCCAGCCATCACGAGCACGATGTGCTGATCACTGAGAACGGCCCGCGTGTGCTGACTGAGGGGCTGGACGAACTGCCGGATGAACTGCCGGCGTAGCGTCCATGGCGAAAAGAGCCATGGGACTTGGGGATGCCGATCCTGCAGAAAATGCCGAACAGTCGCCGAAGATGGACGCGTCGTTGCAATCGGTCACTGGTTCCCTTGACACATCGTGTTTGATTTGATTGGATGAACGAGCGTGCGGTGGACAACGAGAGCCCGACCGCCGCCCAACCCATATGAGGATGAACATGCGAAAGACTTGGACCCGCCCGGCGTTGATCGCCGCTTTGGCCTTCGCGGCCCCGCTGTCGCTCGCCCAGCTCGGAACGCCAGTGCAGGTGACCGCCGGTGACGCGGCGGCCAGCCGCTTCTTCGGCAACACGGTGGCAGTCAGCGGTGACGTCATGGTTGTGGGCGCACCGCTCGCCGATGGCACGGTGACGAACACTGACGGTGCCGTCTATGTCTTCCGCTGGAACGGAACCGGCTGGACACAAGAACAAAAGATCCCCGGCCCGACGATCACCGGCACCGCGACCGAGTTCGGTCGCGCAGTTGCGATCAGCGGCGACACGATTGTCGTCGGGGCACGCAGTGACGATCAGGTTGCGACCGACGCGGGCGCGGCGTGGGTCTACACGCGCGTCGGTGGTCTTTGGACGCTGCAGACCAAGCTGACAGCTTCGAACGGCGCGGCGAGCGACTTTTTCGGCACCGGCGTCGCGATTGATGGCGACACGGTGGTCGTGGCGGCTCCCAATGACGACAACGCCGGCGGCAGCGACGCGGGGTCCGCGTATATCTATGTCCGGAGCGGCACCGCGTGGACCCAGCAGCAGAACTTGGTGGCTTCGAACGGCGCCGCCAGCGACCTCTTTGGCGTCGGCGCTATTGCCGGCGCGCCCGGTGCGGTTTCCATCAGTGGCGACACCATCGCCGTCGGTGCTCGCGCCAAAGGCAGCGGCGCTGGTCGCGTGTATCTGTTTTCGCGTCAGGTGACCGCGAGCACAATCTGGACCGAGGACACCAACTTCACCAGCCCCGACATCGGCACCGACACGGCGCCGAGCTTCGGGAGCTCGGTCTCGGTCCGTGGCGACGTGCTCGCGGTCGGAACCGCGGCGTCGGACATCGGCGGAACCGATCGCGGCGGCGCATACATCTTCCGCCGCACGGGCACGACTTGGTCCAGCTCGGGCGTGCGTCTTGCTGCGGCTGACGCGGCCAACGGTGACGCGGCGGGTAATGCGATCGCGATGGGTGACGATCTCGTCCTGATCGGGGCGACCGGGCGTGCGATCGGCGTGAACCCCAACGCGGGTGTGGCATTTGCCTTCCGTTTCAAGGACGGTGCGTGGACACAGGAAGCCGTTCTCACGGCGCCGGACGCGGTGGCCGGTGACTTCTTCGGTTGGAGCGTGGCCGTGGACGGCGATGTCGCCGCGATTGGCGCCCAGGCCGACGATCTCACCGTCCCGTCAGCGCTCACAGACGCGGGTTCGGCGTGGATCTTCTCGCGCGTGAACAACAAGTGGATTCAGAACGATCCGTTCCTGAGCCGCCCGATCACCCCGAACGTCAGCACCCTCGCCGTTGGTGACCTTTTCGGCGTCGCGGTCGCGATTGATGGCGACACGATTCTTTCGGGCGCGTTCCAAGACACGGAAGCCGGCGGGACGCAGCAGGGGTCTACGTATGTTCTGATCCGCAACGGGCAACAGTTCTCGGAGCAGGCCAAGCTCACCGCGCCCGGGGCCGCGGCTGGTGACTTCTTC
>JBILLU010000209.1:0-5740 GCA_044375915.1 Phycisphaerales bacterium
AGCTCGCCCTCGCTGAGGCCCTTGCTCTTGAGGAACGCCGAGAGCGTCATGTTGGTCTTGAGACCCTTGACATCGCCCGGGATCGAAGCCTCGAGGCTGAGCGTGCCGAGCAGGTACTCCATGACTTCCTGCACCTGCTTCTCGTTGTAGCCAAGGGCGACGAGGGCGGGGCGGACGGACTCGTTGGCGATCTTGAAGTAGCCGCCGCCGGCGAGCTTCTTGAACTTGACGAGGGCGAAGTCGGGCTCGACGCCGGTGGTGTCGCAGTCCATGAGCAGGCCGATCGTGCCGGTGGGCGCGATGACGGTGGTCTGGGCGTTGCGATAGCCGTGCTTCTCGCCGAGGGCGAGGGCGTCGTCCCACGCCTGCATCGAGTGCTTGGCGAGGGCGTCGACATTCGAGAGACGGATCTTCCCGCTCTTGATGATGGAGTGATCGATCGGGACAGGACGGATCTTGAGATCCTCGTACTTGCCGCTGTCGCGCGCCTCGCCATGCGCCGCGAGGCGGTGGTTGCGGATGACGCGGAGCATGTTCTGCTTGTCGGCGCTGTAGCCCGGGAACGGTCCGTGCTCCTTCGACATCAGGGCGCTCATGCGGTACGAGCGGCCGGTCAGAATCGCGCTCAGCGTCGAGCAGACCGCGCGGGCCTCCTCGCTGTCGTACGCGATGCCCGCCTGCATCAGCATGGCGCCGAGGTTGGCGTAGCCCAGACCCAGCGTGCGGTACTTCCACGACAGCTCGGCGATCGGCTTGCTGGGGAACGAGGCCATCAGCACCGAGATCTCGAGCACCATGGTCCACAGGTCGATGCCGTGCTCGTACGCGGCGACATCGAACGTGCGCTTCTCGCTGTCGTAGAACTTCAGCACGTTCAGCGACGCGAGATTGCACGCCGTGTTGTCGAGGAACATGTACTCGCTGCACGGGTTGCTGGCGTTGATGCGGCCGGCGCTCGGGCAGGTGTGCCAGGCGTTGATGGTCGAATCAAACTGCACGCCCGGATCGGCACAGCGCCAGGCGGCGAAGCCGATCTCGTCCCACAACTGGCTGGCCTTGAAGCTGCGAGCGATCTTGCCGCTGGTACGGAACTTGGTCTGCCAATCGCCATCGACATCCAGCGCATCGAAGAACGCGTCGGGGATGCGGACGGAGTTGTTGCTGTTCTGGCCGCTAACGGTGGCGTAGGCCTCACCGTTGTAGTCGTAATCGAGCTTCAGGCTCAGAGCCTCGCTGGTCTGGGCGATCTCCTTGTTGCCCTTCTTGAGGACCTTCAGGCCCTCCACCAGCGCGGCGACCTTGATCTCCTCGCGCACCTTCCAGTTGATGAAGGTGTGGATGTCGGGGTGGTCCATGTCGAGGCAGACCATCTTCGCGGCGCGGCGGGTGGTGCCGCCGGACTTGATGGCGCTGGCGGCGCGGTCGCCGATCTTGAGCCAGGACATCAGGCCGCTGGACTTGCCGCCGCCGCTGAGCTTCTCACCCTCGGCACGCAGGTTCGAGAAGTTCGTGCCCGTGCCCGAGCCGTACTTGAACAGCCGCGCCTCGCGCACCCACAGGTCCATGATGCCGCCGTCGTTGACGAGGTCATCGGTGACGCTCTGAATAAAGCAAGCGTGCGGCTGGGGGTGCGTGTACGCATCGGCCGCGAGCGTGACCTCGCCGGTCTTGGGGTCGGGGACAAAGTGGCCCTGAGCCGGGCCGCTGATGCCGTAGGCGAACGCAAGCCCGGTGTTGAACCACTGCGGGCTGTTCGGGGCGCACATCTGGTGCACCATCATGTACGCGAGCTCGTCGTAGAACGCCTGCGCGTCGGCGGCGGAGTCAAAGTACTTGTGCTTCTCGCCCCAGTGGCGCCAGCAGCCAGCAAGGCGATGAATCACCTGCTTCGCGGACTTCTCGGGGCCGGTGCCGCCGCCTTCCACAGGCACACCCGCCTTGCGGAAGTACTTCGACACCATGATGTCGGTGGCGAGCTGCGACCAACTCTCGGGAACCTCGGCGTCCTTCATCTCAAACACGACGGAGCCGTCGGGGTTGGAGATCTTGGAGGAACGCTTGACCCACTTCACGGAAGCGAAGGGATCAGAGCCAGCGGTGGTAAAGCGGCGAGAAATCTTCATGGAGTCGTCCGTCCGTGGGGCTTTGTCTTCGTTCGAGAAGAAAACATCAAGACACGGGGCATCGAGATGGATCGATGCCTTCGTTTCAGTCAACTTTGGGGAGCGTCAATCCAGACTGATCCTGGTACTTACCGGCCTTGTCCGCGTAGCTCTTCTCGCAGACGTCATCCGCCTTCAAGAAGATCAACTGCGCCACGCCCTCGTTCGCGTACACCCGCGCCGGCAGCGGCGTGGTGTTGCTGATCTCGAGCGTGACCTTGCCGCGCCACTCGGGCTCCAGCGGCGTGACGTTCACGATCAGGCCGCAGCGGGCGTACGTGCTCTTGCCGACGCAGATGGCGAGGATGTCGCGCGGGATGTCGAGATACTCAACCGTCTCGCACAACGCGAACGAGTTGGGCGGGATGATCACGTATTGCTTGTCGGCGGGGCGGTCGGCGACGTCGACCTCGATCATCATGTCGTCGCTAAAGGCCTTGGGGTCGACGACGGCAATGTCGCCAGAGTGGGTGGCCGGGGTGAAGATCTTGAAGTGGGTGCCGACGCGGACGTCGTAGCCATAAGACGACACGCCATAGGAGATCTTGCCCGGACGCTTCACGGCGTCTTCGAAGGGCACGATCTTGACGTGCTTGCGGATCTGCTTGTCCGAGAGAACAGGCACTGAACACACTCCGATCAAAACGACCTACCAAGCGACGCAAAACCCAACCGCTCATCGAGCCGCGGCGTCACACATCGATGTTCCTCTGGCGTCTCCCCGCAGAATCCTGACCCGCGAGACCGGTGAAAGAACCGCGGTTCGGGCGTTCACGACACGCTCGGACCGGCGGGACAGGACCCAGAGCATACCACTACAGATCGTAGGTGCAAGCCGTTGAAGCCCCAAAATAGTGTGCCCCGGGTGTGCAGATTCTGTCAAGAACGCGCAAGAATTGGTTCCGAGTTGACTTGCGCGCTCCGTGAATTTTCCGGTTTCGAGTTATCCACAGGCACAACCGACAGACACCGACACGAACCGCCAAGATCTGTCAGGTGACTATTCGCACGCAGCGATTGGTTTGTTCGGGTACCAACCCGCTTCCTCGGGTGATTTCCCCGGGTTCGCGCCGCCGCTGAGAATCGACCGCACCGCCGCTCGCACCACGCCGTATTTGCGGCCGCGACCGAGAGTTTTGGCCTCCGAAGCGATTCACTGCAACGCCCGTGGCCGGAGATTTCGTACAGTCTGCTTCCCGGTCGCGGCCGGGTGCCCGGCGGACGGGCCACGCGGAGCCGGATTGCCGGTCCGGCCCTGGTCTGGAAACTCGGGCGAAACCACCCGCTTGCGCGGGCCACATGGCGTTTGCATCGGAGGTCGCTTTGGCGATGAGAAGCGGTGTCGTCGGCGTCGGCTTGGTGGGTCTGATTGGCGCACTCGCAATGCTGCACGGCTGCAGCGCAGACGAGAAGCCCAAGCCGCGCCAGGTCGCCCCCGTCGTCCGCGATGTGCCCCCGCCGCTGCGCGGAACCGTCGGCACCGAGGCGTCCCTCTTGAACGTGCGGCCGGTGCTGATCAGCGGCTATGGCGTCGTCGTCGGACTCAAAGGCACCGGCGGCCAGCAGCTCGACGAGGGCATCGCTGCCGTCGTCGAACGCGAGATGGGCCTCCGCGGCATCACCGGCTCCGCCGATTACAAGTGGGGCGGCGTCGACAACATCACCCCGCGCGAACTGCTCCGCGATAAGAACGTCGCCGTCGTCCTCGTCCAGGCCGCGGTCGCACCCGCGGCTCCCAAGGGCTTCCGCTTCGACGTCTACGTCAAGGCCCTCAACGCCAGCAGCCTTGAAGGCGGCCGCCTCTGGTCCACCGACCTCCAGCTCGGCCAAGTCCGCCCCTCCGGCGGCCCCAAGGCCAGGGTCATCGCCCGCGCCGGCGGCCCGCTGTTCATCAATCCCTTCGCCGATCCCGGCAAAGAAGGCCTGGGCGTCACCGCGACCTCCGGCCGCGTTCTTGGCGGCGGAGAGATGATCCAGCCCCTGCCGCTGGAGTTCGTACTCGACAACAACTTCCACGCCCGTGCCAAGGCCATCGCCAGTGCGATCAACTCCCGCTTTCCCGACGAGACGCCCGAGCGAGCCCCCGTCGCCCGAGGCCGCAGCGGACAAACCGTGGAACTCTCCATCCCCGAGGAGTATCGCGGCGACCCGGTCCGATTCCTTGAACTCGTGCAGTACGTCCAGATCGACGGCCCGCTCGAGCGCTACGCCCAGCGCTACGTCGAAGGCGCCAAAGCCGAGCCCTATCTCGCCAACGAGCTCTCTCTCTGCATGGAAGCCCTCGGCGAGCAGACGCTGCCCATCGTCCGCGAGCTGTATGAGTACAACGAGATCGCGCCCCGCATGGCCGCGCTGCGAGCCGGCGCTCGCCTGAGCGACCCTTTGGCGGCCGAGCCCCTCAACCGCGTAGTGAAGATCGCCCGCGGCGCAGAACGACTCGACGCCATCGCCCTTCTGGGCGAGATCAACGCCGGCCCGACCGTGGACATCGGCCTGCGCGAGTTCCTCAGGCAGCCGCAGCTGCTGATCCGCATCGGCGCCTACGAGGCCCTGGCCCAGCGAGCCGAGCGGGCCCGCCTGAACCGCCTCATCCGCGAGCAGTACACCAACCCCGATCCCAACGCCATCCGCCTCAGCCCTTCGGCACTGCAAGTCCTTGCGGAATCAGATATTCCGGCCGGTTCGCTGCAGGGAGTCAGCCGCAAACGCCTCGACGGCGAGTTCTTCCTCGACCGCGTCGAGGGCGGCGATCCGCTGGTCTATGTAACGCAGCAGGGCACCCCACGCCTGGTCGTCTTCGGCGACGATCCCAAGCTCGTCAAGCCGCTGCTCGTCTCGGCGTGGGACGACCGCCTCCTGATCGACGCCGAATCGGAGAGCGCCCCGATCCGCCTGATGTACCGCGATTGGAAGTCCGGCTCGGTGACCAAGCAGGAAGTCGACGCCGATCTCACGAAACTGATCGAGTTCTTCGCCCACAAGCCCACACCCGAAGACCCGCGCCCGGGCCTGGGCATGAGCTACAGCGAGGTCGTCGGCGCCCTGTACGCCATCCACCGCTCCGGCGGCATGAACGCCAACTTCGCCACCGAACGCGATCGCCTGATGGCCGCTCTCAACTCGCTTTCTGCCGGCACGCGACGTGAGCGCCCGGAGACCACCACCGACCGCCCCGAGGTCGTGGTCCTCGAATCGCCCGCCGCCACACCCGTCAAGCCGCAGGGCGAGGAAGGCCTCAAGCCGATCGTGATCCCGATCCCGCGCGAGGTGAAGAAGAAGTAGCCCAGGCCGCCCGGCTTCGCAACCCGACGAAAACCGGTGAAATCCGTGTGAAAACGCCGTCGGTGTGGTATCATCCGCGTTCGGTCGGGGAGCGGCTCGCGCTCCCGTGCAGGCTCATGGAATGAGCTGCGGCTGGGAAGCTCGCGACGACGCGACCTCCCGCCGCCCGCGACAGGAGGTTGCCACTACATGCGTCTGGTCAAGCTCACGCTCCACGGCTTCAAGTCCTTCGCGGACCCCACCGAGTTTCATTTCGACGAACAGGTCACCGGCATCGTCGGCCCCAACGGTTGCGG
>JBILLU010000210.1:0-5719 GCA_044375915.1 Phycisphaerales bacterium
CGATGCGATCGATCGCCAGCCCGGTGCTGAAGGCGCTGCGCGAGGGCGGGTGGATCGAGGGGCACGCGGTTCCGAGCGTGGAGCCGACGAAGCCGATCGCCGCCCGGCCGTGATGCGTGCGGGGCGATTGGTTGCACAAACAACATTGGGAGCGCTCGCGTGCGTGATCGCACGTGGCGTTGTGTTGCTGCACCAGACGACATTGCGAAATGCACGCGCGATTCCTGATGCGCTTCGGCGGATTCGCTGAAGCGCTGCATCTCTCTGCAGGTATTGGGGTGTGACGCCGCGACGGCACACGCGGCGACGCACACGGCGCCCAACGGGTGCAGGGAGCACACATGCACACAGCACGGTTCGCAGTTGCGACAGCGATGGCCTTGGGTATGGCGGCGCACGGCGACGTGTCGTCGGACACAGCGCTCATGACTGAAGGGTTCGACGCCTCGATTGGTTCGATCAACGGCGTGGGGATCTGGACGGACCCGCGGGCGTTGTTCCGAGTGCAGAGTTCGGCCGCCGCACACCGTGGGACGGGGTTCGTGCGCGTGGACACGACCGAGTTCGCGGATTACAACATGCCGGGGTTTCGCAACCGCTGGGGCGGATGGACGGGATTCGCCCAGGGGCGCGTGGACTTCGCCCCATCGGCGGGCGAGCGGACGGTGCTGACAGTCCGCGGCTACATCCGCGTCTCAATGCCGACACACGGGTACACGCGCGACGTACGTGTTGGGCTCTCGATCGACGACGCCGCACATTCGACGATCGCCGACATCGGGATGGACTCGAGCGGCTTGCTCGACGGCGTCGCGGTGTTCGACGGCGCCGAAGTCCTCTGGAGAACGGGGGAACCGGTCGCCACGGCGTCAGAGTGGAACGAGGTGCTGGTGCGGCTGGACACGAGCAGCGGGCTGGGTCGCGTGGAATGGAACGGCAATCAACTGCTGGTCTTCGCGCACGCGGCGGCGTCGGTCTCGCGGGTGCAGCTCTTCGCCGACGGCCGGCGGAGCGCGGTCATGCCGATCAAGCCACAGGGCGCCGCGGATTTCGACAGCGTCTCCGCGTCCGCGTCGTGGCACTGCGAGGGTGATCTGAACCTCGACCGCCTCGTGGACGATGCGGACTTCGAGGCATTCGTGCGGATGTACGCCCGCAGCGACTGTGCGCGGATGACGATCCTCGATGCGTCGTGCGCGGCGGACTTCAACCAGGACCACAGAGTGGACGAGGACGACTTCGCCATCTTCGCGGGACGTTACGACGCGTTCGTGTGTCCGTAGGCAGGTGCGAGCAGGTGCTTCATCGCGTCGTTCGCAGCCTCAGGCTCCGAGATTGTCAGCAGCCAAGGGACTCGTAGGCAGCAGCGAAGATGACGAAGTCGCTGTCATCGCAGAGCCCGTCGCCGCTGAAGTCCGCGCGGACATCGAAGAGCGTGTTGTACGAGAACGCGAATCGCACGAAGTCGGCATCGTCGACGACTCCGTCCCGGTCGAGATCCGGCAGGCAGCGTGTGAGTTCGTCGATGAGGAACTGGCGGGCCGCCGCTTCGGTGCCGGCTCCGAGGGCGCCGTGCCCGGCGCCGGTAACGGGCACGAAGATCGGCGTGGTGTTCGCCGCGTTCATGGCGTTGAAGAGCCGTTGGCTCTGGTTGAGCGGGACGGTCGGGTCGCTGGTGCCGTGCGAGATGAAGATGCGCAGATCACGCGGGTCCACATGGGTGATCGGGTTGGCAAGAGTGATCAATCGCATCTTCTCGGGGAAGGGTGCGGCCGGGTTGTTCTGATTCGCCCGAAGGACACCGATGCCCTGTCCGGGCTGGTCGAAACCGATGAGCTGCGACTCGGGTGAGGTCGGCGCATCGTGATCGATGTTGGATCCCGGCGGAGTCGTGACATCGGGGTTCATGTTGAGGATGTCGGTGGGCCCGAAGAAATCGACGGCCGCACGCACGGTGGCGCGAGGGCCAAAGCCGCCCACGTTCCCCTCGGCTTCGAAGACGTTGTTGCTGGTCAGCATGAGCGCGGAGAGATGTCCGCCCGCGCTGCTGCCCCAAGTTCCGATGCGGGCGGGGTCGATCCGATAGGTGGCCGCGTTGCGCTTGAGGTGGCGGATAGCGCCCTTCACATCGTGGATCTGCGCCGGGAAGATGGCCTCGCCGCTGAGGCGGTACTCGACGCTGGCAACGACAAAGCCGCTGGTGAGGAGGGTGCGGACCATCTGCGGCACGTTGTCATGGGTGCCCCCGACCCAGCCGCCGCCGTGGATCCAGACGACGCACGGTGCAGGCGATGTCGGAGCAATGTTGCTGTTCCAGTACACATCAAGACGAACCGGCATCGACACGCCGTCGTCGCGGAGCACGTTGGCGTAGACCACGTCGTTGAAGGTCGCGGTCTGGGCAATGGCCGGAGCGGCGATGGCTGCCGCGGCAAGAGTTACGAGTGATCGCATGGTCGATCTCCTGCGGCATGGGGGCCGCGGCGGAGGATCAACGCGTGGGATGTCGCGCGATTGCACGGTCTGGTGCGATTCTGTGCCGCGGGGCCTGGAAGGCCCCGCCCCCGCCCAGGTTTCCGCGCCGGAGGTCAGGGGCAGAGCAACTCGTTGTACGCCGTCGCGAAGAGCACAAAGTCGCTGTCGTCGCAGCTCGCGTCGCCGGTGAGATCAGCGCCCTGGTAGGGACCGGACATGATGAGCGTGTTGTAGAAGTCGGCGAAGAGCACGAAGTCGGCGTCGTCGATGAGGCCGTCGTTGGTCAGGTCGCTGGGGCAGCAGCCCTGGGGCGAGCGCGGGCTCGCGAACTGACAGAGCTTGATCTCGATCGCGTTGGGCAGCGTGTTGCCGACGGCGCTCGGAATGCAGTCGGCGCTCACCGGCGTGGTAGCGTCAGCGGTGGGATAGGTGCCGACGGCGACATAGACCTTGCTGGGGAGCGTCGTGCCGCCGCCGAAGCGTTTCTTGAGATCGATGGTCGCCGCGAGCACGCCGCCGTTGTTGGTGGCGGCGTTCTGGGTGACGTTGCCAACTGGAACATCAAACCAGCCGTTGTAGCCGTTGGAGCTCTCGTTCCCGACGAACGACGCCCACGCGCCGATCTGGCCGCCCTTGCCCCACATGGCGTTCTGCAACGCGCCGGGGCCTGCGGGTCCGGAGAGGAGCAAGAACCGGTCGTTGCTCCCGGCGGCGGCCTGCGTGGCCATGTAGAAGATGTCGCCCTTGAGCCCGGCCCAGAGGTTGATGTTGTTACTCGCGCTGGCCGCGATGAGGGTGGAGTCGGGATCACGCACGCCGCTGACCTGCCACGTGTCGATCGGCGTGCCGCCGCTGACAGGGAAATGCCAGTCCTGCGAGCCGTTGTTGTCCCAGATCGTCGCGCTGGCGGGGAGCAACGCGTTGTTGAAGACCATGTCGAGCTGGGTGGCGTTCGCCGGAAGCGAGATCGTGACGCTCCACTTGCCCGGGCCTGCGGCGGGGTTGGGGGACATCTGCACCGACGGCTGCACCGGCGTCCACTGATTGATGCCCCAGTACATCGCCACGTTGCTCGCGCCCGCGAGCGGGCGGCCATTGGTGTCGTACGTAATGGTGACGCTCTGCCCCGCAACCGGGGTCTCGGGCGCGAGCGTCACGGTCGTGCCGCCGCCGCTGGGTGCACCGTTGCCGTCGCCGACATAGACATGCTGGATGGGAGACTTCTTGAGGTTGCCGCGGCTGTCGGTGGCTTCGATGTAGTAGTCGACGAGCTTGCTGCGGATGCCGGTCAGTCGTGCGGAGTACTGATCCGCGATGTACTGCGGCATCACGAAGAAGTTGATGCTCGGGTCGTTGAAGAAATTGCCCGCAGGGAAAGCCCGCTTGGTCATCGTGACCGATTGCCACGCACCGACTTCGCCGCCGCCACCATAAGTCTCGTTCTGCGTGGAAGAGAGCGGGTTGTTGCCGTCGTTGTCGAGGCGGTACTTGAGGACGACGTTGCCGTCGGGAATGCCGCTGGCGTCGTAGGCGAAGGTCCAGATGTCGAAGTCGCCGTTGTTGATGACCTGCTGGTACTTGTGCTGCGGGCCGAAGTTGGTGGAGCCGGGGTTCCAAGGCGTGCGCTGCGGGATCCAGATGGTGGGCGCGACGGTGTCGCCGGTCGGGCCGGCGCTTGAGATCACGGGATCAGCAAGGCGGGCGGCGTTGTTGCAGGCGACGGTGGGCTTGACCTCCATGTCGATGGCGGTGCCGTAGTACATGTAGCCGCTGTTGAGCGCGCCCATGAAGTAGTGCCAGGCGCGTTCGGCGGGAAGAGTCGAGTTGTCGGGGTAGACAATGCGGCCCATGTTGAGCGGCCCGCCGGCGGTCCCGCCGTGGACGGGGAAGGTGGTCGGGCGCGCGAGCGTGATCGCCTCGGCGGTCTCGACGCGATTCTGCATCGCGGTGATGACGGCCCAGTTGCGGGCGTCCTCGGCCCAGCCGTTGTTCACGTCGATGTTGCCCTGAGCGTTCACCAGAGGCCAATTCCAGTTGATGAACTGGGGTGCACCGAAGTCGCCGTCGGCGTTGACCCACGCGCCGTCTTCAACGTGCACGAGGTCGTTCGCGGGCACCGGGTAGTCGTTCAGGTATTGCTCGATCGTCGTCGCGGGATAGGTGCTGTTGGCGGAAGAGACGAGATTGGGCGTCGCCTCCATGTAGTACGAGAAGCCGCCGCCCCAGGCGTTGTCGCCGTCGTGCGTCAGCGTGATGAGCGCGGGGCGCGTGCCGGTGTGCAGCGCGGCGAGGTTGGCGAAATCGGTGGTTCCGATGGGCGCGTAGCCGTCGCGCCACGACAGTCCCTGCGAGGCCGGGATCACGATGATCGACGACGCAGCGCCGGTCGTGGGATCGATGTACTGCGCGCGACGTGGGATAAGCGAGAAGATCGATTCCACCGGCGAGCAGCCGCGGGAGATCGACTGGCGGTACCACGCGTTGCCGACGGTGGAGTTCAGCGGGTTGATCTGGTCGGCCTTGTTGGGCGGATCGCAGTTGATGCCGCCGGAGCCGAAGACGACGGGAAAGTCAGGCTGTGCCCGGGCGATCTTCTCGGCGCTGACGACTGACCAGGTGATGTTCTCGCTGGCGAGGACGCCGATCATGCGGGTGCTGAAGGCCATCTCGCTCGGGAAGAAGCCGCGGGACATGGGGACGCTGCTGCCCCACGCGTCGGCGTAGATGCGCTTGTACGCCTGGATCTGCTTGCGCATGGTGTTCTCGTCCACCAGCGGCATGAGCGCATGGTGGAACGGGAAGATCACGACATCGAGGCGGGGCTTGCCGTTGACCGTGGTCCAGCCGCGGGCTTCACGGATGGAGTTCATCCAGCCGGGCGAGTAACCGAGTTGGTTGGCTCCGCCGAGCGACATGATGTTCTCGATGAGCCCGCCGGAGTAGGAGACCTGCGCGCCAGCGCGCTGGGTCCAGCGGATGGCGTTGACGCTGTCGCGTGCGCGGTACTGGTACACGGCCTGACGATCGGCGAGGCCGAAGATCTCGTCGAGGTTGTTCTCGGGATGCGTCGCGCCGGAGGCCTTGTGCGAGCGGGATTCGTTCACGCGCTCGTAGCGGTCAAAGCCAAACACCTGGCGGTCGGGCCAATAGATCGGCTGCTCAAGGTGCCAGAGGTACGTGAACTGGACCTTGGACTGTGCCGAGGCGAGGCCGGTGACGAGCACGAGTGCGGCGGTGGCGCCGA
>JBILLU010000039.1:0-22026 GCA_044375915.1 Phycisphaerales bacterium
GCCTTTGCCGCGCCGATCGGGCGCGTTGGAGATTCGATGCAGACGGATTCCTTGCATGGTTTCGAGATGGCTCTGACGCTGGCTCAGGCGGCCCCACAGGCCGGCCAGCCCGCCCCTCAGGTTTCCAGCCAGCCCTCCGCTCCGGCGAACCAGCAGGCGCTGGTCCCGGTCGGTATTCCCGCCGTCGCCCGGCCCGCGGCGACGACGGGCTCCGAGTCGCAGCCGTTGCCCGCTCCAAACACGAGCGCTCCGGCCGCTGCCCGCGGACCCGCCGACTTCACGTTCCTGGCGATCATGGTCGGCTTTCTGCTGCTCATGATCTTCATGGCTTGGAGCGGCAACCGCAAGGAAAAGAAGAAGCGTGAGGAACTGAACAGTTCGATCGGCAAGGGGGACACCGTGCAGACCATCGGCGGCATCATCGGCGAGATCGCCGAGCTGCGCGAGAACGAGGTGATCCTCCGCGTCGAGGATGGCCGCATCCGCTTCGCCCGTTCGGCGATCCAAGGCATTCTCAAGTCCAAGGGCGACAAGTCCGAGGGCAAGAACGATGGGCGCGCCGAAGCGAGCGTCGAGCCGAAGCTCGCCGCCACCGCCGGCGCTCGTTGAGTTGATCGACTTTCCCGGGCCATGGGCGAGGTGATCGCTCCCGGCCCGTTCCCCGTGAAGGGCATCCTGAGATTCGCATGGGCAAGCTCTACCGCAATCTGTGTCTCTGCATCGGCATGTTGATCTTCTTCTTCTGGGCGATGTATCCGCCTCAGGAGAAGCTGCGACTCGGCAAGGATCTTGCCGGTGGCGTGACGCTGGTCTATCAGCTCGACATCGGCAACAACGAGGACGCGACGCGGGTGGTGAGCGACACGATCGCCGCACTCAAGGACCGCGTCGATCCCGACGGTCTGCTCGAGATCTCCATGGTCCGCCAGGGACGCGACCGCATCGAGATCTCGATGCCGCTGCCCCGTCAGGAGGTCAAGGACCTCCGCGCCGCGTACGAGGAAGAGCTCCGAAGCCTTGGCCGCGGTGCCCTGACCCGTGATCGCCTCGCCGACGTTCTTTCGCTGCCCGCCGCCGAGCGTGCCGCCAAGATCGAGGAACTGGGAAAAACCAACGCGAAACGCAAGGAACTGCTGCAGAAGCTCGTCGCCCAGCACGACACCGCGAAGTTGATGCGGGATGAGCTCGGCAAGGCTCAGGCGGCCAATGCGCCCCAGGGCGAACTCGATGTTCTGATCGACAAGGCCGGCGAGGCGGAATTGAACGCCGAGGAATCGCTCAAGGGTGTGCTCGCGACGTTCCTGCCCGCGGCGGAGGTTCGCCAGGCGTTGAACCTCTCCGAGAAGCAGGAGTCGATCCGCGACGACAAGGCCGGCAAGCTCGTCCAGACACCAAGCCCCCGGGAGCGGGCTTTGTCTCGTCTTCGCACCGCGTACCCCGACGCGGTCGAAGAGCTTGATCGCGTGCAGGCCAAGTACGCGGCATACGCCAGCAAACGCACGTCGCTCGATGACCCGCAGGACCTGATCCGCATGATCCAGGGCGCGGGCGTGCTGACGTTCCGCATCACCGTTGATCCGGGCACCTATGCCGAGGAATCACGTCTGCGTCAGGAACTGCGCGAGCGAGGGCCTTCGTTCTCACGCTCCAACGAGGTGCGGTGGTTCCGAATCAACCGCATCTCGACCTGGTATTCGTCGACGTCGGAACTGGACCGGCTGAACGCGAACCCGGCCGAGTTCTTCATGGCGAAGGGCTATGTCGCCGAGGAGTATCAGGGGCAGTACTACATGCTCTGCTGGGACATCCGAGGCAATCGCTTGACGCGGGCCGAGGGAGACTGGCGCGTCGCCGCTGCCTCCGAGGGTCGCGATCAGACGGGCCTTCCGGCTATCGACTTCCAGATGGATGCCCGCGGAGCCGCCTTGCTCGGCGAGCTCACCAAGGACCATGTGAACAACAAGATGGCGGTGCTCCTCGATGACGAGGTGTACACGGCCCCGAATCTTCGCTCGGCGATCAGCGCCCGCGGACAGATCACCGGCTCGTTCCCGCCCGAGGAGATTCGCTACATCGTCCGCGTGCTCGGCGCAGGATCGCTGCAGGCCAAGCTCAGCCCCGAGCCGATCTCGCTGAGCTCCATCGGACCCGAGCTTGGTGCCGACAACCTCAGCAAGGGGTTCATGTCGGGTGTCGTGTCGATCATCATCGTGTCGGGCTTCATCGTCGTTTACTACTTCGGCGCAGGCATGATCGCGGTGATCGCGCTGATCGCCAACGCCATCATCGTGCTCGGTGCTCTTGCGCTCAACAAGGCCGCCTTCAGCATGCCCGGCATCGCCGGTGTCATTCTGACCTTCGGCATGGCCGTTGACTCCAACGTGCTGGTGTACGAGCGCATCCGTGAAGAAATCCTCCGCGGCGCCGACGCCAAGAGCGCCACCCGCATCGGTTTCGACAAGGCGTTCAGCTCGATTCTCGACGGCAACGTGACGAACCTCATCGTTTGCGTCGTGCTCGCGTACACGGGCACCGCTGAGATCCGAGGCTTTGCGATCACGATGGGCATCGGTGTCGTTTCGACGCTTTTCGCCGCTCTGATCTTCAGCCGCCTGCTTTTTGGTGTCGCCCTCAATACGTTCGGCTGGAAGAAGATCAACATGCTGCCGCTCGCTGTTCCGGCGCTGCAGCGGGCCCTGACGCCGAACATCGACTGGCTGCGGCTCCGCCCGGCCTTCTTCACGTTCTCGATCGCCTATTGCCTCTTGGGCATCGGCTTCATTGTCTTCCAGGGCCGCGAGATGCTCGATAACGAGTTCCGCGGCGGCACGGCGGTCACGCTTGATTTCAAGCAGAAGGCCGCGGGCTCTCCCGATCGCGTCACGATGACGCGTCAGGAAGTGCAGCAGCGCGTTGCCGCGATCGGAACTCAGGCCGCGCAGGACAGCCCCCTCCGCGAGCTGGTCAACGCCGAGGTGCTGCCGATCGATCCTCAGGCAGATGGTGTCACGAGCGATCGCTTTACGATCAAGACAATCCTGACAGACGGTGACAAAGTTCGCGAGACCCTCGTTGGTGCTTTCTCTGACGTCATGGAGCTGGCGCCCGCCTTGGCCTTCAAGGGCTCGGATGCGGACTCGGTGAATGCAGCCCCCGTCTATCGCATCGTCTCCCCCGATTTGGGCACGAACCTCGGCCGAACCCTTCCTTCGCCGAAGAACGTGGGCGACATGGTCGGTGGTGTGGCCATTTTGGTTGAGAACATCCAGCCTCCGCTAGCGCTGTCCTCGCTTACCAATCGACTCGAGGCTGTCCGGGCCCGTCCGCAGTACGCGGAAACCTTGATCCGCAAGCATTCTGTGATCGTGCTCGAAGGAAGCGACGAGGCGATCCGCACCGCTGCCATCGTGGTGTTCGACGAGAGTGCCCGCGTTTTCGACAACGAGGCCCGCTGGAACGAAGTGCTCGCGGCACGCGAGTGGAAACTCGTTCGCGAGGCGCTCACCGAGTCGCAGATTCCCGCGAGCGTGGTGCTCTTCAGCGCTGCGATCGCCGATACCTTCCGCGCTCAGGCGATCGTCGCCACTGTCGTCAGCTTCGCGATGATCTCGCTGTACATCTGGTTCCGGTTCAAGAGCCTGCGCTACTCCCTCGCCGCGCTCATCGCGCTGGTTCACGACGTGCTCGTCGTGATCGCGTGCATCGCCCTGTGCGAGGTGCTGTACAAGTACCCCGGCACAGAAGGGTTCGCGGCCAAGATCGGATTGCTGCCGTTCCGCATCGACCTGAACATGATCGCCGCCCTGCTGACGATCGCCGGTTACTCGCTCAACGACACCATCGTCATCATGGACCGCATCCGCGAGGTGAAGGGCAAGAGCCTCGAGGCCGATTACGACATGATCAACGACGCCGTGAACGGCACCCTGAGCCGCACCGTCATTACGGGCGGTTCGACGCTGTTCTCCTGCGTTGCTCTCTACGTGCTCGGCGGCGAGGGCATGCGTTCGTTTGCCTTCGCCCTCACGGTGGGCCTGATTGTCGGTACCTACTCGTCGGTCGCCGTTGCCGCCCCGCTGGTGTGGTCCGGCAAACGCAAAAAGGCCGATGATGCAGTTCCCGTCGACGGCGCGATCGCTGTCGCTGGTCGGTAGTTGATCGTTCAGGCGGCTGATCTTCGGAGGGTTGGTCGTGGATCACCACGGCGGAAAGATCGCAACCGGTCTGTTCGCCTTGGTGGTCATCTGGATCATCGTGTTTTGGCTTTGGCAGCCCGCCGAGCCCAAGATCAGCTTTGGCGACGGCGGCAAGGTGTCCGAGCCGGCACGGCCCGGGACCGGCAACCCGAGCAGCGGCAGCAACACCCGGCCGATCCTTCCCGATCCCATTGTCGAGATTCCGCCACCGAAGGTTGATGCTCCTGAACCGAAGTCGTCCGAGTCTACGCCCACAAAGACCGGGGTCATTGCGCCCGAGTTCATCGAATACACCGTTCAGCCGGGCGACACCTTTGCTTCCATTGCCCGTCGCTTCTACGGCAGCAGCGGCAAGGCCGAACTGATCGCCCGCGCCAATCCGCTGGTTGATCCCACCCGCATCAAGAACGGCCGCGTCCTGAAGATTCCCAAGGACCCCAGCAACATCCAGGGCAAGCCCGTCACCGCCGCCCCTTCGACGAGTCCAACGCAGTCGCCCGGCCCGTCGCCCTCCGCGCCGGCCGCCGGCGAGCGCCGCCACGCCGTCGAGCGTGGTGACACGCTCACCAGCATCTCCAGGAAGTACTACGGCACGATCCGTAAGACCGACGTGATCCTGAGGGCCAACCGCAACGTACTCTCCAAGCCCGAGGACCTGCGTCCCGGTCAGACGCTTGTCATCCCGCCTTCACCCTGACGTCTCTCGCATGCCCCGCACCAGTACCTACATCGTCACCGGCGGCGCCGGGTTCGTCGGCTCCAACCTCGCCGCGATTCTGCAGAAGCACCACGCCGGCCACGTGCTCGTCGTCGACGACTGTCGCGCTGGCTCGTTCGCCAACCTTGTCGAAGCCTGTGAGCGTCACGGGCAGAACTTCCGCGGCGAGTTTGTCGCCACAGGAGTGGAGGGGCTCGACTGGCAGGCCTTGCTCAAGGCGACCAAGACCGCCGCTGTCTTCCATCTCGGCGCGATCACCGATACCACCGTGATGAACGAGCGCGAGATGCTCCGCGTCAACGCCGAGAGCTTTCCCGCGATCGCCGAGTCGTGCGCCGCGGCCAAGACGCCTTTGGTCTACGCCAGCAGCGCCGCCACCTACGGCTCGCCCGACGAGGGCCGTCGCCGCGTTCCGTTCCCCGAGTCGAGCGCCGGTAAGCCCAACAACGTCTACGGCTTCAGCAAGTGGCTGATGGAGTGCACCCACGCCCGCATCGCCGCGTCGACCAAGGCCACGCCGTGGATCGTCGGCCTGCGCTATTTCAACGTCTTCGGCCCCGGCGAATCACGCAAGGGCAAGATGGCCTCGATGATCTACCAGATCGCGACCCAGATGCTCGCGGGCAAGCACCCCCGCGTCTTCACCGACGGCGAGCAGGCCCGCGATCAGGTCTCGGTCGACGACGTCGTCGCCTGCACCCTCGCCGGAGCGGGGCTCAACCCCAAGGCCAAGAAGAAACCCACGCCCGGCGTCTACAACCTCGGCTCGGGCGTGACGACCAGTTTCAACCAGATCATCGCCGCAGTCCGCGAAGGCTTGGGGATCACAGAGAAGGACCGTCCCACCGAGTACTTCCCCATGCCCACGGAGATCCGGGCGTTCTATCAGGATTACACCTGCGCCGATATGTCCTCTGCTGCCAAGGGCTTGGGTTTCACACCCCAGCACCCGCCCCGGCAGGCGATGTTCAAGTACGCCCGCTTGCTCGCCGATGAACACCACCGACGCACTGGAGCCAAAGCTTGAAAATCCGCAGAATCGTGGTCACCGGCGGCGCCGGGTTCCTCGGGTCCCATCTCTGTGACCGCTTGGTCGCGATGGGGCACGACGTGATCTGCGTGGACAACTTCTTCACCAGCCAGAAGAGCAACATCGCGCACCTCTTGGGCAAGTCCAACTTCGAGCTGATCCGTCACGACATCACTCACCCGCTCTGGCTCGAGGTCGATGAGATCTACAACCTCGCCTGCCCCGCTGCCCCGGGGCACTATCAGTACAACCCGATCAAGACGATGAAGACCAGCGTCATCGGCGCGATCAACGTCTTGGGCATGGCCAAACGCTGCCACGCCAAGATCCTTCAGGCCTCCACCAGCGAGGTCTACGGCGACCCTGACATCCACCCGCAGCCCGAGTCCTATCGCGGCAACGTCAACCCCATCGGCCCGCGCTCCTGCTACGACGAGGGCAAACGCGCCGCCGAGTCGCTCTTCTTTGACTACCAGCGGATGAACAAGGTCAACATCCGCGTCATCCGCATCTTCAACACCTACGGCCCCCGGATGCACCCCTTCGACGGCCGCGTTGTCTCCAACTTCATTCGCCAGGCCCTCGCCGGCGAGGACATCACCCTCTTTGGCGACGGCACCCAGACCCGTTCGTTCTGCTACGTCGACGACCTCATCGACGGCATGATCGCGATGATGAACGGCCCCGATTCCTTCCACGGCCCGGTCAACCTCGGCAACCCCAACGAGATGACCATCCGCCAGCTCGCCGACGCGATCATCCGCCTCACCGGGTCCAAGTCCAAGCTCGTCACCAAGCCCCTCCCCGCCGACGATCCGACGCAGCGCCAGCCCGACATCGCCCTCGCCAAGGCCAAGCTCGGTTGGCAGCCCAAGGTCGAGCTCGACGCCGGGCTCGCCAAGACCATCGCGTATTTCAAGTCGATCAACATCGATCAGTACCGCCCGCCGACCCCCAACTTCTGAAGACGTCGCGACCGTGGTGGGGGAGTTGCGTTGGGTAGAGAGCGGCGTGGGTTGCTCGGGCGCTATGAACTCCCTTCGTCTCTTCGTCGCCGCCTATCCGCCGCCCGAGATCACGGCCGAACTCACGGCCACCGCGACCCAGCACGCCCCGGCAAACGCTCGGCTGACGCCGCCGGATCAGATTCACCTGACGCTGCTTTTCCTCGGCAGCGTGCGCACCTCCGATATCGACACCGTCGCCGAGTCCATGGACCGCGCCGCCAGCGGCCGTGGCGACTGCACGCTTCGCATCACGAGCGTCGCAAGCCTGCCGGAATCCGGCGAACCCCGCCTGCTTGCCGCGCTCGCCGACGCCGACACGAATGCGCTCGAAGTACAGCGCCGCCTCTCTTCCCGCCTCGCCATCCTGCGGCCCAAGGCGTCCCGCGAGAAGTTCGCCCCGCACCTCACGCTCGCTCGCTTCCAACCCGCGACGCCGCGGCTCGCTCGCCAGCTCATCACGCCGCTCGTCTGGACGCTGCGTTCGATGCGGCTGATGCGCAGCACACTACGACCCGGCGGCGCCGTGCACTCCCTCGTGCACGAAACCACGCTTCAGTGACGACCACGCAGCGCACGCTCTCTCACTTCTTCGAGATCGTCCCCAGATCGATCACCACGCCGTCGGGCTGGTAATAGTCATAGTTCAGCTCGTCGCTGCCCAAACTGGTGAACACCACGCAGGATCGACCCGACCGTGCCGCGTAGTCCAGGTCGCCCCCGCTCGGGCCCGCGTAGTCCGAGTTCCGCGCCCGGAACACGTGGAAGTGGAAGTGCGCCAGGCCGCGGTCGCTCGACAGGAACATCTCCTCCGAGGCCACAAACTCCTGGTCGTTCGTCCGCTGGCTCGGCCGCGGCGGGAACAGCCACGGCACGATTTTCTTCCCATCCGCCCCGGCGCCCCGCCCGTCGCCCACGTTCTCGAGCGCCGTGATCACGCCGCCGTACTCCGACGTCTTGTCCTCGCGATCCATCCCCACATACGTGTAAATGCGATCCACAAACTCCGCCTGCCGGATCGCCCGGTCCAGCACGTGCATCGTGATCAGGTCGCCCCACGAGATCGTCGATTCCCACGCCTCCACCTGCTCCTTGGCGGCCCGCACGGTGCCTTGTGCCTCGTTCTGTCGCTGCACCGTCTTCCTCGCCGCGATGGTCGATTTCAGTTCCGACAGCAGCTCCGCACGGGATTTGGCCACCATCTCCGGCGCCACCGCCGACGCGATCCGGATCGCCTCCAGGTGCCGCAGATGCAGCCCCTCTGTCTTCTCCGGCGGCAGCGAGCCGACGAGCGATGTCATCGAACGCCACCAATTCACGTTCTGCTGGCTCTTGGCGTTCGCGAGCCGCTGCAGCCACCGCATCTCGTCACCAGAGATCGGCACGATCTTCAGATCACGCACGCTCCGCCGCATCAGCCCGACCGCGTCGTCGTCCTTCGCCAGAGCCGGATCTTCCAGCAGCCGCTTGCGGTACTCGCCGGTCACGTCCAGCTTCGCCAGTACATCAAACGCGTCAGCCCGCGCCCGCTCCTTGAACTCCGCCGGCGAGTTCGGGTCTTCGTCCGGCGGGTTCAGGAACACCTGGAAAACCGTCTCCACCAGCGGCCGTTCCGGCGCTAATTTCAACAGCGCGATCCGCTCGCTCCGCTCTTCATCCGGCACCATCGGCACCGACCGCGAGTAGCTCCGCACCAGCGACGGCACGCAGTCCTTCCAACCCTTCGCCGCCGCGGTTTCGCTCATCACCGCCACCATCGCGCGGCTTGGCTCCCGAGGCAGCATCAGCCGCGTCAACTTCTTGGTGTCTTCGATCCCCGCCTCGTCCGGGTCCGACGCGAGGTAGTCGTACATCTTCTTTCGCATGTCGTGGTTCACCGAACTCGACCACACCATGTCCTTGAACGACTCTCGTACCAGAGTCTTTTCTTCCGGCTGCTGCAGCGCCCGTTTCCACGCGATGTCGATCGCCAGTTCGCGATCGCGGTTCGACCGCTCCGGATTCCGAAGCACCGTCAACGGGTCCCGTTCCACCGGAGCCGACTGCCCGCGGCTGCTGCCGCACGACCCCATGCCGACAGCCATCCCAGCCCCCATTGCCACGACCAAAGCCACGCGCGTGAGTGAATGCATGGCCGCAGTTTACGGCACGCGACCGCGTCGCGCCCACAAGACGAGCCCCGAGCGGGAGCAAGCGGGTCAACTCCGTCCAGCCGATTTCCATGACCCCCCGTTGACAACGCCGCACGCCACAACACCACACCCCTCCCGCCATCGATCCCCCAACCCCCCGCCCCTACAATGGCCCCGCGCATGACCACGGCCTCGTCACCCAAGACGCAAGCCCCCGACCTCCGCCCCCCCGCGGCTGACGCCGCACGCCCAGACGACCCAGCCGCCGCGCTCGAATCTCAAGCTGCCCCTGGCTCCGACCCCTCCTCCGAGCCCCAATTCGACAACGGCGGCGAAGGCGTTGAAGACTCCCCCGCATCCGGCGCTCCCTTCGCTCCGCCCACGGCCCACAAGCGTTCGCTCCGCGACAAACTCGAAGACTTCATCGGCCGCCTCTCCACCCGTAACAACTTCTGGCACCGCGTCTGCTCGATGATCTGGCTGCCCTACGCCTTCCGCAGCGGCATCCGCATGAAGCGCGTCGACGCCGAGACCTTTACCGCCGAACTCCCCTTCCGCCGCTTCAACAAGAACTGGTACAACGCCATGGCGGGCGCCGCCCTCCTAGGCAACAGCGAGATCGCCGGCGGCATGTTCGTCTTCGGCATCACCGGCGGCGAGTACACCATCGTCTGCAAACACCTCGCCTACCGCTTCCTCCGCCCCTGCTACGGCCCAGCCCTCTACCGCGTCTTCCCCCGCGAAGACGTCAAGGCGCTCATCGCCACCGGTAAAGAGTTCAACGTCACCCTCGATCTCGACATCGTCCAGCAAGCCGTCATCCCTGCCGCCATCGGCAATCGCGCCGACAAGCGATCGCTCGTCAGCCGCATGGCCGCCAAGGAACGCAAGGTCGGCCGCTGCGAAGTTACCTTCCACGTGACCCCGACCATGCACAACAAGGTCAAACGGGGCAGCGGAAGAAACGTGGGGCAACGGGACGCGTAGGGCTTCAGCCCGAGAACGCTGATTTGGCTCAGTCGCGATTCGTCGGCCGCTGGGACGACACCGGCTCGCTGCTGGGGGACGGCACGCGCTTTATTGCCGTTGCCAGAATTCGCGCCGACGACTCCGTCGCCGAGGTCTCTGCCCCCTCGGCGCTTGTCGGCACGTTGGACACCTTTGCGGCCATCGAGCCCTCAGGAGCCTTCACATCCGGCGTGTCACCGGGTTGAATGCCACCGGTCCGCGTTCCAGAGGACCCGCTCGTGCGTGCCGTTCGCGTCGTCTGATCCTTCTCGTAGCGGTCCGCCGCCTCCTTCAGCACGATCGCGCCAGCGATCGGAAGGAGCGACGCGCAGCCGCCGAGAGTGAAGCAAGCGGCAAGCAGCGTCGTGGCGGTCAGGCAGAAAGCGGTGCGTGTGCGGTGCATAGGCGTTCTTCCAAGATAGCCGCGGCACGCGATGTCGTGAGCGCCGAAGCCTCGGTCCGGGAACGAATCGACCGGAAATCAGCCCGAGGTGATCGCGTCCACGCCGATTCCGCGCGATTCACGGTCCGCGCGGGAGTTATTCCCTGACCCGTCTTCCATCGCTATGCCCAAACGAAAAACGCCCCGCATGGCGGGGCGTTCGGAAAAGCACTTCGAGATTTACACCAAACCCAATCGCTTACTTGATGCCGTCCTTCGCCGCGAAGAACTTGATCAGGTCGACGCAGCGGCTCGCGTAGCCCGCTTCGTTGTCGTACCAGCTCACGATCTTGAAGAACCGCTTGTTGAGCTCGATACCCGCCTTCGCGTCGTAGATCGACGAGCGACGATCACCCACGAAGTCGCTGCTGACAACTTCTTCCTCGGTGTAGCCGAGGATGCCCTTCATCGAACCCTCGCTCGCGGCCTTCATCGCCGCGTTGATCTCCGCGAGGCTCGTGTCCTTGCTGGTCTTGAAGGTCAGGTCCACCGCGGACACGTCCGCCGTGGGCACGCGGAACGACATGCCGGTCAGCTTGCCCTTGATCGCCGGGATCGCCAGGCCGACGGCCTTCGCCGCACCCGTGCTCGCCGGGATGATGTTCTGGTACGCGTTACGACCGCCGCGCCAGTCCTTCTTCGACGGACCGTCCTGCGTCGGCTGCGTCGCCGTCGCGGCGTGCACCGTGGTCATGAGGCCTTCCTCAAGACCGAAGTTGTCGACGATCACCTTGGTGATCGGCGCGAGACAGTTGGTCGTGCACGACGCGTTGCTGACCACCGTGTGCTTGCTCGGATCGAACGTCTCGTGGTTCACGCCGAGCACCAGCGTGGGAACCTGGGCCGGCTCGCTCTTGGTCGGGGCGCTGATGATCGTGCGCTTCGCGCCCGCGGTGTTGTGCAGGTTGGCCTTCTCGAAGTCGGTAAACAGGCCGGTCGACTCAAGCACGTAGTTCACGCCGAGCTCTTTCCACGGCAGCTTGGCCGGGTCCTTCTCGGCGGTGGTCTTGGTGGTGTACCCGTTAACCGTGAACGAGTTCTCCGTCGCGCTCACGGTGGCGGGCTTGCCGTTGAGCATGAACTGACGGTGCATCGTGTCATACTTGAGGAGGTACGCCAGGTTGTCGGCGGGAACGAGATCGTTCACCGCGACGAACTCGATGCCTTGCTCGGTGCCGATGCGGTAGACAAGGCGGCCGATGCGTCCGAAACCGTTGATGCCAACCCGAATAGCCATGGGTGTTGTCCTTTGCTGCCGGCGGCGAGTGGTGCGAGTTCGAAAGCGGCCGCCGGTGCAAAACAATAGTGAAGCGACGGAGGTCTTTCTAGTGTGTTTGCACTCTGCTCGGCGTTTCAGATCGCCCGAAACCCGATTCCACGGCTTGTTGCAACGCCCGATCCAGCAGACGCCCCTTCGCCGCACGGTAGCGGTCCATCGAGCGTCCGTGGAATCGCCTCTTGAGCAGCCGCAGCCGCCAGCGGAGATTCGCGTCGCGTGCCACAAGGTCCTTCATCACATGGAAGTTGTCGTCGGCGCTGCCGATGGAGACCAGTTGCACACCCAGCGGCGGGGCCGCAAGATCGTCCTTGAATGCCGCGAAGGATGCGTTCCGATCACTGCCCAGATTGCGATCGAAAACGGCTGCCAACGCGCGATCGGCGGCGGGAAAGTCCGTCGGGTTCACGCGGACGACGAGATCGAGATCGCCCTTGGTCGCCAAGCCGCGAATCGCCGTGGCACCGATGTGCAGGATCACGCCCCGGGGCACGCGACGTGCGATGCGGAGCCGGAGCCGACGGAACAGACGCTCCGCCGCTCGCGCTGCCGGTCGATTGGGAACCAGCCGCATCGTCTCGCGTCGCATTCAGACCCCCGCGTAACTCGCGTGCCGCAGCGCGACGCGGATCGCGATGTACGGCACCTTGCCGCCGAGGTGGTCGAAGATCGGCTTCAAGCGATCGGCGTTCAGGTGTCGGGCGGTCGTGACGACCAGCGTCGCGGTGTCGCGGTCCACCCACGGCGAGACATCGGCGGGGGCGTGCTCCTCGACGTAGTCCATCAGATGCCCTTCGATGGTGCTCGGTGCGAGGCCGGTCGCTGCGGCGACATCGCTCACGGGTTTGCCCTCAGCGAAGAGCGCGAAGGACCTGGTCTTGTTGACGGACATGGCGCCGTTCGCGTTCGGCTTGGTGGGCTTGGGCGCGGGTCGATGGCCGGTGAGGTTGGTGTCGAGGTTTCGTGCCTTGCAGACTTCCGAGATGGCCTTCGTGAACACGTCACCGAACTCGGCGGCTTTGCGTTCGCCCACGCCCTTGACGTACCGGACCGCGACGGCGGTGGTGGGGCGGACGCGGGCCATGTCCTGCAGAGTCGCGTCGCCGAAGATGATGTACGCGGGCACGCCGCGCTCGGTCGCCAGTTCGCGGCGGAGCTCGCGCAGGCGCTCGAAGACGTTGGTGTCGAACGGCTCGGCCGCGGCCTCGCTCGTGGACGGCGCCGCGGACTCGGTCGCGTGCATGGCCCGCAGTTCGACCGTGCGATCGCCCTTGAGCACCTTCAGCGACTCGTGGTTGAGCATCAGCGTTGGGTATTGGCCCCGCTCGCGCTCGACGACGCCAGCGTCGACCAATTGATCGATGTAGTTCGAGAGCGCGGTGGCGGGGATCTCGCGGAGCAGGCCGAAGGTTGAGAGTTGGGCATGCCCGCGGCGGACTACGTCGGCTGTTGCCTTGCCGCGGAGGATGTCGACGATGTACTTTCCGCCGTAGGACTGCGGCATATCGCGGTTCGGGCCCGACGCGCGAGCGATGCAGGACAGGATCTTCTGGGCGATCACGGTCGAGTCGGGCACGGCGTCGGATTCGCTGAGGCAGATGTCGCACGCCCCGCAGCCCGCGGGCGTCGGCGGCGTGTAGTCTTGGCCGAAGTACTCGGACAACGCGCGATGGCGGCAGCGCTGGCCGCTGACGAGGCGCTTGAGTTCTTCGATCAGGTCGATGGTGTGGGCCAGCACCTCGGGGTCGGTCTCTTGTTCCTGGGCCGAGCGTTCGAGCAAACGGATCCACTTCGCGGCGTCACCGGCGGAGTAGAGCAGGAGACACTCGGCGGGCAGGCCGTCGCGGCCGGCGCGGCCGGTTTCCTGCTGGTAAGACTCGACGCTCTTGGGCATCGCAGCGTGCACCACGCAGCGAACGTTGGAGCGGTCGATGCCCATGCCGAAGGCGACGGTGGCGACAACGACGTCGAGGCGTTCTTGCTTGAAGTGCTCCTGTACGCGGTGGCGAACGTTGGGGCTGAGCCCCGCGTGGTACGCCGCGGCGTTGACCTTGCGGCGTTTGAGCTCGTCAGCGAGCGACTCGGTGTCCTTGCGGCTGATGCAGTAGACGATCGTCGCGCCCTCGCTGTGGCGCTGGATCGCGTCGATGGTCTGGCCGACGAGGTCGACGCGTTGATGGACGCGATAGGTGAGGTTGGGCCGATCGAAGACGCCGACGAGCATCGCCGGGTCGCGGAGCTCGAGCTGAGCGGCGATGTCTTCGCGGACACGCGGCGTCGCGGTCGCGGTAAGGGCCTGGATGGAAACCTTGGGCAGGCGGCGACGGATCTCGGCGAGACGCCGATACTCGGGGCGGAAGTCGTGACCCCACTGGCTGATGCAGTGGGCTTCATCGACGGCGATACGGTTGACGCCGAGTTCGCCGAGGCGCTCGATGAACGAGCCAGTGAAGAGTCGCTCCGGAGAGGTGTAGAGGAGTTTCAGCGTGCCGGCACGCAGATCGTCCCACACGGCGGCGGCTTCTTCGTCGGACTGGCTGCTGTTGAGGGCGGCGGCGGGGTAGCCGATCAACTTGAGCGCATCGACCTGGTCCTTCATCAGCGCGATGAGCGGGCTGATGACGACGCAGACACCTTTGGTGAGCAGCGGGGGGAGTTGGTAGCAGAGCGATTTGCCGCCGCCGGTGGGCATGACGACGACGCTGTCCTGTCGGGCGAGCGACGCGGCGATGGCTTGCTCTTGCAGAGGGCGGATCGTGTCGAAGCCCCAGTATTGCTTGAGGGCGTCGAGCACGTTGGTGCGTGCGGCGTCGGGGAGAAGGAGGTTTGAAGGGGAGGAAGGCATCGAGGCATCACGGCATCAAGGCATCAAGTGAGGATCGGATCGGAGAGGCGGGTCTCGAGTGATTCGTGTGCATGGGTGAGTACGCCGCCGACGAAGGTGGCGACGGCGCGGCCGGTGAGGCGACGGCCGCCGAAGGGTGTGTTCTTGCTCTTGCCCACCATCGCGGCGGGGTCGAGCGTCCACTTGGCCTTGGGGTCGATCAGGGTGAGGTCGGCGGTCTGGCCTTTCTTGATGGAGCCAAGACCCAGCGCGTCGAGGCCGCAGAGGCGGGCGGGCTCGATGGTCATGAGCGCGATCAGGCGCGGCCAGGAGATCGCGCCGCTGGCGACGAGGGATTCGGCGAAGAGCGGCAGGGCGGTCTCGAGTCCGACGAGGCCCATCGGGGCGTCTTCGAAGGGGAGAGATTTCTCTTCGGCGCTGTGCGGCGCGTGGTCGGTGCCGAGGACGGTGATGGTGCCGTCGGCAACGCCCTTGATGAGTGCGGTGATGTCGGACTTCTCACGCAGCGGCGGATTGACCTTGGCGAGGGTGTTGTAGTGGTCGCAGGCGTCGTGGGTGAGGAGCAAGTGGTGGGGGGTCACCTCGCCGGTGACGGGCAGGCCGTCTTTGCGGGCGAGGCGGATGATGTCGACCGAGCCGCTGCTGGAGAGGTGCTGGGCGTGGTAGCGGCAGGGAGAGCGAAGGTGGCGGAGCAACCGCACGTCGCGCTCGATGATGATCTCTTCCGCCATGCGTGGCCAGCCGCCGAGGCCGAGGCGTGCGGAGACCGTGCCGGAGTGCATGGCAGCACCGTGCGTCAGCGTGGGTTCCTGGCAGTGCTGCATGAAGGCGGAGCCGGTCTGGGCGACGGCTGCGAAGACGCGGGACATGACTCCGGCGCTCGCGATGCAGTCGCCGTCGTCGCTGAAGGCGACCGCGCCGGCTTTGTGCATGAGGAGGATCTCGGCGATCTCCTTGCCCTCGCGGCCCTTGGTTCCAGCGGCGACCGGGAAGACGCGGCAGCGGCCGGAGAGATTCGCACGGTCGTAGATGAAGCGAACGAGCTCCGGCGTGTCGATCGCGGGGCTGGTGTTGGGCATGCAGCAGACGCTGGTGAACCCGCCCACCGCGGCGGCGTGCGTGCCGGTGGCGATGGTCTCTTTGTGCTCGTGCCCGGGTTCGCGGAGGTGCACGTGCGGATCGATCAGACCGGGGCAGAGGATGAGCCCCTCGGCGTCGATCTCGGTCGCGCCGTCGGCGTGTGCTTTTCGCGAGCCCGAAGCGATCGACTGGACCTTGCCCGCGGCAACCACGACATCGCAGACGCGATCGAGTTTGCTCGTCGGGTCGATCACGCGGGCGCCGCGGATGATGAAGCAGCCGCGCTCGTCGCTGCGGCGGCGAGCTCGGAGCGCGAGGGTTTGGGTGTCGGAGGAGTTGTCTTGGTCGTCGGTCGTCACCAACGCGGCTTCTGCCGCGTTCTTGGTGGTATCGTGCCGGGTCTTCATCGGTTTGGTGTCGCGCGGCGGCATGAGCGGAGGATACCGCCGCGAGGGTGGGCCTGGCGTGGGCGGGAGGTTTCGCGTTGGGTTCGAGTGGGGGCGTGGATGGGAGAGCGGCGACGGATGGCGTCGGGCAGGGAGGAGAGAAAGGCGTCGAGCCCGCCTATTGTCCTCTCCCGCACGCGGCATTGGGGCCGCGGACGGGATCGGATCCGCAGTCTGACTGCGGGGTGTAGCGCAGCTTGGTTAGCGCGCTTGACTGGGGGTCAAGAGGTCGGGGGTTCGAATCCCCCCACCCCGATTGTTAAGGCAAACGCCCGCAAGATAATTGCTTGCGGGCGTCTTCGTGTTCCAGCCGACCCCTTTCAGGTGCCGCGTCGTTGAGTGCGTATCCGTTGGCGTGTCGGATCCGAACGGCTTCAGAGGCACGGCTGCGATCACGCCGAGCGATCAAAGCGATCGAGACTCATAACTTTGTCCCAGGCGGCCACGAAGTCACGCAGGAACGACGGCATTGAGTCGCTGCTCGCATGGACCTCCGCCAGAGCGCGGAGCTGCGAGTTGGAGCCGAAGACCAGATCGACGACCGTCGCCGTCCAGCGGATTTTGCCGGTCACACGGTCGCGACCTTCGATGACTCCCTCCGCCGAAGCCGATCGCTGCCATGTGGTGCGCATGTCGAGCAAGTTGACGAAGAAATCGTTGGTCAGGGTCTCCGGGCGATCGGTAAACACGCCCATCGCGGACTGCCCGACGTTCGCGTTCAGGACGCGTAGGCCGCCGACGAGCACCGTCATCTCCGGCGCTGTGAGATTCAGGAGGTTCGCGCGATCGACGAGCATCTCGGCGGCGAACGCCTCGTGTCCCTTTCGAACGTAGTTGCGGAATCCGTCCGCGAGAGGTTCAAGCGCGGCGAAGGAGTGGACGTCGGTGTGTTCCTGCGACGCGTCCATGCGCCCCGGGGTGAAGGGGACGCTGATCTCGTGACCCGCCTTCTTCGCGGCCGCCTCGATCGCGGCGCAGCCGCCCAGAACGATCAGGTCGGCGAGCGACACCTTCTTCCCGCCGGAAGCCGCGGCGTTGAACTCCCGCTGGATCGATTCGAGCCGGGTCAGGATGCGAGCAAGCACCGCCGGCTGATTGACCTCCCAGTTCTTCTGCGGCGAAAGGCGAATACGCGCGCCGTTCGCCCCACCCCGCTTGTCGCTGCCGCGGAACGTCGCGGCGGACGCCCATGCCGTGCTGACTAGGTTGGAGATCGTCAGCCCCGAGTTCATGATGGTCCGCTTGAGAGCCGAGATGTCGTTCGCGTCGATCAACGCGTGATCCACGGGCGGGATCGGGTCCTGCCAGCTGAGCACTTCAGTGGGAACCTCGGGGCCGAGGTAACGTGCCCGCGGGCCCATGTCGCGGTGCGTGAGCTTGAACCACGCACGGGCAAACGCATCTGCGAACTCTTCCGGCTGCTCGAAGAAACGCCGGGAGATCTTCTCGTACGCCGGATCGAAGCGCAGCGCCAGATCCGTCGTGAGCATCGCGGGCGCGTGGCGTCGGGCTGGATCGTGGGCATCGGGAACGAGCCCGGCACCCGCCCCGTCCTTGGGCCGCCACTGGTGTGCGCCCGCCGGGCTCTTGGTGAGTTCCCACTCGAAGCCGAAGAGGTTCTCGAAGTAGTTGTTGCTCCACTTCGTGGGCGTCTTGCTCCAGGTGACCTCGAGCCCGCTGGTGATCGTGTGCACACCCTTGCCGGTGCCGAATCGGCTCGCCCAGCCCATCCCCTGGGCTTCGACGTCGGCGGCCTCGGGCTCGACGCCCAGGAGCTTGGCATCACCCGCACCGTGACTCTTGCCGAAGGTGTGGCCGCCTGCGATCAATGCGACGGTCTCTTCGTCGTTCATCGCCATGCGTGCGAATGTCTCGCGAATGTCCCTGGCTGCCGCGAGCGGATCGGGCTTCCCGTTGGGGCCCTCGGGGTTGACGTAGATCAAGCCCATTTGCACGGCGGCGAGCGGGTTCTCGAGCGAGCGGTCGCCGCTGTAGCGTTCGTCACCCAGCCACTTGGTTTCGGGTCCCCAGTACGTGCTCTCATCGGGCTCCCAGACATCCTCGCGCCCGCCGGCGAAACCGAACGTCTTGAATCCCATCGACTCGAGCGCCACATTGCCGGTGAGGATCATGAGGTCGGCCCAGGAGATCTTCCGGCCGTACTTCTGCTTGATCGGCCAGAGAAGGCGCCTCGCCTTGTCTAGGTTGACGTTGTCCGGCCAACTGTTGAGCGGGGCGAACCGTTGCTGACCGGCGCCCGCGCCACCGCGGCCGTCGCCGATTCGATACGTGCCCGCGCTGTGCCAGGCCATGCGGATGAACAGCGGGCCGTAGTGCCCGAAGTCCGCGGGCCACCAGTCCTGCGAGTCGGTCATCAGCGCCGTGAGATCCCTCTTCAAGGCTTTGAGGTCAAGGCTCTTGAACTCCGCGGCATAGTCAAACGACGCGTCCATCGGATTGGAGAGCGACGAGTGCTGGTGCAGCATCTTCAGGTTCAACTGCTTCGGCCACCAGGCCGCGTTTGAAGTTGCGCCGGCCACTGCGTTTTGGCGGGCGCCTTTCGAGAACGGGCACTTGCTGGAATTGTCTTGCATGGGTTCCTCTCTTTGGGTCAGACGTTTTCTGGTTTGGACCGATCAGTGTTCTGAAATGGACGCCAGCAACGGCGTCATTGGCCAGCCTAGTTCTGCGTGTTTGCGAGACATTGAGCGCACGTTCCCCAGTAGATCACTTCCGCCTCGTGTACGTGAAATCCGGCGGTGTCCGCCGGGATCAGGCACGGTGCGCCGCCCACCGCGCAGTCGACGTCGACCGTCTTTCCGCACGCGCGACAAATCAGGTGGTGGTGATTGTCATCAACGCGACTCTCGTAGCGGGCCGGAGACCCGGCAGGTTCGATGCGACGGATGATCCGTCGCTCGACCATGATCGCCAGTGCGTCATAGACCGCCTGACGAGAAATGGCGCCGATCTTGGCACGCACTTCTTCCGCGACGTCTTCGGCCGTGCAATGCGGACTGTGGGAGACCGCTTCGAGCACAGCGAGCCGTTGAGCGGTGATCTGGATGCCGTGCTTCTGCAGGAGCAGAGCCGGTGAGTCGGTCATTGGAAACTCTAACCGAGATTTAGACTGAGTCAAGAATCAGTCTAATTCTATTTCGGGCGACCGATTCCAAATCGTTGTCAGCAAACCGGAAGCGTCCGGGCAGCCCCTGCTGGCTCTGTCATCTTGACCACGCGGCTCGCTTGGCATGGCGTGGTCCCCTGCGCCGCAATGGTTCCTTCGGAACGACCATTCCTTGCAGGCGAGAAAGAGACTCAAGGTTCCCGTTGGGGTCCTGCATTGACCGGATCTGCAGTCGCATCCGACGGGACTGGGCCGAAGACTTTCGGCATCACCCGCGGGGCCTGCCTGACCAGGATGTACCCGGCCATGACGACGAGGAACACGGCGAAGATCCGCTTAAGTGCGTTCTGGTTGATGCGACCCGACAAGGCATTTCCGATGAGGCTGCCAGCGATGCCCAAAGCGATGAACACGCCGATGATCTTCCACTCGATACGAATGGCCGCACTGCCAGTGGCTGCATGATCGCCCATCATCGAGAGGTATTTGAGGAATCCAGTCGCCGAGTTAACGGCGATGATCGCCAGGCTCGTGCCGATCGCAAGACGCATCGGCAGCTTGCGCAGCAGCACCAGCACCGGAACGATGAGGAAGCCGCCGCCAACTCCAAGGAGGCCCGTGGCGAGTCCAAGACCGAGGCCCTGTACCGCGATGATCCACAGCGGGCCGCGAGCGGTGTGCGCGGGTGGGGAGTCGTCCGGCGTGACAGGCGAACGGGAGGGAGTTCTGAACATGAGTGCCGCCGCCGTCAGCATGAGCGCGGCGAGCAGAACCAATTGCACCGCACCCGGAATGAACTGGGCCGCGTGGGCGCCGGCAGAGGCCCCGAGAATTCCGGGCAGGGCGAGAAACGCAGCACTCGCGAAATCCACCCGCCTTTGCAGTGCCGACCGGGCCACTCCAACCGTGGCAATCGCGCCCACAATCGCCAGCGACTCTGCGATCGCGCTCTTCTCGTCGTGTCCGACGAGATAGACCAGGATTGGCACCGTCAGGATCGCCCCGCCGGAGCCGAGCAGCCCGAGCGACAGTCCGACCGCGACGGCTCCCATCCACGCCCAGATCATGGACATACCCCTTCTGGAGCAAGCCACCGCTCCGCACGCGAAGCACGGGTTGCAGCCCGCTCGGACGGGGTTGTGGTGGGCAGTCCCATCACTCGCCCCGCGCGATGTTGATCATCGCGCAACCGGAGTCTTGGCCATGTCCCACGCGAGAATCCCGCCCGCCAGGTTTGTGACGTCATAGCCGTGGCGTTGCAGCAGCGAGCATGCACGCGCCGATCTCGCCCCGCTGCGACAGTTGACGAGGATGTGCCGGTCCTTGGGCACATCGTTCAAACGAGAGAGCAATCGGGTGTGAGCGATGTTGGTCGCACTGGCGATGTGCCCCTCGGCGAACTCGGTCTTGCGGCGAACGTCGAGCACGAACGGTTGACTCTTGTCGAGCATCACTTGGGCTTCGTCGGCCGTAACCTCGGGTGTGCTTGCAAGTTGACCTCCGCCAGCCACGAACGCGTCGAGCTTGCTCGCGTCGTACCAGCCACAAACCTCGTCCAACCCGATGCGGATCAGGTCACGCACGGCCTCGTCGACGCGCGATGGCTCGATGATGAGGTGGATCGTCTCGTGTTCCCTGATCAGCGAGCCCGCATCGGTGCTGAACGTGTTGTTCAGCGGCAGGTGCAGTGCCCCGGAAAGATGCCCCTGCTTGAACGCCGCCCAGGGGCGGGTATCGATGAGGATCATTTTCTTCTCGACGACCTTCTTGAGGTCGTCCACCGACAACTCGCGCGGGCTTGGGACTCTCCCGAGTACCTTGGGGCCCATCTTGTTGTCGCGCTTCATGCGAGCGAAGTAGAGCGGTGGTTCGGGCTGGGCATCGAGGATGAAATCAACGAAACCCTGCTCGGTCTTGGCTGCCAGTACGGAGGCGTTGAACATCTTCTCGTAGCCGACGGTGCTCTGGGGCACCGCACCGAGCGCCTTACCGCACGCACTGCCTGCTCCGTGCGCGGGCCAGACTTGCAGATAGTCGGGCCATTCCATGAACTTCTGAACGGTCCTGTAGAGTCGGTGTGCCGACGGGTCGGCTTTCCCCTGGAATCCCGCCGCGGATTCGAGGAGATCGGGTCGGCCCAGGTCGCCGACAAACAGAAAGTCTCCCGTCGCAACGCCCATCGGCTTGTCCGCACCGCCTCCACGGTCAGTTACCATGAAGCACAGGTGTTCGGGCGTGTGACCGGGCGTATGGACGGCCCTGAACTCGATGTTGCCGACCGTGAATGTGTCGCCGTCCTTGAGCAGGCGGTGCAGATACGTACCGCCGCGCAATTTCTTATCAAGCCACTGATACTTCCAGTCGGCATCGCCCTCGTCGGACACATAAACCATCGCTCCCTTCTCGGCCAGTTCGCGACTGCCCGAGAGAAAGTCCGCGTGGATGTGCGTTTCCGCGACCGCGACGATCCGGAGGCCGTTGGCCGCGGCGACCTTCTCATACCGGTCGACATCGCGCTCTGGGTCGATCACGATGGCTTCACCGGTCTTCTGGCATCCGATCAACCATGCGGCCTCAGCCAGCTTGTCGTCGTACATCATCCGAAGGAACATGCGGTCTACTCCTTTAAGCAAAAACCTGCTGGCTGTACTCGAACTGAGAACCCGCTCGTCCGTCGACCTTGAGAGGCTCCGTGCCGTGCGTTGGTTCCCACGGAACTGGA
>JBILLU010000040.1:0-22025 GCA_044375915.1 Phycisphaerales bacterium
AGGCGTTCGCCGAGGGCGGGCGTGAAAAGGTCGAGGCCATCCAGGGCCAGCTCGAGGATTTCCTCGAACTGACCCGCCAGGACAAGGCCATGAACGAGTTCCTCGCCTCGCGGGTCATTCCCGCGGCCCAGCGCGGTGCGGCTCTGCACAAGGCCCTTGAAGGCCGCGTCGATGACCTGCTTCGGCGCTTCCTGCTCGTCCTGAACGACAAGGCCCGGCTCGCCCACCTCATCCCGATCGCCGCGGCGTACGACCAGGTCGTGCAGCAGCAGTTCGGGCGCGTCGAGGTGGACGTGATCACGGCCACTCCGCTGGAGCAGAGCAGCGTCGGCGCCGTCCGCGAGCGGCTCGGGAGCGCTCTGGGCAAGGAAGTCGTGGTGCACACCTACACCGACGCGACCATGATCGGCGGCGTGAAGTTCCGCATCGGCGATCAGCTCATCGACGCGAGTGTGCAGACCAGCCTCCGCAAGGTCCGCGATCAGCTCGCCAATCAGGGCAACTCGGCGGTCCGCGGCAAGATCGACCGGATCATCGGGCAGTAAGCCTGAACGCCTTCATGAAGTACAAAGGCCCCGCGTGATGCGGGGCCTTTTTCATGTGCTTCGTGAAGGTATGAGGTGCCGGTATCCGAGCTTCGGTCCGACTGTCAATTCAGTTCCACGCACACCCAGCCGGGCGAGGTTTCCGCGGTGCCGGGCGGGGCGGTGAGCAGGTGCAGCCGCACGTCGGTGTCGAGGAGCGGGCGGACACGCTTCGGAGCGTCGGTGAGCAGGTGCTGCTCGGGCGTGAACGCCAGGGGCTTGGCCTGGCGGAACGCACGCTCGAGCAGGGCGGCGTGGGCCTGAGCCCAGCTGCGAGCAACCGCCAGCTTCGAGAAGGCGGCGTTGGGGTCGGTTGCGTCGGCGTGGGAGCGGGCGATGAGGTGCAGACGGCCGCTCGGATCGACGGCGAGTTCGACCTCGGGGGCATAGGGGCAACGAGCCTCAAGCGGCTCGAGCGAGGGCAGATGCCGGGCAAGCGATCCGGGAGCGGGTGCATTTGCACGCGACTCCACAGGAGTTGCGAGTGGCGCAGCCGGCTGTGCCACTGCTGCCGGAGCGCTGGACGCGACCGGTGTCTGGGTTTGAACAAATGTCGTCGGTGTGACGGCCGCTGGAGGGAACGCATCCGGGACAGGTGCGGCGAACGTCCCGGTCTCTTTCGACTCGGGCGACTGGCCGCGAGCCTCGGAGACGATCGGTTCGTCGTCGTCCATGAAGGCAGCGGTTGAAGCCGCATGGGGCGACGCGTCGGGCAGCACGCGTGACGCGGGGGGGATCTGGGTTGCGGCCGATTCCCGCACTAGCTCGATGAGCCGGTCGTGCGAGAGGTTGGGGCGGCCGCGGTAGATATTGGCGGCTGAGCCGGGAGTGATCTTGGCTGAGCAGGCCTCGCTGCTGACGGACTTGCCAAGGAACTTTTCGGCGGCCTTGGAGAGCTTCTTTGCGGCGTCGCCCGCGGCGTCGGTGGAGCTTCCCATCACGACAACGTGGAGCGGTGGTCCATCGGTGCCCAGCGTCTTGATCACCCGGTAGCAGGCGACGACGGCGGCTTCGTCGGCGCCGGTGAGCACGCTGGCGCAATCGGAAGCGTGCAGGCAGCGCATCAATTCGGCGGCATCCATACCTTCAGCGGCTTCGTCGATGCGGACGATCCACTGATCGCTGATGGACTTGAGGTGTCGGATTGCGTCGGCGACGCTGGGCATCGGGCCCATGTTCGGAGGCAGCGACGCGGGCGGGAACGCGATATCGACCGAGACGTCAGCGCCCGACACGCGAAGCAGCACCACTGGCTTGGCCGCGGTCTGGGCCCGGTGCTTGGCGTACTGCATCACCCATGCGGAGCCGAGCACGGGCAGATGCCCGACGATCAGCGATTCGATGAACGTTCCAACGGCGTTGGCGCCGACCATCGGCTGGGGCTTGATCGCCTCGGACTTGGTCGCGAGGGATCTCGCGGGTTTGGCGGGAGCGGCGGGCTTGGGCTCGACGATCGGAGCTGCAGCGCGGGGATTCTGCAGCCCACCGGGTCCGATGCGAGCGACCGTGGTGTCGCTGTCGCCAAGGAACAGGTCGGCCAGCACGTCTGCGTCTTCGAAAGGGAAGCCAGCGGCGAGGTCGTCGCGGTCGTTGCGGGGGAGCTTGGCGCCGCGGCTCACCGGGCCGCCTTCATCGGCGACAGGCGAATCCTCGTGCAGGGCGCGATGGAAGACAAATGAGCCGTCACCGGCTTGATTGCCTGCATCCGGGCCGGGGTTGTTACTGCGATGATCGTTCACAAAGACCTTTCGCGTGGTGCCGCGGTGTGTACTGTGCGCGAAGCGGGGTGCTCACGCGGCGCCGTTCTTGAGCAGCGAGTCGATCGAGAGCGAGCGGCTGTCGAGGATGTCGCCGAGGCGGCGGCTGCCGCTGGACTGCACGGTGACGACGCTGTTGAGCTCGCCGAAGGGGTTGACCTCGGCGGAGGCATTGTGCGGATCGGCGGTCCAGTGGCCGTCGACGACAAGCCGGTACTGGTGTGTGCCAGCGGGAATCTGGATGCAGAGTTCCAGCACGCCCAGCTCGGCATTGAGGTGCATGACATGCGCCGTCGGCGACCAGTTGTTGAACGTACCGGCGACGGCGACGGTCGCGCCCAGTGACGCGGGCTGGACAAAGAGCACGCCCTGCGAGGTCGAACGAACACCCAGGATGCGTCGGTCGGGCTCGGCACGCACCGGCGTCGGCTGCGATGCGTGTTGCTCGAGTCGCAGCGGTGTGGTGGCGATGTTCTCAGTCGATTCACCGGTGACGCGGCGGAGTAGCTTCTGGGCGCGGTACACCAGCTCGGCGGCCCGGCTGGTGGGGCGGACATCGGTGTCGGTCGTGGTCTCGGTGAACGTCGCGACCGCGGTGCCGCCTTGCGTTGTGGCGGAGTCGGTGCTCGTGGCTGTGGGCCGCGTCGAGGCGAGAATGGCCTCGCGAATGGCGGAGACATCGACGGGAGCCGAAGGGGCGGACGTGAACGCCGGCGCCGTGGGTGCCTTGGTTGGCGGCGTTGACGGGATCGGCGTGCCGGTGGACACTTCGCGGATGGTGGCGGAATCGACTTCGATCGGAGTCGTCGTCTCGGTCGTGGTTGTGGCGAGGGCGGGGGACTTGATCGGGGCCGGGTTGATTGCCTGGGCGCTGGGGTGGGTCGTCGGTTGGGCCGTGATCTTGTTGGTCTGTTCCAACTCGGGCTTCAGCTCGACTGGGAGCAGGTTCTGCTGCCAGTTCGGTTCCGCGGTTGCGACCATCGTCGAGAGCTTCAGGCCCAGGCGGACGCCGATCCAGCGCGAGAGATCGATGTAGTCCTTCGCACCCGGGGCGTCGGGGGCGTGATCGATCGCGGGCTGGCCAAAGCTTGCCGCCTCGCGAAGCTTGGCGTCACGACGGATCACGATCGGCGCGACCTGATGGCCGAAGCGGCGGCGGAGTTCACCGAGCAGATCGTGAGAAACCGTGCTCGCCTCGTCGTGCAGCGTGGGCACGAAGACGATCGGGATGTCGACGTTGAGCTTCTTGGCGAGGGCCTTCACCGTGGTGAGCTGGCGAGTGGCACCCTGCAGCGCGAAGAAGCCGGTCTCGACGGGGATCAGGACGGTGTTGGCCGCGGCGAGGGCGTTGAAGGTGAGTAGGCCGATGGCGGGGGAGCAATCGACAAGGGCGACGTCGTAGTCGTTCTTGAGGCGTTCGAGCACCTGGGCGAGGCGGCGTTCCTTGTCTGGCTTGTCGGCCAGCCCGCCGCGGGTCGCTTCGAGGCCGGCGAGCTTCATGCGGCTGGGGGCGAGGTCGAAGTTGCGACCGACGCGCCACAGCAGACGGGTGGTATCGATCGGACGCGTGGGGGGCAGGAGCAGCACGTCGCTGATATCAAGGTCGATTTTGGCTTCGGGCACACCCAGCCCGACGGCGCAGTGAGACTGCGGGTCCAGATCGACGAGCAGCGTGCGAAGTCCGCCGCGGGCGAGGGCTGCCGAGAGATTGACGGCGGTGGTGGTTTTCCCACAGCCGCCCTTTTGGTTGACGATCGTGATAATCCGCACGTGCCACTCCTTGGCGTCGGCGGGGGACACGGAGAATTCGTGTCCGCACCGCAGCGGAGTCCGGCCGCACGGCTCCTCCGGCGACCTCTGCCGAGCGAATCCGTATGGCCCATCAGCCGACGCAGTATCGGCCGAGCTTGCGCCCGGGCTTGAAATGGACGGTGTTCGTGGGGGATGCGAGATTCAAGCCCGAGACGGGGCTGACTCGCTTCGGATGGCATCGATTGCCGATCGCACGGCGGGTGCCGGGACATCGGCCCGGACCTGGCATCGTCCCGGCGCAACCGGGATGATGAGGCGGAGCACGCCTGAGACACTCTTTTTGTCGTCGGCCATGCGGGCGATGATCTCGTCGGTGCTCGGGAGCCCGATTGCGGAGCGGGGCAGGTCGAGGCGGTCGAGCAGGTCGCGGATGCTGTTGGCGTATCCGCGATCGAGTCCGAGTGACTCACCCAGCGTGCACGCGGCGCGGAGCCCGAGGGCTACAGCTTCACCGTGCTGGATCTCGCCGGGAAGCTCGGACGCTCGCTCGGACCCGTCGGCGAGAACGCCTCGGGCACCGGGGAGGGCCTCAATCGCGTGGCCGAACGTGTGGCCGAGATTGAGCAGGGCGCGGCCGGTGGTGCCCTCGGCCTCTTCGCGCTCGTCGCCCGCAACGACGCGTGCCTTGATGGCCACATTGCGAGCGATCAGTTCGCAGAGGGCTTCGGGATCACGCGACGCGATGGCGTTTCCAGCGGTCTGCATCCAGCGGAGCAGCTCGGCGTCGCCGAAGTCGGCGCTCAGCATGGCGTGCTTCACGCACTCGGCGAGGCCGGCGCGGAAGGTGCGGTCATCGAGGGTGGCGAGGGTTCCAAGATCGGCGAGCACGCCGATGGGTTGGTGGAACGCGCCCACCATGTTCTTCTTGAGCGTGCCGCCGAGCTCGAGGTTGACGCCGGTCTTGCCGCCGACCGAGGCATCGACCATCGAAAGAAGAGTGGTGGGGCACTGCACAATCGCGATGCCTCGTCGGTACGACGCGGCGGCGAAGCCGGCGACATCGCCGACGATCCCGCCGCCGAGGGCGAAGACGACGTCGGAACGCTCGATGCGAGCTTTGGTCATCGCGTCGCACAGTGACTGGATCGTCGCGAGCGTCTTGTGGTGCTCGGTCGCATGCAGTTCGTGGGAGATGGTCTCGAGAGAAACCGAAGCAAGACCGGCGGTCAGACGCAGCCGATCGTGGGCGGCCACACCCTTGTCAACTACCACGAATGCGCGGCGAGGCTTGGCGCCCAGCCGCTCGCGCACGAGCATGCCCGCGAACTCCAGCAGTTCGGAACCGACGGCGACCACGTACGAGCGCTCGCCGAGATCCACGCGGACTGTCCGCGTCTGGGGCGAGGCGGTCGGGGCAAGAGGATCAATCGTCGCGTCGGACATGCTCTTGGAGGCGGTGTCTATGGAGAAGAAGGCATCAAGGCAGGCGGCATCGGGGCGTCGAGTGGAAAGCCGGTCACGCCTCCACGGCGTTCAGGCCGGCCCGGTCGCGGGCGGCGCTGCCGGGGCGCTCCCACGGGATCCGCGGCGCGTCGCCCCACATCATTTCGATGTCATAGTGCGCGCGGGTGTTGGGCTCGAAGAGGTGCACGATCACGTTCATGAAGTCGGCGAGCAGCCACGTGGCGCGATCGTCGCTGGTCGAGCGAACGGCGGCGTACCCGATCTTCGCACCGACCTCCTCGACGTCGTGCAGTGTCGAACGCATCTGACGATCGGACGTACCTGAGCCGATGACGAGGTAATCCGTCATGGGGTTGCGGCCGCGAACGTCGAGAAGCACGATGTCGGTGCACTTGTCGTCGTGGAGCAGGCGTGCCGCCTCGATCGCGAAGGCCTCGGCCTTCGAGGCCGGGACGTGCGTCTTTGGCTTCGGGGTCGCTGCGGGTGCCGCCGGGGCGGCGGCGGTCTTCTTCGTGCCGCGGACGACGGGCTTGGTCGTCGCCTTGGGCTTGGGACGCTTGGTCGAACCACGCTTCGCGGGGGCCTTCTTGGATGGCTTCGCGGCGGACTTCGCAGCGGATTTGGGGGCGGATTTGGCGGAGGACTTGATGGGGGACTTGACGGGGGACTTGGACTTCTTCTTGGCTGGAGGCACGCGTGGGCTCGACGTTGGGGATTCGAACGAGGAAAGCAACGGCGGTTAGTTTATGCGCCGCTCGGCGTGCGTACTCGCCGGGCGACTAGGCTGCCTCAAGCCGGAAACAGCATGGTCTGCACGCGGCTGCGGGGCGACCCGGGACGCAGCGGGGCGGCGATCCAGCCCGTGGACTCGTCGTGACGGCTGACGGTGAGCGTGTATGGGCTTCCCGCGTGCCCGGCCGCGGCGCGGTCGGGCGTGTTGCACTGACGCGAGAGGTGCAGGAGCACGACATGACGCGTCGGGCCGATCTCACGCACGGCACGCACGCACTGATCGTTGGAAAGGTGGCCCTTGCCACCCATGATGCGGCTCTTGAGTCGCTCGGGGCGATCGGACTCGAGCTGCATCGTCGGGCAGTAGTTGCTCTCGATGGCGAGCACATCGACGCCGCAGAGGTGATCGACGAGTTCGGACGTCATGCGACCGATGTCGGTGGCGTAGCCGAGTTCGCTGACGTGGTCGGAGCCCTCGAGTGTGAACCGCATCGTCGCCGAGCCCTGGGCGTCGTGGGCCGCGAGATGGGCGCGGAGGGTGAGACCAGCGCCGAGCGCGAGTTGGTCGTCGAAGACCTCGGTGCGGCGGAAGAGGCGGCCTTCGCGCTCGGCGCGCCGGAGGTGACGGCGGTGCAGGAACACCGGGATGTCCTTGAGCGCCTCGAGCGAGAGGGAGCCGATGTGGTCGTCGTCGAGATGGGTGATGAGGATGCCGCGGGGCGTCAGGTCGCCGACGCCGAGTTCGGCGAGCGAGCGCCTGATCCGGCGCAGCGATAGGCCGCAGTCGATGAGCCAGAGATCGCGCCCTGCGTCGGTCTCGGCGAGCAGAGCTGAGCAGTTGCCGCTGGAGCCACTGCCCAGCACGCACAGGCGCAGTCCTGGCGCGTCGTGAGATCCCGGCGTTGGAATGGAGCCGGGTTCCGGCACGGAAGCGGTCCTTTCGGTCGGAGCGACCACGGAGCGGTGGTGCGTGTTAGTGCATCGACGATTCTTCTTCTTCGCCGCTGGCCCAGACGGGTTCGCCTCGGCGGACCGATTGGAGGAACGCGGTCATCTCGCGGGGCGGGCGCAGCCCGCCGGCGGCGATCGGTCGCTTGCCGCTCTTGAGGAAGTCGGCGAGTTCCTGAGCCGGCGGGCACTCCGCGGCGTGGCTCTCGCAGATCGCGATCGCGTCAGCGCGCGGCACCGGACGCATCAGGGCGAGACGGAAGACTGTTCGCAGCTTCTGGATGTGCTCCCGGGCGAATTTGTTGCGGCGGAGGCCGACCTGATTGATGCCCATCAGCCTGTTGCGGCCATAGGCCATGCAGAAGGGCGGGATGTCTGCGGTCATGCCGGAATAGCCGGAGATGAACGAGAAGCGGCCGATGCGGAGGAACTGGTGGATCGCGGCGAGGCCGCCGATGGTGACGAAGTCCGCGATCTCGCAGTGCCCCCCGAGGACCGCGCCGTTGACCATGGTGACGTTGTTGCCGACCTGGCAGTCGTGGCCGGCGTGGCTCTGCACCATGAAGTAGCAGTTGTTTCCGATACGCGTCGGTGTCGTCGCGTGCGTGGCCGCGTGGATGGTGACGTTCTCGCGGAAGGTGCAGTTGCTGCCGATTTCGACGCCGGGCGTCGGTGCACCCGGCTTGAACTTGAAGTCCTGGGGCTCGAACCCGATGCACGCGTACGGATAGAAGGAGCAGTTGTCACCGATCTTCAGCGGACCCTGCATCTGGACGTTGGATATGAGCTTGACGTTGTCACCAAGGGTGATGTCGCCCTTGAGAACGCACCACGGCCCGATCTCGACGTTGTTGCCGAGCTTCACGTCTTTTCCGACGATCGCCGTCGGGTCGATGACTGCCGGGTGGCTCATGGAAGATAGTAGTTTCAGTCCCGCAGTTGTGCGATGCCGGCAAGGGTGCGACGTGACTGGTGCGACCCCAAGTTTGGGGGTGGAAGTCGCGACCCGCGAGGTGACGCCGCCGATGCTTCAATATGTCGTGACCGGATTGATCCCTATCACCGACCTGGGTCGCTTGGCCTATGAGCCCGCATTCGCGGCTCAGCAGGTCGCGCATGCCCGCGTTCTCGCTGCCCGCGAGCGCGGTGCGGCGGCGATCGGCGAGTTGCTGCTGGTCGAGCACGACCCGGTTGTCACGATTTCCAACCGGGCAGGGGTGGAGGCGAACCTGCTGGCGACGCCCGCGCTACTCGAGCGCCACGGCGTCGTTGTCGCCCGTACCGACCGCGGCGGCGACATCACGTATCACGGTCCCGGGCAACTCGTCGCGTATCCGATTCTCGACCTCAACGTACTCAACCTCGGCCTGCACGAGTACATGCGGCTGCTCGAAGAGTCCGTCATCCGCACGTGCGCCCACTTCGGCGTCGCGACCATGCGCGATCCGACCGCCACCGGCGTGTGGACGGTGCGGGACGGGATGCCCCTGGCCAAGATTGCCGCTATGGGCGTGCGGGTCCGCCGCTGGGTTTCGATGCACGGGCTGGCCCTGAACGTCGCGACGAACTTGGAGCACTTCAACCTCATCGTCCCCTGTGGCCTCGTCGGCCGACCGGTGACGAGCCTGCAGAGAGAACTGGGCGGCGGCGCGCCGACCTTCATCCAGGCACGCGAGGCCTTCGTGCCGATCTTCACCGACCTGCTCGACGATGCGTTTCGGACGGCAACTCATCGTCGCGCAATGTCTCAATAGAGCCTCCCGCGCAAGCGGGAGGTGGACGCCGCGTCAGAATCAGCAACGCTTAGACCTTGCCCCGACGCGACGCCCGCCCACGAAAAAGCCCCGCCGAAGCGGGGCCTTGGTGCATCGTGATCGGTTCGTTGGTTACTTCTTCTCTTCGGGAGCCGAGGCGGGAGCGGGGGCCGGAGCCGTGGCCGGGGTAGCAGCAGGCGCCGTCTGACCCGAGAGCGGCTTGACGTTTTCGAGCTTGAGTTCCTTGATCACCGCGTCGGTGAGGTCGTCGGCCATGTTGGTGCGGACGATGGGACGGGCCAACATCTCCTGCAGCACGCCATTGACGTTCGTGCTGGTCATCTTGGACTCGAAGGGCTTGGAAGCGAAGACATGGGAGTAGCCGCGGGTGCCGGCGATGGCGTTGGTGGTGTCGATGGCGATCTTGTACGCCTCTTGCAACTGGGCGACGTTGAACGACTCGAGCTCGTTCTGTGCCGTCTGACGCAGCGTCTCGAGGTTCTGCGACTTCTGCTGGAACTGCTGGATCTTGGGCTGGGCCTCGGCATTGTTCTGGAAGTCGGGGATCGCCGTGATCTCTTGGCGGAGCGTGTCGAGCTCCTTGTTGATCTGCTCGATCGGGGCGGCGAGCGACTTGGCCTTCTGCTCGCGGGCGGGGGTGTAGCGATCGCTGCTGGCGAGGCGCTCAACGACCGTCAGGACGTCGACGGTTGCGATCTTCGCGCCGTCGGCGACGAAGGTCGCCGATCCGGCCACCGCCGGGGTCCCGACGCCGCGGTATCCAAGGCCCAACGCGATTGCGACGGCCAGCCCGCTGAACACAACCACACGCTCGACGTTCTTCATGAGGGTTCTCTGGAAAAGGTGAAGGACAAGGGTAGGGACGCGCGGTCTTGGTGTCTGCTGCGATCGAGCGGGCTTCGTGATCAGCGCGGAGCACGGCAGACCACTCGGGCGGGTACGCCTCGAGTGTGAACATCAAGCGGAACCCCTCTTCAGATTGCGATCGATCTGCAATCGAAACTCATCCTGCGTCATCGTTTGCGCGAGGGACTCAGCGACCGCATAGCCGGATGCGATCGCGGCTCGCCGTCCGATTTTGTCAACGCCGCGTGTTGGTGGATCGGCACGATGCATATCTCGGCGGCGTCGGCGCGCGTGCGTCGAGCGGCATGGGGATCGCGTGCCAGTGGCGTTCGCTCCGCTTTCCGACAGGTGCGTCAGACTCAGATGGATGCGTCACGGAATGGACAGATGCGGGCGCGATCGGAACCGTGAGCCCGTCTGGGGCCGTGAAAAGTTCTCGGACCTTTCCCGCGTTCGGAGAGTTTTTCAGACGTTGGCAGCCGGATTACTGGCCGCACTTCGAAACATCGGGCATTTTTCCGAGTCGGACGATTCTGCGTTGGGTCTGGGGCGTCGGCGTGCTGGAGCATGCCGCCAACGGAAACCGCAGAGCTCCGATGCGACGTCGCGTTCGGCGTCAGGAGACTTCGATGCGTGCCATGTTGGTTCTCGCGGCGTGCGGCTTGCCGGTCCTCGCTCAGGCCGGGATTGTCTACCAGACCAGCTTCGAGCGGCCCGGCCACGTTGTCGGCGTGATGCCTCAGTTTCCGCCGAACCCGGCGGTGCAGGACAATTGGTTCCAAGTCGACGGCAACATCTTTAGCGTGACCAACAACGTCGCGCGCACCGGCAGCCAGTCGGTCGCTGCGAACACGACCAATCAGCCCAACGCGAGCCGCTGGGCCCTTCGAGCCACGCCCTTGGACGGCTCGCTGCCGGAGAACAACATCGTTGAGTCCTCGGTGTGGGTGCGCATGGACCCGAACAGCAACGCCAACCGTCTGAGCCGCGCTGGGATTGACATCTACGACAGCACCGGCGTCAACCGCATCGCGGCGCTGGGCATCCAGTCCGACGGTGTGCTGCGGGCCATCGACGGGGTATCGAGCACGACCGACCTTGCTTCGGGCCTCACGCTCGGAGAGTGGTACAAGCTGACCGTGACGGTCGTTTTCTCCACAAAGAAGGTTCAATTCAGCCTGAACGACAACCTGCTCGGCTTTGGTGCGCACGCCGCAACGGACTTTGGCGACGCGGACCTGTGGATGATCGGTTTCAAGCCCAACCCGGACACGGCACCGGGCATCGGGCATCAGGCGTATTTCGATGATTACTCGATCGCGGTGATTCCGGCCCCTGGCACGTTCGCTCTGGTGGGCCTGGGCGTGATTGCCGCCCGTCGCCGCCGCGGCTGAGCGGCGGCATCCCACGCTGATTTCCGGACCCCGGCGGACCACCGCCGGGGTTTTTCATTGGGAATGTGTCCGTCTGCTGGCTCAGTCATTCGTATCGGGTATGGTTGCTCAAGGGAACCGTCCAGCGTCGCCGGCGTCAGAAGGCGAGGAATCTCGCAACCGCGCGGGCGGGTCTCGGTAGACTGTTCGCCGGTTGAGCGTGGGACGGTCCGAGGGTCATTCCCGCGGGCCATCCAGAGGACAGTAACTTTGCAGAAGCTCGAAGAGCTCCAACTGGTCCGGCGTGCCTCGCGCGGAGATCTTGCCGCGGCTGAGTTGTTGCTGCGCCGGCATCAGGGCGGCGTCCACACGTACATCTACCGGATGTGCGGGAAATGGGACGTCGCGGAAGATGTGACTCAGGAGGCCTTCGTTCGCGTGCTCTCGAGCCTGAAGAACTTCGACGAGACCTACCGCTTCTCGACGTGGCTGTTCACGATCGCGCGGCGTGTCTGGCTCAACATGTGCGAGAAGAAGAAGCCGGCGAGCGCCGGTGATGCCAGCGACTCGTGGAGCGCCCGCCGCGACGCGCTTGAGGGCACGATGAGTCGCGACGGCGAGCAGCGCACGATGGCCCGGGATGCCATCCAGCATGGGCTGCTGTTGCTCTCGGAAGAGCAGCGCGAAGCGGTCGTGCTTTTCCACCAGCTCGAGTGGCCCATCCGACTCATCGCCGAGCACATGGGGCTGCCCGAGGGGACAGTGAAGAGCCATCTGCACCGCGGCCGGATGCGGCTGCGGGAAGAGCTCGTCCGCGGTGTGGGTGAGGTCGTCGCGATTGAGCAGCGGCCGGGATCGGTGCCGATGTTCGCCAAGAGATCGCTGACGTTGGAACCGCGTGCCGGGGAGGGTGGCCGATGAACCTGCCGCCTCGCAATTCCGCGTACCTGCGTCTGCGCCGCGAAGAACCGTCGCACCGCGATGAGGGGCGTCAGTTGATGCACGCCGTGCTTGACGGCGAGATCGCTGAGCAGTCGCCTCGTTTGCAGGAGCTGCTGCAGCTCGACCCGGTTCTGCGAGCGGAGTTCGCGGAATTGCGTGCACTGGAGTCGGCGTTTGCTTCGCCGCTGAGCACGCCCGATGTGTCGGAACGTGTCCTTGCCAGGTTGCAGGCTCAGCAGGATGTGAGGGATCGCCGCATTTCGCCGTTCTTTGGCGGGCTCGCTGCATCGGTTGCGATCGGTTCGCTGGTCGCTTGGGTGGCGCTTGATCGCACCGGGGGCACGGCCTCGAATCCGACGACGACTCTGGCAACGGTCGTGACACAGGCCATTCCGGTCGGCGCGCCGCTGATGTCCAGCGAGGAGCGGCTTGTAGACGATGCTCGCCGGGCGATCGCTGAGACAACGGGTCGCCCGATTGGACGTGAGTCGTGGCAGCTCACGACCGCGCCCGTCATTGATATCGGTGGCGAGCTGGACTCGCAGGTTCGCCAGGCGGTGCGTGAACAGCCCGCACCGAGCCGAGCGATCAGCGGCGGAGGCGACGTCGCCATCACCCGCGCTGGCTTGGCGTTTGTGAATCCCGGACCGACGCGGACGCCGGTGGCAAAGCTGGCGAACGACCCGATGCTTGGGCAGGTTGCCGCGGGTTCTGATTGGCAACCCACCGCGACACGGCGCCGCGATAACGTGCGGTTTGTGGTCTCGGGGTGGTATGACAACGACGGGAACTACGTGCCTGTCGGCAACGCCAAGCGCTAGCGGAGTCTTGCAGAGGCAGCGCGACGCAGCGGTGACGGGCGGTGTGCCCGTACGCTCTCGCCATGCTTGCAATTGGTCAACCGGCTCCGGAGTTTTCGCTCGTCGATGAAACCGGCGTGAATGTGGCGCTGCGGTCGCTGCTGGCGAACGGTCCGGTTGTGCTGTACTTCTATCCCGCGGACTTCACACCTGTGTGCACGGCTCAGGCGTGCATGTTCCGGGATTGGACGCAGGAGCTCGCAGCGGCGGGCGTGCGGGTCGTCGGCATCAGCCCGCAGGGCACAGCATCGAAGCAGAAGTTCAAGGACAAGCACACGCTCGGCTTCACGCTGCTGGCGGACCCGGAGAAGAAGGTCATCGCCGCGTACGGGGCGGCGTTCTTGTTTGGCATGTTCACGCGACGGGTGACGTATCTGATCGAGCCGTCGGATGGAGGCGGCGTGATCGCCGATCGAGTGGTGGCGGACTTGAGTGTCGGGCCGCATCGGGCGTTTGTGGAGCGGGTGGTGAAGAGGGCGGTGGGGCAGGGGAACAGTGGGGCGGTGGGGCAGTAGGACGAGACTGCCGCGGTCACGTGGGCGGACACGCCGAAGATGCGTGATGTTGTTCAGCGTGAAGCGCTCGGGACCTGCAGGTCGAGCACTCGGTCGCCGGCGATCGGATAGATGCGGGTGTCGGGCGTGGGGTCGATGGTGACGCCGGAGAAGAGGCCGCTGAAGGCGGGGAAGAGCAGCAGCCGCGGCGTGACGAGGAATGCCGGGACGCGCACGCTCTCGCGGGCGCTGGCAAGGCGAACCATCGGGTGGATGTGGCCACTGCAGGCGAGGAGTTCGGCGTTCGTCGCGTCGGCGGGATCGTGCACAAACTCGAACGGCGGCTCGGAGAGGTGTGATTCGCGCACCACCAGGTTCCACGTCTCGGCGACGCGGTCGAGCTTGCGGTCGTGGTTGCCGGGAATGATCTCGAGTCGGATGTCGGCGTGTCGTGTGCGCCATGTGGCGACGCGAGCGATCATCGTGTCGGTGAGGCCCGCGGGGGCGTGGAGCAGATCGCCGAGGACGAGCAAACGCGCGGCGCTTGTCGCTTGCAGCAGTGCGGTGAGTCGTTGCAGCGCTTCGTCGAGGCTTGCGGTTTGTGCGGCATCGGAGATCGGCACGCCGCCGGCGCGCCAGGCTTGCTGGCGGCCCAGGTGCAGGTCGGCGACGAGGAGCGTGGAGGACTCGTGCCAGAACGCGGCACGCTGGGGGTAAAGGGAGATCGTCTGATCGGCGACGGTGATGCGGAGCGCGTTCATGGGCGGCTCCGTGGGTTCTGGAGTGGCTTGGAGGGTTGACGCCGGGGCCTGGAAGGCCCCGCCCCCGAGGTTGCGGACGCCGCCGAAGCACGCACGGCGTCTCGCTCCCATTCCTGCTGCATGCGCTCGATGCGGTCGGCGAGCGGCTCGCTGGACATCTGGCCGGCGACGCGTTCGACGATCAGCGGCAGCGACAGCGGCGTGGGCTGCGTCGTGCGTACCAAGCGCAGCCGCGACGCGGACAGTCGCTGCATCGATCGAGCGAGTCGGGTCTGTTCGAAGTGGCGTTCCATCACCTCGCGGTCAGCCTGAAGCAGCAGCAGATTGCCCGGATCGAACTCGCGAAGCACGTCGTAGAGCAGACCGGTGTTGATCTGGACCTGGCGGCCGGTCTTGCGAGCGCCGGGATAGGTCTGCGAGATCAGGCCGGCGACGCGGGCGATCTCGCGGAACTGCACCTTGGCGAGCTCGGCGAGATTGACCGAGCCCGCGGCGTCTTCGAGCAGGCGCTCGGCGTTAAAGAGGTCCGGCGTGAAGACGCCGTCGAGTTCGATGGGGGTTGGCGACAGCAACTCAAAGCCGTAGTCGTTGGCGGAGATGGTGAACGTGGACGGACGGCCTTGCGAGATGCGGAACGCGACGATGGAAGCGAGCCCGGCGTTGACAAGGCGGCCGTCGAACGGGTAGACAAAGACATGATGCCCGTCTCGGGTTTCACACGCTTCGATGAGTAGTTCGTCGACGCGCGGGATGATGGAGAGACGCTGCTGGGCCTCGATCATCTCCCGAGCGTGGAGGAGTTCGTTGGAGGTGCTGGAGTCGAGTCGATCGGAAGCGATCTCCAGCGTCTCACGCACCGATCGCGCCAGGGATTCGGAGATCGGCAGCTTCGTTCCCGCCCAGCGGGGCGTGTTGTTGGTCTTGCCGCCCGCGGGGCGGACGAAGGCGACGCCGTCGCGGACGCCGACGAACGCGAGCGAGCGGCCTGCGTAGGCGAATTTCTGTCCGGGGCGGAGCAGCGTGATAAAGCCGTCCTCGATGCTTCCGATGCGTTTGCCGCCGGTGAAGCGGATCTCAAGCGTGGGCTGGGCGACGATGGTGCCGATGTTGAGCTTGTGCAGCAGCCCGAGGCGTTTGTCGCCGACGCGGGCGCGGCCGGTGTCGAGGGCGACCTTGTGGTAGTGCGGATACGCCTTGAGCGCGTCCCCGCCGCGGGAGACGAGGTCGAGCGCCCAGTCGAACTCTTCGCGGCTGAGCGTGGCGAACGCGGCGGCGGTGCGGACCTGCTCGTACATCGCGCCCGGCTCGTAGCCGCCGCCCATGGCGCAGGTGACCAGGTGCTGCGCGAGCACATCGAGCGGCTTGTTCAGCGGCGTGCGGGGCTCGATGCGCGATTCGAGCATGGCGCGGCGTGCCGCATCGATCTCGATGAGTTCGAGCGTGTGCGTGGGCACGCAGAGGATCGAGCACGGGGCCCCGGGCCGGTGGGCCGCACGCCCGGCGCGCTGGATGAGGCGGGCGATCCCTTTCACCGAGCCGATCTGGATCACCCGCTCGACGGGGGCGAAATCGACGCCGAGGTCGAGCGAGGATGTGGCGACGACGATGCGGAGGTTGCCGGATTTCAGGCCGCCTTCGACGGCTTCGCGATCGTCGCGGTCGAGCGAGCCGTGGTGCAGGGCGAGGATGGGCTCCCAATCAGGCTTGGCGTTCAAGATTGCCTGAAACCAAAGCTCCGCTTGCGAACGCGTGTTGGTGAAGACGAGCGTGGAAATCGCCGGATCGAGCGTCTCGATGACCCGCGGCAGCATGTGCATGCCAAGGTGACCGGCCCAGGGCATGCGTGTGCCGGGGGCCGGCGTAAGCGTCTCGATCGTGATCTCGCGACGCATCTCGCCGCGGATGATGGTCGGTTCGGGGGCGGCCATGCCGACTGCGGCCCGTGCGGCTTGGTCGAGATTGGGTAGCGTGGCGCTCAGCGTCCACGTGCGGGCCCGCGGCGCGAACTCACGCAGACGGGCCAGACAGAGCTCGACCTGCGTGCCGCGTTTGCTGGTAAGTAGCTCGTGCCACTCGTCGACGATGATGGAAGAGAGCGAGGCGAAGAGCGCGGGTGCGTTCTCACGCGTGAGCAGGATGCACAAACTCTCGGGCGTGGTGATGAGCACGTCGGGGAGGCGCTCGCGCTGCTTGTCGCGAACGGACTGTGCCGTGTCGCCGGTGCGGGATTCAACCCGCAGCGGCAGGTTCATCTCGTCGATGGGGGCGCGCAGGGCGAGCTCGATGTCTCGCGAGACGGCACGCAAGGGCGTGATGAACAGAACGCGAAGTGCGCCGGGTGGGGGAACATCCGACCCGGGGCGGCGGCACTGGTCGATCAACTCGGACAACGGTCCGAGGTACGCGGCGTACGTCTTGCCCGCGCCCGTGGGAACTTGCACCAATCCCGACTCGCCGCGGCGGAAGGCCTCCCAGGCTTGGCGCTGGAAGTCCCACGGGATCCAACCCTTCGAAGCGAACCAGCGTTCGATCGCGTGCACGCCGTCGGCGGCGCCGCGCCAGAGCGATGGATTGCCGCCGGTCCCGGTGCGGCGGCGCGTGCGGGGCCGGCTTGGCTCGCGGGCGGCAACTTCCACGGCACGCAGACGCCGGAGCTGCCTGCCGAGGCTTGCTTGCGAAGTCTTGGGGATTGGAGTCCCGTCGACTCGAACTGATTGTGTCGGCGGCTCCGTCACGCCCGCGTCTCTCCGATTCTCGCTCGTCTTTTCGGTCTGGGCCGCATCCGTCCGGCGGCGGGCAACGATAGCGTTCCCGTCCGAGCGGACCCCGAGCGGGTTTCGCGTGAATTAAGTGTCAAGGTGACCCACTCGCTCACGCTCGGGGCTCGTCAAGGCTTGATGCTGCATGTCTCCGGAACTGCTCATTCTCCTGCACTTCGCGGCCTCGGCGTACCTCGCCGGGTTGATCTGGGTCATTCAGGTCGTGCACTACCCGATGCTCGGCGAACTCGACCCGCAGCGTGCGGCGGCGGCGTGTGCTCGGCACGCCAACGCGATCACGCCGATCGTCGCGCCGGCGATGTTGATCGAGCTTGGCGCGGCGGTGCTGATGCTGCCGCCGGTCGGGATTGTGCAGCCCGTCGCAAGTATGGTGCCGTGGCTGTGGGTGTCGCTGGCGCTGGTGGTCGTGGTGTGGATCTCAACCTTCGCGGTGCAGGTGCCGCTGCACACGCGGCTGCAGAAGCAGGTTCCCGGAACGATCGACATCGAGGGCGTGCGACTGCTGGTTCGCACAAACTGGATTCGCACCGTCTGCTGGTCGGCGCGGGCGTTGCTCGCGGGGTGGTTTGTGTGGGAGTTGATCCATCCGTCGCTGACGAGAGGGTGAGCATGGTGTCTGGTGTTCGAAGCCTGGTGTGGTTCCGGTCTGATTTACGTGTAGCTGACAACTCCGCGCTCTTCGAGGCGTGCCGCCGCGCCGGCGGAGCGAGCGGCAAGGGTGTGGTCGCGGTCTTTCTGCTCTCGCCGGGTGAGTGGGCGGCCCACGACTTCGCGCCGATCAAGGTGGACTTCATCCTGCGCTCGCTCGCGGTGCTGAGCGGTGACTTGGCGAAGTTGAACATCCCGCTGCTGATCGAGACCGCGAAGGCGCCAGGGGCGATACCCGCCGCACTTGTCGCACTCGCCAAGAAACACGCCTGCGACGAACTGCACTTCAACAAGGAGTACGAAGTCAACGAGCAGAAGCGGGACGCCGCGGTGATCGACGCGTTCTCAACGGCTCGTCTGAAGGCGCACGACCACACCGATCAGATCTGCGTAGAGCCCGGCGAAATCCGCACCGGCGAAGGTCGGTTCTTCACCGTGTATTCCCCCTTCAAGAGGGCGTTCTTCAAGCACTGGGACAAAGTCGGCGGCTGCCCGACGCTGGCCAAGCCCTCGCGCCAGGCCGAGACGGGCATCGCGCCGTCGCCGGTTCCCGAGACGCACGCCGCCAGCGAGCCGCGTGGCCTTGCGACGCGCGAGCACTGGCGCACGCGCTGGCCCGCGGGCGAGCACGAAGCAATGAAACGGCTGCGGCAGTTCTGCGCCGAGTCGATCGTGCCGTACAAGGACCGCCGCGATTTCCCCGGCACCGACGGCACCAGCATGCTGTCGCATCACCTAACGGTCGGCACGGTCTCGCCGCGGCAGTGTTTGGAGAAGGGCATCGAGGCGAACCTCGCCGCGAACAAGAGCCTGAAGGGCAACCCACTCGAGAACGGCTCGCCCGGCCCAGTGCACTGGATCAGCGAGGTCCTTTGGCGCGAGTTCTACGTGAACGTCATGGTCGGGTTTCCACGCGTGTGCATGCACCGGGCGTTTCAATTGAACACCGAAGCGATCGTGTGGAACGACGAGCCCAAGCTCCTCGAAGCGTGGAAGCACGGCCGCACCGGCGTGCCGATCGTGGACGCGGGAATGCGCCAATTGCTCCGAGACGGATGGATGCACAACCGCGTCCGCATGGTCGTCGCGATGTACTTCACCAAGGACTACTTCCTCAATTGGCGCTTGGGCGAGAAGTGGTTCATGCAGAACCTCATCGACGGCTTCCTCGCCAGCAACAACGGTGGGTGGCAGTGGTCGGCCAGCACCGGCACCGACGCCGCCCCGTACTTCCGCATCTTCAACACGTACAACCAGAGCGAGAAGTTCGATCCAGACGGCGCGTACATCCGCGAGTTTGTGCCCGAGCTCCGCGGCGTGGAAGGCCCGGCGATCCACGATCCCGAGCGACTTCCGGGCCTGCTCCGCTCGCGGCTGGACTATCCCAAGCCCTTGGTAGATCGCGTGAAAGCACGCGAGAAGGCGATCGACGCGTTTCGCAAGCTGCGCCCGTCCTGATACGCCTCGGCGGCGTCCATACCATCGGGCATGAGCCGAGCCGATGCGCCGCGAGCCCTTGTTCTGCGTGCCCCGGGCACCAACTGCGATCAGGAGATGTGCCGCGCCTTCGAGATGGCGGGCGCGAGTGCGACGTTGATTCACTTGGATGCGCTGATCCGTGATCCTGCCCAGGTCGGCGGCTACCAACTGATCGGGTTCCCCGGCGGCTTTTCCTACGGCGACGACATCGCCAGCGGACGCGTCTTCGCGATGCGCTGCCGCGAGCGGTTGTATCCCGCGCTGCGGGAAGCCGTGGAGCGCGGCACTCCGATCATCGGCGCGTGCAACGGCTTCCAGGTGCTGGTGCAGATCGGTCTGCTGCCGGGGCCCGACGCGGGGCTGGATTGGCCCACCGACGCGGCTCCGAAGCAGACCGTGGCCCTGACCGACAACATCGCGGCACGCTTCTGCGACCGCTGGGTCGGCATGATCGCTGAGCCCACGAGCCGCTGTGTGTGGACCAAGGGCGTGGAGGAGTCCATTCCGTCGGAGCTTCGGGCCGATGTCTGGACGCTGCCCGTGGCCCACGGCGAGGGCCGTCTTGTCTGCGACTCGCCCGAGGTTCTGCGGGTCATCGAGTCCAGCGGTCGCGTCGCACTGCGGTACGCGGACAACTACAACGGCTCGGAGAACGCGATCGCGGGGCTCTGCGACTCGTCTGGTCTTGTCTTCGGCCTGATGCCGCATCCCGAGCGGTACCTCGATTGGACGCGGCACCCTTACTGGACCCGTCTGCCCGAAAGCGTCCGCCGCGGACCGACGCCGGGGCTGCGGATGTTCCAGAACGCGGTGGCGCATGTCGCAAAGTCGAGTCAGGTGCGGCAGGGCGTGCTTTCGTAGAATTCCGGCGTGCAGGGAGGCGTCGTTTCCAATCTCAGCCAAGATGCGCCGCGGGAAGCCGCGCACGAGGCCACGCAGCCACTCCTCTGGCTGGCGAGCCGTTCACCCCGGCGTCGTGAGTTGTTGACGGCGGCAGATATTCGGCATGTTGCGGAGCATCCGGGGCTTGAGGATTCCGAACTCGTTCCCGGTGCCGTCGCGCCGCGACAATGGGTCGCCGCGTTGGCGTATCTGAAGGCCTCCGCGGGCGCGGCGCTCGCGGTGGGTGCGATCAAGGAACGAACCTGGGTACTCGGCGCTGATACGGCGTGCGTTGCCGGCGATTCGATGATCGGAACGCCCCGCGACGCGAGCGAGGCCCGCGCGATGCTGCGGATCTTCCGGGACGCCGAGCACGAGGTTGTGACCGGTGTCGCGATCATCGAGTTGGACCCGCGTTCGAGCGTGACGATCGTCCCGGCACGGCGCTCGCTCTTCGCGACAAGCGCCGTCGTGCGCTGGGGAAGCGTCAGTGACGCCGAGATCGAACGCTATCTCGCCGGTGGCCAGTGGCACGGAAAAGCCGGCGGCTACAACCTGCGGGAGCGGCTGGAAGCCGGCTGGCCGATCACGTTTGCGGGCGATCCGACCGGCGTGATGGGGCTGCCGATGGACGCGCTCCTGCGCAAGTTGGACGTGCTGCGCCGGGTTTGGCCGGACGGATCCTCGAACCAGCGGCATGCTGCGGCGGTGCGGGCGTGATCGTCCTGGCCGAGAGCAACACACCGCTGCTGCCCTCGTGGGTCGTCTTGCCCGTGGCCGTCGTCCTGTTGCTCGTTGTCGCGGTGCACCTTCTGGTTGTTTCGCACGCCCCGATGCCGGCCACCCGGCGGCGCATCCGGCTCGCGAACGGCTGGATCATGTTGTTGTTGGTGCCGCTCGGCGCCGCCGCGTTCGGCGTGGTGACGCCTTCAGACCCGCGGTCGTTCGTGTTTGTGTGGACGCTCGTGATCTGTATGCTGCTGATGTTGATCGTGCTCGCGACGATCGACATCGTGAACACGGGTGTTCTCTATCGACGCGAGCGGCGCTCGCTGCGCGACTCGTTCGGGCAGGCGCGGACGCAGGCTGACGAGCGGCCCGACGAGCATGCCGACGCGATCGAGCGGGAACCGGGGCAGCGCGATGGCTGAGTCTCCCCTGCCGCGTGCGTTGCGGTTCCTCGGCCCGCCGGCCTCGGCGGTCTATGCGATTGTGATGGCACGCCGCAACCGCGCGTTCGATGCCGGGCGGGGCGTGGTCGAGATCGATCGGCCGGTGATCAGTATCGGCAATCTGACGCTTGGCGGCACGGGCAAGACGCCGCTGGTGAAGAAGGTCGTGCGTGAACTTCGTGGCGCAGGGTGGCGGCCAGCGATCGCGATGCGCGGATACGCGGCGAAGGCGGGATTCAGCGATGAAGCCGCCGAGTATGCCGCCGCACTCGAGGATGTTCCCGTCGTCGCTCAAGCCAACCGACTCGAGGGCTTGCTCGATCTGTTCGCAACGCCCGAAGGCAAGGGTGTCGATGCCGTCGTGCTCGACGACGGCTTTCAGCACAGGCGCATTGCGAGGCAACTCGACATCGTGCTCATCGACGCGAGCAAGGACCCGCTGCGCGATCGCGTCTTCCCCGCCGGAACGCTGCGCGAGCCGCTGGAGTCGCTCGCGCGGGCCGACTGGGCCGTCATCACGCACGCGGAGACCGTGCGCCCCACGGACCTCGATGCGCTCGTGAAGCAACTAGCGGCGATCGGCGGCGGCATCCCGATCGCGATCGCGCGGCATGCATGGTCATCGCTTCGCGTCATCGACCGGGGTGCTGAGCGCGAGGAGCCGGTCGCGTGGCTCCGTGGCAAACGCGTCGTCGCCGCGTGCGGCATAGGCAATCCCGCGGCTTTCATCGCCTCGGTCAAGGCCGCCACCGCATCGAACGTCGAAGAGTTCGTGC
>JBILLU010000211.1:0-5632 GCA_044375915.1 Phycisphaerales bacterium
TCGCCAACGACGCCACCGTCAAGGCCGGCGCGTTCTTCCCGATGACCTGCAAGAAGATCATCCGCGCCCAGTCCATCGCGATGATGGCCCGTCTGCCGCTCATCTACCTCGTCGACAGCGCCGGCGTCTATCTGCCGCTGCAGGAAGACGTCTTCCCCGACACCGACGACTTCGGGCGCATCTTCCGCAACAACGCCGTCATCAGCGCGGCGGGGATTCCGCAGATCGCCGCGATCATGGGGTATTGCGTGGCGGGCGGTGGGTATCTGCCCGTGCTTTGCGACACGCTGCTGATGACCGAGGGTTCAGGCTTGTACCTCGCCGGACCCGCGCTTGTGAAAGCCGCCATCGGGCAGGAAGTCACCGACGAAGAGCTCGGCGGCGCAACCATGCACGCCAGCGTGAGCGGCACGATCGACTTCAAAGAGAAGGACGATCCGGCGTGCATCGAGCGGCTGCGGTCGCTGGTGGCGAAGTACGGGACGGGAAGAGACGGAGAGACGGAGAGACGCAGAGACGAAGTGAAGGCCAGTGGCAAGACGCGGCATGCGTTTCACTCGCCCGACGACCTCTACAAGCACTTCACCGACGCGGCCGGTAGCCAGTATGACGTTCGCGAGATCATCCATTGCCTCGTCGACGCCGGTGCCCGCAAGGATGGTTCCACCGAAGCTCTCGCCCCCGACTTCGACGAATACAAAGCCGACTACGGCCAATCCATCGTCTGCGGCTACGCCCACATCGGTGGCCGCCCCTGCGGCATCGTCGCCAACCAGAAGAAACTCGTCCAGCGCACCGTCGCCGGCGGCAAGACCGGCCCCACCAAGGCCGTGCAGATGCCCGGCGTTATCTACGACGACTCGGCCGACAAGGCCGCAAGGTTCATCATGGACTGCAACCAGCGCAAGATCCCGATCGTGTTCGTGCACGACACCACCGGCTTCATGGTCGGGCGCGACAGCGAGCAAGGCGGCATCATCCGCGCCGGCGCGAAGATGGTCAACGCCATGTCCAACTGCGTGGTGCCGAAGATCGTCGTCATCACCGGCGGAAGCTACGGCGCCGGCAACTACGCCATGTGCGGCCGCGCGTTCGATCCGTTCCTGTCCTTCGCCTGGCCCAGCGCCAAGTGCGCCGTCATGGGCGCCAACCAAGCCACCGGCGTGCTCACGACCATCGAAGAAGCCAGCCGCAAACGCAAGGGCGAAACCATCGACCCCGAAACTCACAAGCAGATCTACAGCGCCATCCACGCCGGTTACACCGAGCAGGCCGACATCCGCCACGGCGCCGCCCGCGGCTGGCTCGACCGCATCATCGAACCGCACAAGACTCGTGACGAACTGATCGAAGCCCTCGCGATTGCCGAGCAGGGTTGGGATTACTCGCGGGAGTTCAAGACGGGCGTGCTGCAAACCTGATCAGTACCTGCCGGATTCGGCCCGTCCGCGCATCGAGACTGCCATGAAGCGAGCACTTTCGTCGGCGTTGTCCATTCTGCGTGCGGCATTCCTCGCGATACTTCTCTGGCCGATCCCGCAGGCGGCAGCGTCAGAGTCCGCTCCCTTCCCCGTCCGTGTCGACCCCCGTGTCGAGATTGTGATGACCATCTTCCGTCTCGCCGGGGCCGACGAGTTCAACATGGAGAATTCGGCCTCGCCCTACAGCAAGGCCATCGACAGCTACTTCGCGGCTCACAAGGACCATCCCGCGGTCAAGGCCGTCGAGAAACTCCGCTCCGAGCACTCGATCGGCTTCAACGCCGTGCCCGACCTTGCCGTGCGGCTTAAGGACTACTCGAGCGGCGAGTTCCTCGTGCCCATCGATCCGCTTCCGATCGGAATGGACACGCGCTGGACCCCCGACGCTGCCCGAGCCTTCGCTGCTCTGGTCCGCGACTTCGCCCGCGACACCAACTACGCCGCGTTCTTGGAGCAGCAGCGGCCGTTCTTCGACAAGGCCGAGGCCGCCTTTGCCGGGTTGCTGGCCACGCACCCGTTCCGCCAACTGATCGAGGACTTCTTCGGCGAGCCCATTGCGGAGGGCTCGTACGCCATCCCCGGCCTGCTTGCCGGTGGCGGCAACTACGGCATGTCGGTCACGTTCCCCGACGGCCGCCTCGTGGTGACACCCATCATCGGCGTCTCCGCGTGGAAGACCGATGGAACGCCCCAGTTTGATGACAGCGACATCGACACGGTCGTTCACGAGTTCTGCCACCCCTTCGCGAACCCGCTGGTTGACCTGCATGCCGCCGATCTGGTCCCGGCGGCCGAGGTGCTCCACACGCGCCACGCCCAGGCCTTCGCCACTCAGGCGTATTCCACGCCGAAGACCGTGATGTACGAATCGCTCGTGCGGGCTTGCGTGGTGCAGATCATGAAGCACGCGGGCGGACCCGAGCGCAGCTTCTTTCAACGCAGGCAAGAGATCGGCCGCGCATTCTGGTTCACCCCCGCCCTCACCGCCGCGATGGATCGCTACGAGGCGAGCCGAGGCGCATACCCGACGCTCCGCTCGTTCATGCCCGAGATCGTCGCGGCGATCAAGGACGCCAACGGCGTTCTCGCCGCGGAAGAGGCGAAGATGCCGGGGGTGGTTTCGATTCAACCCGCCGACGGCAGCACCGACGTCCCCCGCGATGTCGAGTTCATCTTCGTCTTTGATCGTCCCATGGACAAGACCTCCCGCGGTCTCTCCTTCGAAGGCGACGTCACCTTCGAACGCATCGTCGGCGGCTCCTTCAGCGACGACGGCACGACCTATCGAACCGTCCTCCGACTCCCATCGCACCAGACCATCAAGGCCCACCTCAACGCCAACGGCAGCGGTCTCGCCGGCCCCGAAGGTCACGCGATTGAACCCGTGGAGTTCATGTTCTCGACCGGCAAGTAGTTCCACCGGCCCGGTGATCGCGTGAGGCCGCGGCACAAGTTCTCGGCCCTTCGCGAGAATCTTCACGCGCTGCACACAGCCGCGCCGCCTCGCGCCGCGTACTGTTCCGAGTCCGGTTTTCCGCCCGGACTTCGTTTTGGGTTGTGAGGGATCTCATAGGTTTTCAGAGAGAGGCCACAATGAATCTTGTCATGCGTTCGGGTGCCGCGCTTGTCGCGGCCTGTGTGTCGTCCATCGCCAGCGCGGCGATCGTCAACGACTGGAATCTCATCGTCTTGGGCAACGCCAATAACAGCAGCCAGGACATCGAGGGCCGCGCCTGGGTCGGCGGCAACTTCATCAGCAGCGGCTCGCCCACGGTCGCCAAGAACCTCAATGCGGGCAGCTTCCTCGGCAAGACCACCCTCGCCGTCGGCGGCAACGTCAGCGTCTCCAACCTGAACCAGCAGGCTGGCAACCTCCGCTACGGCGGCACGTTCTCCGGCAACTTCAACGCCAACGGCGGCGGCAACCGCGCTCAGGACGGCTCCATCGCCGCCCAGATCCCGTCCTACACCAGCGAACTCGTCGGCCTCTCCAATTTCTACAAGGGCCTCAGCGCCAACAGCACCGCCACCTTCCCCAGCGGCCAGCCCGGCGCCGTCACCTACAACGCCAACCCCGTCAACGGCCTGGCGGTCTTCAACGTCTCCGCCGCCAACGTCTTCAACAACAACCTCATCCAGCAGCTCAACCTCAACGTCAACAGCGCGGCCGCCATCGTCATCAACGTCAGCGGCACGACCGTCAACTTCACCAGCGGCAACATGACCGGCAGCTGGCTCTCCGCCTTCGCCCGCAGCAAGGTCATCTGGAACTTCCACGAGGCGACCAACATCTTCCTCGACCGCAACTTCAACGGCGCCATCCTCGCGCCGAATGCCCACCTCCGCAACACCACCGCCATCGACGGCTCGGTCTTCGTCAAGACCCTGCAGCAGGACGGCGAGATCCACCTCCCCAACTTTGCCGGCTACATCCCCACCCCCGGCACCGCCGCCCTTCTCGCCCTCGCCGGCCTCACCGCCGCGCGTCGGCGTCGCTGAGCGCACGACGGATTCCCATGCAGAAACACGCCGCCGAAGGGCGGCGTTTTCATTGGTTCACATTCACCCCGCCGCCGGGGTACGCTGTCGCAGTCATGCCCGACCTCGTCCGCATCACCGACGTCTCCCCCCGCGACGGCCTCCAGAACGAGCCCGGGATCATCCCCACGCCCGACAAGGTGCGGCTCATCGAGTTGCTCTGCCAGACCGGCGTGGACGAGATCGAGATGACGAGCTTTGTAAGCCCGAAGTGGGTGCCGCAGTTGGGGGATGCGGCCGAGGTTGTTCGGATGCTGTCTCAAATACCCCTCCCGCAGCGAGAGGGCAAGAGCGGGGCGCGGCCGGTCTTCTCCGCTCTCGTCCCCAACGAACGTGGCTTGGCGACCGTGATCGAATGCAATCAGATCTTCGGTAGGCAGGTCATCAACAAGGTTGCGGTCGTCACTGCCGCGAGCGAGACGTTCTGCAAAAAGAATCTAAACTGCACGATCGCGGAATCGATCGACCGGATCCTGCCGATCGTTGAGCGATGCCAGCGGGAAGGTCTCGCCGTTCGTGGCTACATCTCCTGTGCAGTGGCGTGTCCGTTTGAAGGTCCCATCGATCCAAAGGTCGTCGAGCAGTGGGCATTCGTTCTCGCGGATATGGGCATTCATGACGTCGATCTCGGCGACACGATTGGGCATGGCACGAACGACTCCACGCAAGCACTTCTAGACGAAGTGCTTGCCGGTTTCGAGGCGGAAGAGACCGACGCTGAGATCACCATGCACTTCCACGACACCGCAGGTCGTGCCGCCGAGTGTGTCCGGGCCGCCCTCGACCTCGGCGTTCGCTCCTTCGACGGCTCGGTCGCTGGCCTCGGTGGCTGCCCTTACGCCAGCAAGACGCTCCCTGACGGCACGATCCAGCGAGCCCCCGGCAACATCTCCACCGAGTTGCTCGTCCAGACCATCCACGACGCGGGCTATCGCACCAACGTCGACCTCGACAAGCTCCGCGAAGCCGCGGCGTTCGCACGCGAGATCGTCGCCAAGTCCCGTGCTACCGGCGCGAGCAGTGGGGGAAGTGGGGGGCGGCCCGCGTGATCACCGCCACTCTCTACCCAACTCCGCACGGCGACATCCTCGAACTCGCTCTCGCCCGCGCCGATAAACGCAACGCGCTCACCCCAGACATGCTGGCTGCGCTTCGCGATCAGATCGCTGCGTGCAAGAGCCGAAGCGTCCGCGTCCTCCTCCTCTCCGGCCAAGGCCCCGCCTTCTGCGCCGGTTTCGATCTCTCGCTCTGCAAAGACCACCCCGACGGCAGCGTGATGCGAGCCCTCCTCTCCGGTCTCCACGACTGCATCGCCGCTCTGCGAGCACTCGACATCCCCATTGTCATCGCCGCCCACGGCTCCGCCATCGCCGGCGGCTGCGCCCTCCTCGGCGGCGGCGACATCATCGTCACCAACGCCCAAGCCAAGATTGGCTACCCCGTGCCAAGGCTGGGCGTGTCGCCCGCCGTCTCCGCCCCATTTCTGCGCGATCTCACGAACGACGGCAACGCCCGCGCCCGCCTGCTCGAGAACACCCTCATCGACGGCCGCACTGCGCTCCGCCTTGGCCTCGCCCACGAGTGCCTCGACACCCTCGAAGCCGTGCATCCGC
>JBILLU010000212.1:0-5626 GCA_044375915.1 Phycisphaerales bacterium
CCAGGTCAACTTGTAGATCACGCCCTTGGGGATCACCAAGTAATCCCGCGGGCCGAACTTCAGCGTGCCCAGCATGGTGTGGCACACGCCCGAGCCGTAATGGATGAAGATGCACTCGTCGCCCTGGCCGTTCTTGTAGTGGTATTGCATCTGCTCGGCGGGATTGCAGACCGCCATCTCGCAGTCGCTGTTGCCAAAGAGCACGACGCGGCCGGTCACGAAGTCGCCCTTGGGGCTCATCCGCTGGCCACCGGTCATGACGTGGCGCATGCGCATGATGTCCTGCTCGACGTACTCGACCTTGGTGGAGTAGACGGGCTTCCAGCCGTAGACCTGCGTCGGCGGATGGATGTGGTACATCGTGGTCGTCGGGCCGACAAATCCCTCGGTGCCGAAGACCTCCTCGGAGTACAAGCAGCCGTCGGGGCGACGGAACTGCACGTGGCGTTTCTGGGGCAGGAGACCGAGTTTCGTGTAGTACGGCATGGGCGGCTCCGGAAGGAAAGGGCCTATCAGCAATGGTACACGGCAGACGCGAAATCGGTGCGGCCCTTGGAAACGTGCTAGTCTGATGGAATGGGGACCCAAACTCCTGCGGCTGCCACGACCGGGACTGCTCCGACTGAAACGTCTCGGCAATGGAGGCTCTTCGCAGCAGCAGCCATCGGCGGCGTCGCTTTGCTGGCGATTCTTTTCGGCTCCCTGCCGATCAAGATCGTCGCGGGCGTTGTCGCCCTGTGCACGCTCCAGGGCCTGTGGCGGGGCGCGTCTGAACTTGTCGGCATCGTCGTGGGCATGATCCTCGCCGTGATCCTCTGCCGCCCGATCGGGCGCGTGCTGGAACCGGCCATCGCGTCGGTCACCGCAACCGGAGGCCTCTCCTCTCGTCTGATCGCCACCGCGATCGCCGCATTGGGTGTCGCCGCGATCGTGGCGATCGTCATCGGCGTCGTCTCCAAACGCGTCATGAAGTCGCGCCCGGAGTTCCACGGCGTGGACAAACTCGCCGGCGGCGGGCTCGGCCTGCTCGAAGGCTCCTTCCTCGGCCTGCTCGTGCTCTGGATTCCACTCGCTATCGAGCCGCTCGCCGTCAGCCAGGTGCAACGCACCGCCGAGGATCCGAGCCTTCCCCGCAACCCCGTCGCACAGGCCGTGGCGAACTTCGCCGGGGAAGTGCGTCAATCCAGCCTCGGAGGCGTCGCCGCGTCCTCGAACCCGCTCGAGGGTGCCCAGCTCTTCGCGCTCACCTCCGACTTCGCCGCGGTCGTTCGTCACAAGCCCGCGTTCGATCACTTCCTCGCCAGCCCCGTGATGACCAAGATAAAAGACGCCCCCGCCGTCCAGGACGCCATCAAACGCCTCGAAGCCGACCCCGAACTGGGCGCATTGATCCGCAACGGCAACTACGGCACCGAGATGGTCCGTGCCATGCTCACCAGCAAGGCACTCATGGACGTCTTTGACTCCACCACCATCGTGAGCGATCTGACACCTCTGGTGGGGGACTTGCAGAAAGCGCTCAAGGAAGCCCGAGCGATCGCGGACGGGAAGAAGTAACGACGTACGCCTCCATCCGAGCCGAAACATTTGCTCACGGACTCGGCAGGAAGATCGTCTTTCCGTTCTCAGCGTCGCGCTTGCCCTGCACACACTCAACGATCGTCCGCGCCACACTCTTCGGGTCGAGCGTCCGCGAAGCCGGGAACGCGTCAGCCTTGAACAATGTTCGCAACAGCGGCGTTTCCACCGCCCCCGGCGCCACCGCAAACGCCCGCACGCCGTGCTTGCCCGCCTCGTTCACCACCGACCGGGCCATCAAGTTCAACGACGCCTTCGCCGCTGCGTAGGGATACAGCCCCGGGAACGGATCGATCGTCGCCATCGACGACACGTTCACGATGCAGCCCCCGCCGTGCCGCTTCATGATCGGCAGCGTCCTCGCGATCGCCACGCACGGCCCGACGGCGTTCACGCGGAAGATCTGGTCGATCTCCGCGATCTCGTAGTCCTCGATTGGCTTCAGCGGCGTCGTGCCCGCGTTGTTCACCAAAACGTCGATGTGCCCGAACCGCAAATCAACCGCCGCGATCAGTTTCTCCACCGCCGACGCATCGCCCATGTCGCACTTCATGACCACCGAGCCGGGCAGCAGTTCCTGCACCAGCGCCAGTTTCACTTCGTCGCGTCCCACCAGCACGACCACGTATCCCAGTTCACCCAGCAGGATCGCCGTCTCGCGGCCGATGCCGCTGCCCGCGCCTGTCACAACCGCCACACGTTCGCTGACCGGAAGACTCATGCCCGATTCTTGGCGCGGCTCCCACGGGAGCGGGGCCTTCCAGGCCCCGGCTTCTTGCAGCAAGATGTCACCTGACACGCTCCGCTAAACTCCCGCCGTGAACCCGCGCTCGTCCATCTTCGTCGTGGCCTTCCTCGTCATCCTCGGCGTGCCGTTCCTGCTCCGCCCAAGCGCCCCGAGCATGTCCAACGCCCGCGAAGGCGTGCCGCGGCTCGTCATCATCACGCCCCACGTCACCCAGATCTCCACCGAGTTCGGCCAAGCCTTCGAAGAGTGGCACAAAACCAAGTACGGCAGCGACGTCCTCGTCGACTGGCGCGGCCCGCTCGGCACCAGCGAGATCATCAAGCTCCTGCAGAGCCAATACACGGCGGCGATCCGCGGCGGCCGCATCGCGCCCGACGGCACCTGCCCGCCCGGCACCGTCGATTACGATCTCGCCTTCGGCGGCGGCTCGTTTGATCACACGCGCCTTCGCAACGGCGAAGGTGTGACCATTTCCGTGAAGGACGGCGACAAGACCATCGAGAAGCCGATCCCGATGTCCGTCCCCGCCGGATTCCCCAAGGCCCAGCTCGATGAGTGGTACGGCGAGAACAAGATCGGCTCCGGCTTGCTCTACGAGCCGGATCAATACTGGCTCGGCACCGCCCTCTCCGGCTTCGGCATTGTCTACAACCGCGACCTGCTCAAACGCCTCGGCCTGCCCGAGCCTGATTCCTTCGAGGCCCTCACCAACCCGAAATTGCAAAGCATGGTCGCCCTCGCCGACCCGCGCCAGTCCGGTTCGATCGCCACCACCTTCGACGCCATCCTCAGCAACTACGGCTGGGAGAAAGGCTGGCGCATCCTCCGCGAGATGTGCGCCAACGCCCGCTACTTCACCAACTCCTCCACCAAACCCCCCATCGACATCAGCCACGGCGAGGGCGCCATCGGGCTCGCCATCGACTTCTACGGCCGCTCCCAAGCCCAATCCATCGCCAAGCCCGGCGAAGACCCCGCCACCGTGCGCGTCGGCTACGTCGATCCCAAGGGCACCGCCTCGGTCGATGCCGACCCAATCTCGTTGCTCCGCGGCGGCCCGAACCCGGAGATCGCCAAACGCTTCATGGAGTTCTGCCTGACCATCGAAGGACAGTCGCTGTGGAACTTCCAACGGCGGACGGCGGACTCGACCGACGGTCTTGGCCCGAAGCAGTACGAACTCCGCCGCATGCCCGTGCGGCGCATGATGTACGAGCGGTACGCCGACCGCCTGATCGACAAGGTGGATCCGTTCGCGATCGCGTCGAGCGTGAAGCCCGCGGGCTGGCGCAGCGCGCTGGGCCCAATGATGGGCGCGTTCGCGATCGACAACGCCGACGTCCAACGCCGCGCCTGGCGGGTGCTCAACGAAGCCCGAAGCAACCCGGACTTCCCCAAAGAAACGCTCGCCAAGATGGAAGCCGCGTTCTACGCCTGGCCCGACACCGCCGACGCCGATGGCAAGCCCGTGCCGTTCACGGAACCGACGTTCAAAGCCGTGCGCGATATCTGGCGCAAGCCCGGCGCCCAACGCCGCGCCGAGATCGCCTACACAATCTTCTTCCGCGATCGATATGAGGAAGTGATCCGCCTCTCCGCCGACGCCCGAAAACGCGCCGGGAACAACTGAACATGCGACGCCCTGCCGGAAGCGCTGGCATCGTGCCTGTGCTCGACGCCGGACCGACTCCCTTCCGCACGCCCCAGCCCTTTCCAGCCGATAAGTGAACCATGACGCCCCCGAGCGCCGGTGAACCCCCGCTTCCACGCACGCTCACCAAGATCGTCGCCACCATCGGCCCGGCGAGCGACACGCCCGAACTGGTCCGCCGCCTCATCGAGGCCGGCGTCAACATCTTCCGCTTCAACTTCTCCCATGGCGACTTCGCCGGCCACGAAAAGCGCCTCGACACCGTGCGCCAAGTCTCCGCCGAGATGGACCGCCCCATCGCCTGCCTCGGCGACCTGCAAGGCCCCAAGATTCGCGTCGGTAAGGTCGCGCCGCCCGGCATCACACTCGCGCCGGGACAGACCGTTGTGTTCCGCCGCGATCTCGATCTCGCCCGCACCGAAACCCGAAACGGCGAGACCGTCGTCGTCTTTCCCACCACGTACCCCGCGATGATCGGCGAGGTGCAGCCCGGGCAAAAGGTCCTCATCAACGACGGCGCGATCCGCATGCTCGCCTGCGGCATCGACCCCACGGGCGAAGAACTCCAGTGTCAGGTCATCGTCGGCGGCCTCGTCACCAGCGGCAAGGGCATCAACCTGCCGCAGAGCGCGATGTCGGCCCCCGCGATCACCGACCGCGATTGGGAGTGCGTCGCGTGGGCAGTCGAGAACCAGCTCGACTTCCTCGCCCTCAGCTTCGTCCGCGAAGCGGCCGAGGTGCTGGAGCTCAAGGAGCGCCTCAAGTCGCTCTGTCCCACCACCCGCTTGGCCGATCTCAGCGGCGCAACCGCGACCATTCCCGTCATCGCCAAGATCGAGAAACCACAGGCCGTCACGAACATCGATGCGATCGTGCAGGCCGCGGACGGCATCATGGTCGCCCGCGGCGACCTGGGCGTCGAGATGGACATCGCCCGCGTGCCGGTCGTGCAGAAGAAGATCATCGCGGCGGCGCATGTGTGGGGCAAGCCCGTGATCGTCGCGACGCAGATGCTCGAGTCGATGATCGAGAGCCCCAGCCCGACACGAGCCGAAGCCAGCGACGTCGCCAATGCCATCTTCGACGGCTGCGACGCGGTCATGCTCAGCGCCGAATCCGCCACCGGGAAATGGCCCGTGGTCGCCGTTGAGACCATGCGCCGCATCGCTGGTGCCGCCGAGGAACGCATCGCGGAGCTTCCGGCGCACCACGACGCCCCAACCAAGCTGATCGAGACGGGATACTCCACCGCAGCCCTGGCCCACGGCGCCTGGCAGATCGCCCGAGATGTTCGAGCCAAGGCCGTGCTCTGCTGGTCCGAAGCCGGCGGCACAGCGCGATATCTCTCCCAGAACGATTTCGACATTCCCATCATCGCTTACTCCTCGTCGCTCCGCGCCTGCCGTCGCATGGCCGTCCTACGCGGCGTGATCGCAGTCTGCGACAAGGCCCCCGAAGGCATCACGCCGCTGCGGGATTGGAACCTCCGCGCCGACCAGTTCCTGCTCAGCCGAGGCTTGTGCAAGGAAGGCGACACCATCGTGATCGTCTGCGGCCGCCCCTTGGGCAAAACCAGAAGCGTCAACATGGTCGCGCTGCACCACGTCGGCGACGACGACTCCGGCCTGCGCACGCACAAAGAGTGATGA
>JBILLU010000213.1:0-5618 GCA_044375915.1 Phycisphaerales bacterium
CTGCTCGCCGACAAACCCGCGGTCTTCACCCTGCACGACATGTGGTGGTTCACCGACGGCGAGTACTACGACCCGCGCTTCGAGGCCAAGCCCGAGGGTTACCCGCCCGGCACGTGGGAGTACCGGCTGAAGAGGTCGGTGATCGCGAAACTCGACGCGACCTTCGCGTGCCCCAGCCGCTGGCTCACCGAGATCGCCCGCAAGTCGTTCCTCGGTCAGCGGGCCGAAGTGCATCACGCGCCGCTCGGGCTCGACCTCTCGCTCTTCAAGCCCCTCGACCGCGAGCAGTGCCGCCGCGAGCTGAAGGTGCCCGAGGGCAAGACGGTGCTCATGGCGATGGCCGAGACGCTCAGCGATCCACGCAAAGGCATCGACCTCCTGGTCGCGGCGTTGAAAGAACTCCCCGCCGAAGTCCGCTCCCGCTGCGTGCTCATGCTCGCGGGCCACAACGCGACCGTCGCGACCAAGGACACCGATATCGAGAAGATCGATCTGGGCTACCTGAAGGAAGAGCACGACAAGTGCCGCGCCTTCTCCGCGGCCGACGTCGTGATCTTCCCCACCCGCATGGACAATCTGCCGCTGGTGGTCCTCGAAGGCATGGCCTGCGGCACGCCCGCCGTCTCGTTCCGCGTCGGCGGCGTGCCCGAGATGGTCCGCCCCGGCCAGACCGGATTCCTCGCCAAGCCCGAAGACGCGAAAGACCTCTGCGCCCGAATCGTCGAAGCCGTCAACTGCCCGACGCTCCGCACCACGATGCGCCACGAATGCCGCCGCGTGTGCGAAGCCGAGTTCTCGAGCGAACGCGAGTCGAGGCAGTACCGAGACCTGTTCGAAGCGGGGATCGAGCGTAAGAAGCGCGGCAGTCGAACGGCCTGATTCCGAAGCCCGTGTGCTCGCGCCTCCCCGCCCCGCGAAGCGGGGAGGGGTGGTCGAGCGCAGCGAGACCGGGGAGGGGTGCTTCGCGTTCAGATGTCGCGGCATGCAGGTGCCCGCAATCCCCTCACCTGACTCGACGCGTTGCGTCGAGTCGTCCTCTACCCGCAAGCGGGGAGCGGAGGCGCGACCCGTGCTCCTCGGGAAAGCCTCAGTAAATCTCACCCATCCAAGGCGTCGACCCGCGCCCATTCGCGAACGCCGTCGCCGCCGCGTCGAGCATGGCGTCGTCGTCGCAGCGCACCAACCCCGCCAGCCGCAGGGCCGCGGCTGACTGATAGCCGCTGAGAACAGGCGCCAGCGCCCGCACGTCGAGCTCGATCGCCGGCTCGGTGTCGCCGCCCTTGCTCACGCTCGCGCGTCCCTCGGCGATGTTCACGTTCCACGTGCCGCTGTTGTCGGCGAACATGTCGTCACGCACGCGCAGTGCGAACGTCGCCCGCACCGACGACCCGTAGCCCCGGGCTTCGAGCGCGGCTTTCACGTCCATCACCCGCAGCATCCACGCCGTCACCAGCCGGGTGCGGTGGTAGTCCTCGTGCAGCATCGACAGCGCCGGGTGATCGTGCGGCACCATCCAAGTCGCTTCGTCGACCACCGACCAGTGATCGGCGAGGAACGAGAAGAACAACGCCCACGCCTGCGGCGTGACACAGACCGCGTCGCGCACGCTCAGGTGGATGCCGCTGTCGCCCCGCGACTGGGTGTAAAAGAAGTAGCCCTCCACCGCGCCCGTCGCGTCGCGCACGATTGCGAACCCCTTGGTCTGCTCGCGCTTGAAGGCGTAGACCTGCGTCCGCCACACGTTGTCGGGTCGCGCGAGGTGACCATCGAACAGTGAACCGACGCGGGCGTAGACGCCGCGGATCTTCTCGTGGATCGACCCCGGCGACGGCGCTGCGGCACGGATCGTTTCGTCATTGGGGATCGGCACCAGCGACAGCCCACGATCGGCCCGCACCAGCGAGTCAATCTCGGGACGCAGCTTGATCTGGTTGAGCGTCAGCGTCGTCTCGCAGCGCACGCCGGCCTGCTCGAAGCCCGCGGATCGATATACCGGCAGCGTTGCGGGGAACAGCCCGGCGAGAGGCACTCCGGCGCGATGGGTCTCAAGCATCGCCTCGCGCATGAGCGTCTTGCCGACGCCCTTGCCGCGGTACTGAGGCAGGAGCACCACCGCGCCGACGCCGGTGAGCCCGACCGTGCGCCCGCCAAGGTACGTCTGCAGCGGAATGAGCTGCAAGCCGCCCGCCAGCACGCCATCGACGCGGACGACGCGGATGCTCGCGTGCCCCCAATCTCGCACCCAGCCGATCGCCATCTCGGGGTCCCACGCAAATGCCTCGGCGACGATGCGGGCGTAGGCATCGCACTCGTCGGGTCCGCGCGGGGTGGCATAGTCCATGATCATGGGCAACGGTAGAGCGGATGCTCAAGACCGCGTCACCGACTCCAGGAATCGCTCGTACCGCGATTGCGAAGGCATGGTGGCGATGATGAACGCCACCGCCCCGGCCGCGGCGATCAATGCCGGCCACTGGGCAGTCAGGAAGAACGTCACCACGCCGAAGAGACCGAACCCTTCCGCGAGCGCCGCACGCAGCGTGGAGAGCACCGAGTAGCCGTTGAAGAGCTTGCGTTCACGGACGTCGATCGGGTCGGGCGACTGCCAGACCCGCTGGCCCGTCGCGACGTGGGCGCGCCGGATCAGAGGCCACGCCGCGAACATCGTGAGCCCGAGAACAAAGACGCCCGGCGGCAGCAGCTTGCCGAGGTCCATCGCCTGCTGCGTGAGCGTGCCGTTGGAGAACGCGGGCGACGACCGTTCCACGGTCATCATGATCGCAATCGCCGCAAAGATGGCGATGCCGCTGCAGAATGCAAAGCAGATGACGCGCAGCACGAGGATGTTTGACGGCCCCTGCGTTCCGGCACTCGTCTCGTTCATGGCGATCCTCCGTCGCCATGGTACAGAGCGATGCGCACGGCTGCTTGCTATCACTCCGTGGACGCCCCAGGGCGTGCATTGGGACCGACGCGGATTCCGAACCGATCGTGACGGCGCTGGCGAAGCCCCCACACAGTGGGGGCCTTGCGAAGGACAGCCACAGACCTCAAGGGCACAGCAGCGTGTCGTACGCGACGACAAAGAGCTGGAAATCCGCGTCGTCGCAAAGACCGTCGCCGCTGAAGTCGCCTCCCGTCTGGGCCGCGGCGAGCACGAGGGTGTCGTAGTCGGGCACGAACACTTGGAAGTCGGCGTCGTCAACGACACCATCGAAGTTCAGATCGAAGATGCACCCGATGGCGGTGAGCGTGACGCTGCCGGTGACGAACCTCAAGCCGCCAACCGCAGCAGGGGCGATCGCGACGTCGCTGACGCTGAAACGCGCGACACCATTGGAGCCGACGCCGACAGTCAGTGTCGCTGTCACCGTGACTTCCTGCGTCAGCACCGTGGCGCTGCCGGAGAGCACCTGTGGCACGCCGCCGACCGGGAAGACCCCCGACGGGTTGCCGAGGACAGTGTCGAGATCAGCCGGCGAGCCGGTGAGCGTTTGGATTGCCTGCGACAACGGCACGGCGGTCGGGAAGAGCAGTCCCAACAGGCTGAACTGCGGCGTGCCCACAACCGTGCCGCTCGTCACCGAGCGATAGCGAAGCGCCGCGTCGACGGTCGCCGGGGCGCTGTCGCGGTCTGCGGACGAGCCGTTGATGATCGAGACGTTTGCGAGCGGTATGTTCACACTCGGAGCCGCAAAGGCCCCGAAGGCAACGGCCGCGCCCGTCACAAGGCCGCTACGAATCGTGTTGGACAAGAGCATGTGGGCACTCTAGCGGGGGCGTCAAGACAGATGGAGCTCGTATCTGGCGGGCGTCCAGGCCTACGTCAGAGTCGCGGCTTTCACGCTGCCGGGCAATTCGACGATCATGGTCGTGCCCTGCTTCCACACGCTCTCGACGCGGATCGAGCCTTCGAGCGCCGTGACAGCGTTCTTGACGATCGCCAGGCCCAGGCCGGTTCCGCGGCGCTTCGGGGCGCCGGTGCGGGCCGCGTCGACCTGGTAAAACCGCTCGAAGATGCGCTGCTGCTGGTTGATCGGGATGCCCATGCCCTCGTCGGCGACGCTCCAGCGGCTCGTCGCGCTGTCGAGCCGCTCGGCCCGAACCTTGATCGTGGTCGCCTCGAAAGCGAACTTGCTGGCGTTCTCGAGCAGGTTCTTCAGGATCAGCTCAAACAGGTGGGCGTCGGTACGGATGATCGCCAGCTCCGGCGGCACATCGATCGCAATCGTGAGCCCGCGTTCGGCGCACATCGGGTCCAGGAGAGTCACCAGAGATTCCAGGATCGGCGCCGTCTCGACATCGGTGATCTCGGCCCGCGTCTCCTCTGCCTCGAGCCGCGACAGCCGCAGCACATCCGCGGTGAGAGCCTCGAGCCGGTCGGTGTTGTTGGCGATCATCTGGACGAGCCGCAGCGTCATGGCCGGGTCGTCGTGCACCGCTTCATGCATCGTCTCGAGTGCGCCTTTGATCGACGCCAGCGGGGTGCGCAGCTCGTGGCTCAGGCTGGCGACAAAGTCGGTGCGGGCTTGGATCGCGCTCTGATAGTCGCTCACATCTTCAAGCGACAGGTACACGCGGCGTTCCCGGCCCTGCTCCCGCGTCTCGGTGCGGGCCAGATCGATCGGTGCCGCCAACGCGTGGAAGATGCGACGACCTTCCGGGCGCGTGATGCGGACCTCGCTGCGACGCGTGCGGCCCTGAGCGGCGGCGGCGAAGAGGTCCAGGATCTCGGTTTGGATGAACAAGTCCTCGATCGACCGCCCGGTCAGAGGCTTGGGCGTCGTGGCAAAGAACTCGTTGGCCCCGCGGTTGGCGAGAATCACGGTGCCCGACGCGTCGAAGACCAGGTCGATGTCGTCGCCCGCATCGATGACAGCACGGAGTTCATCGACCGTCGAAGACAGCCCGCCGATGCGGGCCGACGCTTGATTCGAACGCCGGACCAGTTCCGCGACGTTTTGTCCGAGTCGTTCCTCGCTGTCTTCGCCGAGGGCGTCGGTGGTGGCTTCGTCGCCGAGGGTGGTGCGCAGCCGGGTGAGCACGCGGTTGAGGCGTTGTTCGCTCGCCCACATGCCCCGAGTTCGGCGGACAAGCAGCACAGTCGCCACCAGGGGCGAAAACGCGAGGAGCACGAGCACAAAGGCAGGAGAGGCCGCGTTCCACCAGGCGACCAACGCCAGCGCTGGGGGAGTCCAGACCGCCGCGAGGGCGATGACTCCCGACCAACCTTTGGTCTGCGGCTCCATATGGAAAGGATGCTACCCGCTTCGGGCGGATTGGCGTGGTTCCTTGCCCACCCTCCGCCGGAAAGACCGCACCGATGCGGCTTGCGAGGTCTGAGCATCGTGGGTCGGGCCGTTTCGGCCCGGCACCCGGGGGTGGCGCGATGGACTCACCGTGCCGCGCTGGCGTCGCTGCTTTCCACGTCGCTTTCGTCGGGCTCAAGGCTGGCCCGGTAACCAACGCCGCGGACGGTCTTGACGACGTGCGACAGGTTGAGCAGCTTCTTGCGGATGCTGGTGACGTGGACGTCGATGGTGCGTTCGGTGACGGTGACGCCCGGGCCCATGGCGCGGGACATAAGCGCGTTTCGGCTGAGAACCCGCCCGCCGGCC
>JBILLU010000041.1:0-21826 GCA_044375915.1 Phycisphaerales bacterium
GCCGCTCCTTCGCGGGGATGGATCACCACGCAGTCGATGCCGAGCTTCGCCCGGATCGCCTCGGCCCCGAACCGCACCGATTGCCCGCGCCCCGGGCCGTGGGCGTCCTGCAACGCATCGAGCTTCAGCACCGCCCCGATCCGCTCGGCCTCCGACAGATTCAGCCCCAGCGTCACCGGCACGAGCGAATCGATCCGCCGGATCTTCACCAGCGCGCCCTCGATGTCCGAGTCGCTCCGCTTCGCCGGGTCGCACAGGTCGAGGAACACCCGCTTCTTCTTCGCGGCTCCGCCCAGCTTCGGGAAGACCTCGTCGCACAGCCCGTCCCAGATCGACTCCACGCCGCCCATCATCACCCAGTTCACGATCCCGATCAGGGCCGCGTTCTCGAAGAGCGCGAACAGCCGCTCCGCCCCCACGCTCTGCTTCAGCGACGCCCAATCCACATTCATGACGTTCTTGGGCTTGCCCAGCATTAACTTCCCGTCGTCAAACTCCAGCGCATCGGTGTGCGCCGGCGGCCCCACCGGGATCACCCGCTTGCAGCGTGCCGCGAAAGGCTGGTAGATCGGATCCACCTCGCGCGGATTGTCGACGCGCCCCACCGTGCCGATGTACGTGACGGCAGCCCCCGCACGCCCCAGCCCGCCCGCCATCAGCGGCCCGTTGCCGCCGAAGCGGTCCTCTTCCACCACCAACTCGATGTTGGCGCTCTTGCCCGCCGCCGCCGCGGCCCGACCCGCGAAGTGCTCGATCGTTCGGATCCGCGTGAAGCCATCGAGCTTCATCGAGTGCCGCTTGTCGACGACGTGGATGATCGAATCGACAAAGCCGTCGAACCCGACGAGCACGGGCTTTTGTTCCAGAGTGGGGGCCGAGGCCAGCAGTTTGTCCGCCGCCGCACTCGCAATATCCTGACGCGTTCGCATGCAAGAAAGTAGGAAGGGGTGAGGGATGAGGGGCGAGCCGGATGTCGGATCGATCTCTCCCTGCCCCACTGCCCTGCTGCTCCCCTGCCCCACTTCCCCCCATGCTCCTCCTCGCCACCGCCAATCCCCACAAGGTCGAAGAGATGCAGGCGATCTTCGCGACCCTGCTCCCCGACCTCCGCTTGCTCTCCCTCGCCGACCTCCCCGGCGGCCCGCCCCCCGAGCCCGCCGAGACCGGCACCACCTTCGAACAGAACGCCACCATTAAGGCCCGCGCGTACGCCGCCGCCAGCGGTATGGCGTGCCTAGCCGACGACTCGGGCCTCGAGATTGACGCCCTCCAAGGCCGCCCCGGCGTCATCTCGTCGCACTACTGCACCGACGGCCAAGAGACCGGCATGACCCGCGCCCAGCGCGACCAGGCCAACAACCAGCGCGTCCTCCGCGAACTCGAGGGCGTGCCCCCTCACCAACGCACCGCACGGTTTGTGTGCACGATGGCACTGTGCCTGCGGAACCCCCCAAAGCAGCAGCTGGAGCACCCAAAGCACCAGTGGGACCGGCCTCCGGCCGGTCGACAGTTGCTCACGCCTTCTGAACGCCTTTCCCTACTAGCCCCCCTCGACCTCTCCCCAGCTCAATCGCGCGAACCCGGCCCACTCGTGATCCGCCACGGCTCCCTCCCCCACTGGGAACGCGGCGGCTCTACCTACTTCATCACCTTCCGAGTTCTCCAAGGCGAGCTCGCCCCACCTGAGCGCGACATCGTCCTCGATGCCTGCCTCCACTGGCACAATCAACGAGCGATCGTCCACCTCGTCGTCGTCATGCCCGACCACGTTCACCTGATCCTCACGCCCCTCCCCAACGGCGACACCTGGCACACGCTCGCCGATCTGATGCACAGCATCAAGACCTTCACCTCGCGCACCATCAACGCCGCCAGAGGAGTGGCCGGCACGCTCTGGCAACCCGAGTACTTCGACCGCCTCCTCCGTCACGCCGACGAACTGCGCGAGAAGTGGCAATACACCCTCGAGAACCCGGTTCGCAAAGGCCTCGTGACCCATTGGCATGAGTACCAGTGGACGTCCGGCGGTGCGCTGCGCGAAGACCGGCCGGAGGCCGGTCCCACTGGTTCAGGCCGCTCGGACCGGCTGGAAGCCGGTCCTACTGCCCTCGTCCGCGGCACCTTCGAAGGCCGCATCGGCCTCCCCACCGACGTCCCCCGTGGTTCCCACGGTTTCGGCTACGACCCCCTCTTCCTCGTCGCCCCCGACTTCACGCACACCGGCGCGGAACTCGACCCCGCCACGAAGAACCGGCTCAGCCACCGGGCCGCCGCCGCGGGGCAGATGGCCCAACAGATCCGTGCCCTACTCGCCGGCAATCCCAACGCCCTCGGCCCGGATCGGTCTTGATTCGACCCGACACCTTCGGGTAACCTCTACTCTTTCGAACTCTCGCGGCCGCGGCCGCGATTCGTCTTTCTCCGCAGGGTGGTTCCATGCTCTCACCAGCGTTGCTCGCATCACGCTTCGCACGCTTCCTTCTCATCTGCCTCGCGCTCTGCGTCTCGCTCGCGGCCCGCGCAGCCGACATGGTCTACTTCAACGACGGCCGCGTCCTCATCGGCGAGATCATCAAGGAAACCGACGACGAGGTCGAGGCCAAGGGCACCATCGACGGCGTCGCGATGCACTCGACCTTCAAGCGTTCGCAGATCGCGTCTCTCATCAAGGACACCAAGAAAAAGCCCACCAGTATCATCAAGACCGATCCGAAGGACGAAGAGTCCAAGGGCGATTTCCTGATCGTGCCACTCAAGGGCGAGTTCGGCACCGACATCTACCCCCTCGGCGTCATCAACGCGATGGATTGGTGCGTCAAGAACAAAGTGCCCCAGATCGTCTTCGTCATCGACTCGCCCGGCGGCTACGTCTGGGCCGCCGAGTACATGGCTGAGAAGATGGCCGAGAAGGACGCCGCGCTCAAGTTCACGATGGTCATCGACAGCGCCATCAGCGCCAGCATCTGGCCCGCATTCGCCTCCGACCGCTGGTTCGTAACACCCGCGGCAATCTTCGGCGGCGCGGTCGTGTACAGCGTGAGCGACACCGGAGCCGCAGAAGTCGATACCAAGATGAACTCGATTCTCGCCGCCAAGGTCGGCGCCATGGCCGAATCCAACGGCCACAGCGCGGCACTCGCCCGCGCGATGATGCTGCCGGGCTCGCCCGCGTTCGCCGTGCAGAAAGACGGCCGCTGGATCATCACCGACGACGGCCGCGGCGGATCCGACGGCGCGGTCTCGCTCAACAAGAACGGCATCATCACCCTCACCGCGCAGGAGTGCCTCCGCTACGGCATCGCCGCTCAGATCCCGGATTCCAGCACCGCCAGCATCGCCGCCGCCCTGGGCGAGAACAAGAAGAGCGCCGGCGACGCCGGCGAGGTCGCGATGCGCAACGCCAAGACATCCTGCGACGGCCTGCTCCGGCGCTGGAAGACCTTCAACGAGAACATCGCCAGACGCGTCGATGATCTCAACGAGACCGCCAGCACCGCCACCGACAAGGAAGCCGTCATCCGCAAGATCGACGCCGTCGCGAGCACCATCACCAACGGCTTCGGTCCGATCCGAGACGACGCCCGCAAGCTGCACATGCTGCCCCTCTTCGCCCGACTCGAGAACGCCGACATCAAGAAGTACAGCGAGCGGATCAACGAGATCAAGAAGCGCATCCGCAAGTAACCGACGCTCACGCGAGCGTGATGACGCCGGCCGCACACCGCGGCACCACCGGCACCGCGTCGATCGTCGAACACCTCTTCAGGTCCTCTTCGAACCCCAGCCGCGTCAGCCCGCGCCCGCCGCGGCTTTCGGTCATCAACTCCAGCACGCCCGCCCCGAGCCCACGCGGGTGCACCGCCGCCAGCTTCGCCAGCCCCACGCACATCCGCGTCGAATCGTCCGACACCACCTGCCGCCCCAACGCGATCAGCCGCTCCGCGATCAACCCCGCCGCGAGGCAGTCGTCCATCGTGATCTCACCACGCGTGCCCGCGCACAGGATGTGCACCGCCCGCGGCTCGTGCGCCACCCTCGCCACGATCGCCGAGACGTTCGTGACCGCACCGATCAGCACCTCGTGGGCCTTGGTCGCGTGCAGCAGCGCCGCCGTGCCGTTGGCCGTCGTGAACACAACCTCGTTGCCCTTCACCCGCTCGGACGTGTACGCCCGCGGCGAGTTGTCGAGATCGAACCCGGGAATCAGCACCCCGCCGCGCTCGCCGCCGAGCAGCCGGCCCGGGGCACGCAGCCGCTCCGCGTCCTCGACCGTGAGGGTCGGCACCACCCGCGTCGCGCCCGCCGCGAGCGCCGCCGAGATGGTGACGCTGGCCCGCAGCGCATCGATCATGATCACGACGCCGCCGGACAGAGCGTCGGGCGAAACCAACGACGGCAGCAGGTGGACCGCCAGTGGCCTCTCGGTGATCACATGCTCAGGCGCGGGGCCAAGGTCCGGTGCGGGCATGCACGAGCGTACCCCGCGGCAGTAGGACCGGCTTCCAGCCGGTCGCTCCGACGCAGTGGGACCGGCCTACGGCCGGTCACTTCGGCTGGTTCGTCACGATCCACGCAACCGCCCGACCACTCAACGGTCCAACCTCGCATCACCACGGAGCAACCATGCCCACGCCAGTCTCCCGCCGCGACGTCCTTCTCACCACCGGCAGCGCCGTGCTGCTCGCCCAGCTCGCCCCGCTCGCCGCTCGCGCCGAGCCATCTCCCGCCAGCGCCCCCAACGGCCCCGCCGCCCCACCCGGCCCCTGGCCTCACTTCCCGCACGACGATCCCCAGCTCATCGCCGAGGTCGTCGGCAAGTCGCACTTCGACGAAGACCGCGTGAAAGAGCTCATCACCGCCCACCCGCACCTCGTGAACGCCTGGTGGGACTGGGGCTTCGGCGATTGGGAGTCCCCGCTCGGCGCCGCCTCCCACACCGGCCGCCGCCCCATCGCCGAACTCCTCATCGAACGCGGCGCCCGCATCGACATCTTCGCCGCCGCCATGCTCGGCTACACCGATGTCGTGAAGTCCTTCGTCGCCACCCGACCCGGCATCCAGCGCCAGCTCGGCCCGCACGGCATCACGCTGCTCGCCCACGCGCGATCCGGCGGCGAACCGGCCAAGGACACCTTCGACTACCTCCAATCTCTCGGCGATGCCGACACCGGCCTCGAGTCCAAACCCATCTCGCCCGAAGAGCAAAGCCGCTTCATCGGCACCTACCAGAGCGACGCGACCCGCTTCGAGATCAAGCTCAACAAAAGCAAGGCCCTCATCCTGGCACAAGAGAACCAGCCCAGCCGCAACATCCTCTGGCTCGGCGGCGGCGACTTCTTCCCCACCGGCGTGCCCACCACCAGACTCTCCTTCAACCTCGCCGCAAAACCCGTCACCGTCACCATCACCGCCGGCCCGCTGGTGCGCAAGGCCGTGAAGCAGTAAGACCAGTGGGACCGGCTTCCAGCCGGTCTCCTCACTTGATGCCTCGATGCCTTGATGCCTCGATGCCTCAAGGCCTTTCCCACCCATACCCTCGCGCATGCCCTCACCAACCGCCGTCAATCTCGCCGCCGGCTTCGCGACCTTCTCCGAGCACTGGTCGCCGCGCATCGCCGCCGATCTCAACGGCCAGCAGGTCAAGCTCGTGAAGTTCCAGGGCGCGTTCGTCTGGCACAGCCACGAACACGAAGACGAGATGTTCCTGGTGCACAAGGGCTCGTTCACGATGGAGTTCCGGGATCGAACGGTCGTGCTGAGGCAAGGTGAGTTCCTCGTCGTTCCCCGCGGCGTCGAGCATCGTCCCGTCGCCGCCGAGGAAGTCGAGGTCGTCCTCTTCGAGCCCGCGTCCACGCTGAACACCGGCAACACCCGGAACGAACGCACCGTCGAGCAGCTCAAGCGGATCTAACGCCCGCGAAAGGCGATCGGTACACCATCTCCATCGCCAGCCCGCACGAATCCCGCGGCGGATCGGCGGGCAGTGTGCGGAGTTGGTCGACCGAACCCGCTGCTGTGACCGCCACAACAAGAGCGTCAAGTATGTCGTCGGCCGCTACGGAGATGCGCTTTCGTTCCGCATCCCCCCGCGCCGCCTGAACCAAAAAATCGATCGCGGGAACATGGCGATCGAGAATCGCCCGCCGCTCTTGGAGCCCACGCTCGGTGTGTTTCGAGTGCTCCAAGTGACGGCCGGCAAGCGCTGCGAAACACACCTCCGGATGACACTCTCGGATGCGCTGCCGGGCTTCTTCGTCGCGTTGAAGTAGAGAGTCCACATCCCGAATCCGAGGAACCATGCCGACGAACACCTGCCGTGTCACCCGCGGCGGTCGCGTCCCCGGCCGGAGCACGCCCGCGGCACGCAGTCGGCGTGCCTTCTCGGCGTCCGCAGCCGTGAGATCGCTGCAGCTGAGCATCCACCGGGCGGGCGCCGCGAACACCGATGCCCAGCGTGCACCGACGAATTGCCTCGCGTGCACATCGCACGCACGCAACGACTCGCACGGCGAGTCCGGCAATCCGATTGGCACGTCCAGCAGAATCAACGACGCTCGCGTGTTCTCGATCCACAATTCGGAAGTGTCTCGATACAGACACGGCTCGTACACGCCGTCGCGCACCCGGAACGCCATCCACGCCCCGCCCTTCGCGCCGTCGGCCCCAAGTACCCAAGAGTTCACTTCCTCCCGACGGGGCCGATCGGATCCCAGAGGCCACCCGACAGTGCCACGCTCGATCGCCTCGATCAGCCGCGGCAGGTCTCGCTCCACCGTCGCCCACAACTTGTCTACCCGCACGCCCCAATAGACGTGGATCAACACATTGCGCATCCGCACAATGTCGCTCCAGGGCACATCGACGACGATCGCACGCGACTCGGGCCCCACGTTCGCTGCCGCCTCACCGATCTCCAAAATCGCATGGAGCAACGCACGCACCAGAAGGCGGTCGTGCTCAAGGTCGGCGAGCGTCTTGCCTCGCGCAAACCCGATCGCCTCGCGAGCGGCGAGCAATATGTGCTCCAGCCGCACGCGGTCCTTTGGGTCATCTCGCCCCGGCCTACGCGGCGACGACAAGCCGAGCCTCCAGCTTCACCTGCTCCCGAAACAGATGCGAGAGATCGCCCGGCTCCCGAAGATCGACGCGGCGTCCAATGACCCCTTCCAACTCGCGCTCCAGCCGCGCGAACTCCAGCATGCTCAGCACCACGCCGGACTGAAACTCGACGAGCAAGTCGACATCCCGCGCCGTCGCCGAATCCCGGAGTGCGCTTCCAAACACGGACAGTCGCGCAACCCGAAATCGATCGCAGACTTCTCTGATCTTTTCAATCGGAAGTTGGAGCCCCGCCAGTTTCATATGAGAAGTCTATCACACCCCCGGGAACGAAAAACCCCCGGCCATTGCCGGGGGTTCGTGAATCACTTCGTCCCTCCATCTCTCAGTCTCTTCGTCTCTTCTTACTTGTCTTCCTTGACCTTGAACTCGGCGTCGATGACGTCGTCCTTCTTGGCTTCGCCTGCGGCCGGGGCGGCTCCCGCGGCGTCGGTGCCGGGGGTTTGGCCCTTCTTCGCGGCTTCCTCGTACATGATCTTGCCGAGCTCCATGCTCGCGGCGTCCAGTTCCTTCAAGGCCGCCTCGATCGCCGCCTTGTCGTCGCCCCTGAGCTTGCTCTCCAGGCTCGACAACGCGCTCTCGACCTTGCCGCGGACCTCGGCGGAAACCTTCCCGCCGTGCTCTTCCAAGCTCTTCCGCGTCGCGATCAGCACCGCCTCGGCACGGTTCTTCAGATCAATCACCTCACGCCGCGCCTTGTCCTCGGCGGCATGGGCCTCGGCGTCGCGCTTCATCTTCTCGATCTCGTCCTTCGACAGACCGCCGCTGTTGCTGATCTTGATGTCGGCCTTCTTGCCGCTGGCCTTGTCGGTCGCGATCACGGTCAGGATGCCGTTCGCGTCCAGCGCGAACTCGACCTCGATCTGCGGCACGCCCCGCGGCGACGGCGGAATCCCCGCCAGCTCGAACTGACCCAGCGTCCGGTTGGCCTTGGCAAACTCGCGTTCGCCCTGCAGAACGTGAATGGTCACGCTCGTCTGGCTGTCCGCCGCGGTCGAGAAGGTTTCCTTCTTGCTCGTCGGGATCGTCGTGTTGCGCTCGATCAAGCGCGTCATCACGCCGCCGAGGGTCTCGACGCCCAGCGAGAGCGGGGTGACGTCGAGCAGGAGGATGTCCTTGACCGCGCCCATGAGGACGCCGCCCTGGATCGCCGCTCCGACCGCCACCACCTCGTCGGGGTTCACGCTCTTGTTGGGTTCGCGGCCGAAGATCTCCTTGGCGATCTGCACCGCCTTGGGCATGCGGGTGGAGCCGCCGACGAGGACGACTTCGTCGATCTTGCTGGCGTCGATCTTGGCGTCCTTGATCGCGTTCTGGCACGGGGCCTTCAAGCGCTCAAACAGATCCGCGCACAGCGACTCGAACTTCGCCCGCGTCATCGACACCTGCAGGTGCTTGGGCCCGCTCTGGTCGGCTGTGATGAACGGCAGGTTCACCGTCGTCTCGTTCATCGTCGACAGTTCGATCTTCGCCTTCTCCGCAGCTTCCTTCAGCCGCTGCAGCGCCATCGCGTCCTTGCGGATGTCGATGCCTTCCTTCTTCCTGAACTCTTCCGCCAGGAAGTCGATCACCCGCTGGTCCCAGTCGTCGCCGCCCAGGTGGGTGTCGCCGTTGGTCGAGAGCACTTCGAAGACACCGTCGCCGATGTCGAGGATCGACACGTCGAACGTGCCGCCGCCGAGGTCGAAGACGGCGATCTTCTGGTTCTTCTTGCCCTTGTCCAGGCCGTACGCGAGGGCCGCGGCCGTGGGCTCGTTGATGATGCGCTCGACCTTCAGGCCCGCGATCTCGCCCGCGTCCTTGGTGGCCTGACGCTGCGCGTCGTTGAAGTAGGCCGGGACGGTGATGACGGCGCGGTCGACCTTCTCGCCGAGGTAGTCCTCGGCGGTCTTCTTGAGGTCCTGCAGGATGAACGCGGAGACCTGCTGGGGCGTGAACTCGCCCTGGTTCACCTTCACCTTGACGAAGTCTTCGGTGTTGCCGGTGATGGAGTAGGGAACCTTGCTCTCCTCGTTGCCCGACTTGCCGTAGGCGGTGTCGGCGCCCGAGCCGACTTCGGCGCGGCGACGGCCCATGAAGCGCTTGATCGAGAAGATCGTGTTCTTGGGGTTGGTCACCTGCTGGTGCTTGGCGGGCTGGCCGATGAGGCGTTCGCCCTTGTCGGTGAAACCAACAACCGACGGCGTGATGCGGTTGCCGCTGCTGTTGATCAGAACCTTGGGCTGCGAGCCTTCCATGATGGCGACGCAGGAGTTGGTGGTGCCGAGGTCGATTCCGATGATCTTGGACATAGGGACTCTCCGTAACTGACTATTTCGACCAGAAGGCAACCGGCGTGCCAGTGATCCTCCGCCCCGACCGATCGCCGGCCCGCCACCGCGCCCTCCCGAACCCAACTAAGTCCTACCGAGGAGACAATACCAACCCCACCAATCGGTTTCGGGCCGCATCAATCCCCTATTCGCTGACGTGCCATGCCCCGGCGAGCCCTCTCATGCGCCAACCATGCAGCGGTTCGGAGCCTGCAAGGACCCGCCGACTGCCAACGTGACAGGCCGACCAGCAACTCCCCGAGCCTCCACTCCCGCGCGGGGTCCCTCCAAGCCCCCTTTTCGGCGATGCCGGGGAGGGCGGGGGGCGGAGGGGCGGCCGAGTCGGGCTCGGGTGGGCACACCGACCGGTGCCATCCGTCCGCCGTGGCTCGGCACGGCGCGACTGATGCGGCTGCAACAATCGCACGCCTCTACCCGACCGCACCAGTCGCGCGGCTCAAGGCAGCCGCGGACTGGTGGCACCAAACGCCCTCCCCTGCTCCCCTCCTCCCCTGCCGCACTGCTCCCCTTCCCCCCATGTCCATCCCCCACTCCCTCAACACCCCCGATCGCGCGCTGCCGATCCTTGCCGAGTTCTTCGCGCCACTCTCGGCCCTCGGCTGCGCTCCGCGGCGGATCGTGGGCTGGTTGCGGGAGTCCGGCCTCACCCGCCGGCACACGCTGCTCGACCTGGGCTGCGGCAAGGGCGCTGTCGCCATCGCCGCGGCCCGCGCGATCGGCTGCCGCGTGGTTGGGGTTGATGCGTTCGAGCCGTTCCTTTCTTCTGCTCGTGCGGCGGCCGCGCGATCGCGCGTCGAGACCCTGTGCGACTTTCGCCGCGGCGACGTTCATCGCGTCGGCGCGAGCGTCAAGGTCCGCTTCGATGCGGTCGTGCTGCTCAATGTGCTGCCGCTGGAGGAGGCGCTGCCGATTGTCCGACGCTGGACGAAGGCCGGCGGCGTGTACGTCATCGACGACGCGGTGCGGGTCGCGCCGAGCGACGACTACGCCGATGCACCAACCATCGACGAGGCGGCCGCCCAGATCGAACGCCGCGGCGATCGGATCGAGCGCGTGCGTGTCGAGCCGCGTTCTGAGATCCTCCGCCGCGAACGCACGCTTTACGCGACGCTGGAACGGCACGCGCGCCAGATGATCCGGGCCACGCCGCGGCGCGCGGGAGTCATCCGCGAGTGTCTGGCGTGGCAGCGCGAGGCGATGGGTGAGCTGGCGGGGGCGATTCGGCCGGCGTGCTGGTTGGTGCGGCGGGGTCGGTGAAACGCGAGGCGTTTCACCGCGGAGGACGCGGAGAGCAAAGGCGATTTACCACGGAGAGCACGGAGGGCACGGAGAGGGGAGTTGGGGTCGCGGTGCGTGCGCGGCTGCGGCGGTCGGGCTGGCGTTTTGGTCCGTTCACGCAATGCCCCTCCCCGGTCTCGCAAAGCCTCGACCACCCCTCCCCGCTTCGCGGGGCGGGGAGGCGCGTGGGGCGTGGGGCGAGGTGCGTGGTCCGTGGGGCGAGGGCGGAAGTCAGTTGGTGCGTGCGGGCGCGGTTGCGGGCGGGGTGATGCTGACGCCGCTCTTGCCGCGGTCGCGGAGGTTGGCCTCGAGGCGGGCGCGGCGGAAGCCGAGTTCCTGGTTCCACTTGGGGTCGGTTTCGATGAGCTGCAGCGTCTTGATGCGTTCGAGGGTTTTCTCGTCCTCGCGGCCGGAGCGCTGGGCGGCGACGATGGCGCCGCGGAGGGCGTCGATGTTGTTGGGATCGCGCTCGAGGGCGCGGCCGAACCAGTTGAGGGATTCGTCGGCCCAGCCGCGGTCGAGGTAGGCGACGCCGAGGTTGATGAGGGGGCGCGAGTCGGTGGGTGAGAGGTCGGCGGCGCGCTTGAAGGCTTCGGCGGCGGTGGTGAAGTCGTTCTTGGCCATGAGAGCGACGCCGAGGTTGGTCCAGATGCCGCTGAGCTCGGGATGGGCGTTGATGGCCTTTTGGTAGAGCTCGATGGCGTCGTCGAGGCGGCCAGCGCGCTGGGCCTGGAGGGCTTCGGCGGCGAGGCGTGTGGCGGTCTGGGTGTCGTACTGCGGGAGGGCGACTTCGGCGGTCTGGGGCTTTGGCTGCGAGGCACAACCGGTGATGGTCGCGACGGCGAGCAGCGCGGCGGCGGAGACGGACTTCATGGGGCGGGACACGGGCATCAGGACTCCCACCGCGCGGCTGGCGCGGAGCGTTGGTACGTGGGTCAGTTCTTGCGTTCCCAGCGGCCGAAGGTGACCTCGACCTTCCAGTTCTGGGCCTCGGGGCGGACGACGAGGCCGATGAGTTCGAGGCCGCGGACCTCGCGGGTGCAGCGGTTGATCCAATCGAAAGTCTTCTCGAGCGATTCCTCGCGGATGTCGTTGTAGCGCCAGGTGCGGCGGACGAGGTCGCCGGCGTTGCCGCTGGTGACGGGGGTCTGTGCCGCGGGGCGGGACTTGAGGCCTGCGGCGGTGGCGGCGTCGGCGATGCGGCTCTGGAGGTCGGGGAGGGGAGCGAACTGTTCGCGGAGCGACTCGTTGGCCTTGTCGTAGGCCTGGAGTTTCTGCACGAGGCTCTGGACGGCGGCGGCGCGGGTGACCTCGGCCTGGTAGCGGGATGACGCGGAGGAGCGAGCGATGGCGTAGTAGCCGACGAAGAGCATGCACAGCACCAGCGCGGCGGCGGCGAGGAAGATGTAGGAAGTCGGGCGGTTGGTGCGCTCGGTGCGGTCGGCGAGATCGCCGGCTTGGGCGATCAGATCGGCGACGGTGGCGGCGGGAAGCGGCTCGGGCGCGGCGGCGGTGCCGGGAAGCGTGATGCCGGTATCGACTCGGCTCATGGCGTCCCCGCTTTCGTGTCGGTGAGCGGAGCGGGGTTCGTGCTGGCGTTCGGGGTCGTGTTGATACCTGCGGCGTTCCCCGCGGGCTTGGCGGGGGCGTTGAGGGGCGCTGCGGGCTTGGGGGCGGGGGTTGCAGTGGGCGTGGCTGCTGGCTTGATTTCGGGCTTGGAGGCACCGGGGGGCTTCCACTTGCCGGTGAAGCCGCCCTTCACCTTGGCGCCGGAGGGGGTGAAGCTGGGGGTGCTCCACGACTCGATGTTGCTGCCGCGGATTGAGGAGATGGACTTGAAGACGCTCTCGCCGGCTTTGATGTCTGGGACGAGAACGTTGATGATGACGGAGGAGTTCGCACCGCTGGAGAACGAGATGGACTCAAGCTCGACCTCGGGGTCGGCGAGGGCGAGGGAGAGGGTTTCGAGCTCCTGAATGATGGGGCGGGTGGGTTCCTGCTTGGTGCGGGAGCGTTCGGCGATGTGGCGATCGAGCCGCTTCTGGAGTTCGTCCTCGATGACGACGTTGCCGGAGAGCTTCATGATCTCGGGGAAGGCTTTGCGGACCTGCTCGGACCACTCGGCGTTCTTGCTGAGCATGACTTCGTTGAGGCTCATGGCGCTGGCGCGGAGCATGTAGGCGACGCCGCCAAAGAGCAGGGCGCCGGCGGCGAGGGCGACGGCGAGCCAGGTGTGGGCGCCGCGGTGTACGCGGCCGGGGCGGCGGGCAAGAGCCTCGATGCCGGCGATCGCGCTCTCATCGGGATCGGCATCGGCGATGAGCACGGCGAGACGCTTGAGGGTGGCACCGATGGGATCGCCATCGAGAACGAGATCGACACCGGCACCGGGCCAGGCACCGGTGAGCTTCGCACCGAACTGGCCGGCGTGGTACGACGCGCTGTCCTGTCCGACGCCGACGGGATCGTCGGCCGCGATACAGATGACGCGACGCGGCACGACGCCGAGCTGTGCGCTCCACGCCATCCAGTCGCTGGTGAGGCGCGAGGCATCGGAGGACGTCGGGACCGGGACGCGGCCAACGCCCCCACCACCGGCGCCGACACCGCCACCGGCATGAGGCGCGATGCGCATCGAGCCGCCGGCGAGCAGTTCGCCCGCGACGGACCAACACCAGAGGACGCGGCCGCGGAGATCGACGACAATGACGGCGGTGACACCGCAATCGTCGGCGATGATGCCTTCGGACTTGGGGGCGTCAGACGGGCGCGCCCAGGCGCGAGCCATGGCATGCCAGATCGTGGTGACGCCGGCGACGTGAATGGCGCGGCTGTCGAGGGCGTCGAGGAGCAGTCGCACCGGAGCGTCGGCACCAACGAGAACGGGCACGCGCTGGGCGTCGGTGGTGCTCGGGGCGATCTTCGGCTCGGGCTTGGCGTCACGGCCCTTGCGGATGTCGGCTCTGGCTTCCGGTTCGGCTGCGACGGCGAGGCCCTGCACGCTCGCTTCGCGGGGCGAGGGGAGGTAGAAGCCGAGACCCGGGCCGACGTTGGAGCCGACGTCATCGGTAGCCACGCCGTCGTGGGTGACGGTGGAGACGACGCGGCGTTCGGTGGTCGGGCTGGTGATCCAGCCGGCAGCGAAGCCGTCGGCATCGAGGCAGAGCAGGGGCAGTTCGCCGGATTTGGAGCGTTCGCCGAGGATGCGGCCGCGGATCCAGTCGGCGGCCTGCTGGATGGCGCGTTCGTCGAAGAGTTCGGGCTCGCCATCGACGGGCGCGGCGTGGGGGACGGTCCACTGTTCGTCGGCGCGGGCGCCGACCATGCGCAGCGCGACAAAGCGGCTGCCGCGGTCGGAGCGGGTGAGATAGCAGAGCCGTCCGCTCATCGCTGCGGGACTCCCTCGTCGGTGGCCTGGCCGCTGCCGGGAGCGCCGCCGATCGCGTCGGGCACGGGACGTGGGCGGCCCATGCCGGGGGCTCGCATGGTCTCGGAGTTGGGGCGACGCCCGCTGGGTGGGACGGGCATGGTGTTGTGCGGCACGGGACTCGGCGCCGGCGAGGCGCCGGTGAGGGCGGTGTAGCTCGTGGTTGTGCGGGGAGCGAGCTCGATCGTCTTGGCCCCAACCTTGCGCTCGATCTCGATCTTGTCGCGCTCGACCTTGGCGATCTTGATGGATTCGTTGTTGTGACTCACCGAATCACCCTGCGCGACGATGTGCTGGCGTGCGTCGATGGAGACGAGCGCCATGGGGCGTGCGCTGGAGCCGAACATGCCGAGGTAGGCGATGGCGATATCGGAGGCGACGGGAGCGGGTGTGACGGGGAGTTCGCCGGCGGAGCCCTCTTCTTCGGGCGGGGGCGGGGGCGGCGGCGGCTTGGGAGCGTTGGCGAGCTGTGCGAGATTGCGGGAGATCGACTCGGCCCGCTTGGTGAGCACGGCGGGCAGATCAATCTCGGTCGAGGCGGACTCGACCTTGAGCGGCTCGACGGCGACGGCGACCGGCTCGGGTCCGGGGGCGAGCAGCCTGCCACCGATCGCGATGACGCCGCCGGCGAGCGCGAGCAGGGCGACGGCGACGAGTTGTCCCGTGCGCGTCACTTTGCTTGCTTCTTCTCGCGAGACGTCCTTGAGCACGCTGCACCTTTCGATCACGAACTGGCTGTCGATCACGCTCCGCCGATCGATCCCGGCGGGATCATCCGCCGCGCGAAGTGTACGGGGAAATCGAGGCTGGCGGGGCGGATGGAGGCCGAAAGTGGAGCGCGGCGGCGCGGGCGGGGGTTCGGCGAAAGGCGCGGGTTCGGGCGGGTTGCGAGCAGGCGAAGGGTCAACGCACGTCTTCACGGATCCAGTTGCGGATCACGCTGCGGGCTGAGAGGGTTCCGCCGGCGCCGGTGGAGAGGATGTTGGCCTGTCCCTTGTAGCGGAGGATGACGCCGCCGTTGATGAGCTGGTCGGAGGAGATTTCGGCGGTGACGTTCCAGACATTGGGCTCGGCGGTGACGGCCTTGAGGAAACGGGCACGTTCGTCGCCGTTGAGTTCGGCCTTGTTGGCGACTTCGCTGATCGCGGTGGCGGTGATGTTGTTCTCATCGCGGAGGCGGAAGAGTTCGGCGACGAGCTGATCGGCCTTGGAGCTGCCGCAGGCACCGACGACGGCGGCGCGGAGGGTGGCGGGGGCTGCGGTCCGGATGCTGACTGCGAGCGGGCCGAGGGTGCGTTTGGCGACGGCGGATTCGGGGGCGACGGCGCGGGGATCGGCGCCCTCGATGTCGCGGGCGGCGACGATGATGGCGTCGGCGAGGGCGACGTCCTCGGCCGGGAGTGAGCCGACCTCGGTGAGGATGGAGCCCTGGGCGTCGTCGAGATAGAGGCGGAGGGTTTCGGAACTGTTGGCGTTGGCGGTGAGGCCCTCGGAGAGGCGGGCGGTGAGGGCGAGGCCGTTCTCACCGAGCTTGGTGCCGATTTTGTTGGAGGCCGAGGCGCGGAGCCAGGCCTCGAAGAGTTGATGGATGCCCTTGCCGACGTGGTGGGCCTCGTAGGACCGGGTGATGGCGGCGACGGAGCGTGTCTGCCCGGCGAAGCGCTCGAGCAGCACGGTGATGAGCACCGCGAGGGCGAGGCTGACCATGAGCACGATCGGCAACGCGAAGGCGCTTCGGAGTTGTCGGTTGCGGGCGGACATGGGTCGTCGGGGAGGCGGGCGATCAGGGTTTCTTGCGGATGTCGATGACGTCGATGCCGTTGGAGCCGGTGCCGGTGGGCGGCTGGATGCCGGGGGGAGTTGTGCCGCGGCCGGTGGAATCGGGGGTGCCGCCGCCGGCGACATCGCCGCCGCGGGCTTCGGGATTTTGCGACTGCAGCGGACCCCCACCCGGACCGCCACCCGCGCCGCCACCCGGGCCGCCGCCGGCGCGGGAGGCCAATTCAGGGCCCTTGGTCCAACCGATCTCGAACATCCAGTTTGCGTAGAGGCCGGTGCGGGTCTGGAGTTCGAACTCGACGTAAGCGGGGAGTTCTTTCTCCCAGACGGCGTGGTGAGCCGGGCGGCGCTGGCCTTCGGAGTAGAGCTTCCAGTTGCACTTCACGAGGTTGTCGGCGAGCAGGACGGGCTCGCCCCAGGCGTAGAGCTTGCGCGGGTCGGTGACCTTGGTCTCGAGCTCGCCTTCGGCGGACGGGTCGGTGGCGGCGGGTTCGGCGGGGTTGGTCGTTGGGCTGGCGGTTTGCGCGGAGGCTTTGCGTTTGGTCTCGACGGCGGCGGGCATGGGGCGCCACCACAGCTCGTACATCACGGGCTTGCCCTGAGCGCGGAGAGCGCGGGCGTCGGCGGTGAGCATGGGGCGGATCTCGAAGCAGCCGCGGAGCGCGCCCTGCTTGGCGGAATCGCCCTTGCCCAAGAGCGAGAGGGCGTCGCGTCGGACGCCATCGGCCTGGGGGTTGTCGCCGGTGGCGGAGCCGGTGGCGGACGCGAAGCGCTCGCGGAGCGCGGACGCACGCTCGGAGCGAGCGGCGGCGTTGCGGGAGAGTGCGCCGGACGGGGCGGCTCGGGGGCCATCGCTGGCTGCGCCGGCGGCCGGGGATTGCGCTGCGCTGGTCGGAGAGACGTTCGGCGATGATTGGAGCGAGGCGACGTTCTCGGCGCCAAACTGGGTCTGAGCTTGGCTCTGGAACTGGGCCAGGGCGTCGGCGAGCTCGGCGCGGAACTGCGGGGCGATCGGGGGCGAATCGATGACGATCTCGAGGCGCTGGAGTTTCTGGGCTTCGTCGGCGGGCAGGCCGACATCGACGAGCATGGCGCGGAGCTCGGCGCTGGTGTCGGGTTCGAGCAGGAGGCGTGCAGGCGGGCGGGGGTTGCGGCTCTTGAAGGCTTCTTCGGAGGCTTCGAAGGCGGACTTGGCGGCTTCGTCGCTGGTGGTGGTCTGGCTGGAGTTGCGGCGGGTGTTGGGATTGACGGGAGCGGTGGTGTCGGACATCACCAGGCCCGCGAGGGCGCGCTGCATGACGAGGCGGGCGCGGTGGAGATCGGCGAGCTCCTGCTGGCGGACGGCGAGGGGCTTCTCCATCCGCTCCATGGACTGCATGAGCGCGAGGGCGACGACGATGACCATGACGCCCATGGAGGTCGCGAGGACAACTTCGAGAAGGGTGAAGCCACGCGAGGGAGTCTTTACCACGGAGGCACAGAGACGCAGAGAAGAAGAAGAAGAAGAAGAAGAAGAAGAAGAAGAAGCGACGGTCCTTCTTGATGATGGGCCCTTGAACCCGGTTCCCTCTCTTTGCCTCTGTGTCTCTGTGGTGAATCCGGCTTCAGGGCGCGTCGAGTCGGCGGGAATGGTGGCTGGAGGGAGCATCACTTGCTGCCCTCCTTCTTCTGGTTGGATTTGCGGTCGCTGGATTGCTGACTGAGCGAGGGGCGCAGGCCTCCGGCGCGGGCGCCGCTCATCTGGTCGAGGACGCCCTTGAGGCCGGCGGTGTCGATCTGGCGGCGGAGCTTGTCGGGGTTCCAGTTGGGGATATCCGCCGGGTCGTACATGCGGGCGAGGGTGGCCTGGGGCACACCGGTCTCGGGGCTGAACGAGCCGCCGGTTTCTTCGCTGAGCCAGACGCGGACGCGGACGACGCGGAAGCGGCCGAAGCGGTCGGCGGTGGAGCGACCGAGGCGGGCGAGCTGTTGCTCGCGTTTGTCTTCTTCAGTGCTGGGGGCGATGGGGGTCGGGAGTTCGACGCTGAGGGATTCCTCGCCCAAGCCCCAGCGGTAGCGGTAGGAAACACCCTCGCGGCCGTACTCGACGGAGGCCGCTTCGCTGGGGAGCGACTCGGGGTCGTCAAAGTACTGGAGCATGAGGCGGTTGGCGATCTCGCTGGCGTTGAGGCGGTGGGCGTTGCGGATCGAGGCGGCGGAGATGTAGTTGGTGGCGAGGACGACGCTGAGGGTGGTCAGGCCGAGCAGCGCGACGGCGAGCACGACTTCGAGAAAGGTGATGCCGCGGGCTGTGGTGCGCATGGGCTCCGCCTTGCGACGAGGGGTCTGGCGTTACTGGGGCTGTGGCTGCTGCTGGGTGAGCGTGGCAAAGGCGTCGATGTCGTCTTGGCTGGGCGAGAGGCCGTCGGGGCCCTTGCTGAAGAGGACGAAGGGGCGATCGGCGTCGAGACCGGCGGGGTCGTAGACGAGGGGGCGCTGCCAGGCGTCGTTGAGCTTGCCGGCTTCGAGGATCTTCGCGCCGACGAGCAGCTGCAGCGTGGTGGGGAACGCGCTCTGTTCGAGGTGGTACTGATTGACGGCATTCTTGATCGTCGCGAGCGTCGCCTTGGTGGCCTGGATCTTGGCCTTCTCGCCCTGACCGAGGACGTTGACGGCGGCAACGGCCATGAGCACGCCGAGGATGACGAGCACGAGGGTGAGTTCGAGCAGCGAGAAGCCGCGGGCGTGGCGGACGATCTGATTGGTCTTCATCGTTTCGATTCCTTCCGCGGCGCGGGCCGCTCTGTCGTGGAGCGCCGGCGGTTGATTGGGTGTTCGCTGGATGACGAGATTTCGTGCGAAGGAATCTTATCGGCTCGGCACGAGGGCATGCTTCGCGGGTATCGGGGTGTCACGACTTGATCGGCGCGGGTGTTGTGGCACGGCTTGTCCCCGAGCGGCCACGCCGTCGTATCCCAGGCGTGTTTCGCGTGGTTATCCGCCCATGCCGACGCTGCTGCTGAGGTTCAGCAGCGGGATCATGATGCCGAGGATGACCGAGCCGACGACGAGGAACAGGAAGACGATGACGGCCGGTTCCATGAACGCGATGAGGCGGGCCGAGCGGGTTTCGACTTCTTCCATCATGTCCATCGCCAGCGTGTCGAAGGCGCTCTGCAGGTCGCCGGCGCGTTCGGCGGCGATCATCAGCCGTCGGGTGGTGATGGGCAGGCTGTCGACTTCATCAATCAGATTGCGAAGCACGCCGCCCTCGATGAGGCGGACGCGGAGTTTCTCGAGTTGGACCCGCATCTGGGGATGCGTGATGGCGCCGTTGGCGACGCCGAGGGCGTCGGCGAGGGGCACGCCGCAGCGGGTGAGGGCGGACATCACGCTGAAGAACCGGGCCGATTCCTGGGCGAGCACGACCTGGCGGATCGCGGGCATCTTTCGCATGGCCGACAGGATGGCGGCACCGACGACGGCCCGCATGATGATCGCCGCGATGATCGCGAAGCCGAGCACCATGGTGATGACGAGCGCGTTGTCGCGCAGAAAGATGCCGATGGCCAGCAGCGCCCGCGTGAACCACGGCAAAGTGACGCCCGCGGAGGCGATGGCCTCGCCGATGCGGGGCAGGACCTTGGTGAGCAGCACGGCGGCGGCGATGCAGGTGATGGTGAGCAGGATCGCCGGATAGATCATGAGCGTCGCGGCTTTGCCCTGGATGGACAACTGGCGGCGTGCGGCGATGGCGAGCTGTTTGGAGGCACCGGCGAGATCGCCGGTGCGTTCGGAGGCGCGGTAGAGCGCGATGGTGACGCGGTCGAAGCCGCCGACTTGTTCGCAGGCGTCGGCGAAGCTGGCGCCGCCGGCGACGAGGTCGCGCATGCGGAGGGCCTTGGGACGCATCTTGTTCGAAACGGACGCGCCGGTGACTTCGAGGGCCTCGACCAGCGGCGAGCCTCGGGAGAGGAGCTGGGCGAGCTGGGTGTTCATCTCCGCCTGGTCTTTGAGCTTGACGGTGCCGCCGGAGTCGCCGGCGGCGATGGGCAGGCGGACCGAACGCAGGAGGGCCATGCGTTCCTTGCGGAGTTCGGTGGCGAGGTGGCGCTGGTCCTTGGCCTGGCGCAGGCCGACGGAGCGACCGCCGCCGGGCTTGGCGGCCATATAGAGGTAGGACCCGGCGACCTTGTGCCGGGGTTGCCGCGGGGTTTGGGTGCTGATCGCTCGGCTCACGGGAAAGACTCTAGCCGATGCAGCGCCGCGAGGGGCCGAAGGGTTCGGATGGGGGAAGGCATCGAGGCATTCAGGCATCCAGGCATCGAGTGAGGAGAAGGCCGCATCTACACTTGCGAAGAACCCTTGGGAGCATGCCATGGCGACGTCTGCCGCACCATCTGTGTCCGCCGCTCGAACGTCCAAGACCACCATGCGGGCCTTGATCAAGCATCACGCCGGGCCGGGGCTGAAGTTCATCGCCGATCACCCCAAGCCGGTGCCCGGGCCGCGGGAGGTCTTGATCAAGATCTCGAAGGTCGGCATCTGCGGCACGGACCGGCACATCTGGGAGTGGGACGACTGGGCGGCGGGGCGCATCCCCGTGGGTATCGTGACGGGCCACGAGTTTGTCGGTGTGATCGAGGATGTGGGCAGCGCGGTGACGCGGTACAAGCCGGGGCTGCGAGTGAGCGCCGAAGGGCACATCACCGCGGGCATCGATTACAACAGCCGCACGGGTAATGCGCACATCGCCAGCGACACGCGAATCCTGGGCATCGACCGCGACGGCATCTTCGCCGATTATGCGTGCGTTCCCGAAGAGAACGTGTGGCCGGTGCACGCGAAGATCCCCGACAAGGTGGCGGCGGTGCTCGATCCGCTCGGCAACGCGGTGCACACCGTGATGGCCGCGGGCGTGAGTGCGAAGTCGGTGCTCATCACGGGCACGGGCATCATCGGCCTGATGGCGGTGACGGTGGCCAAGGCCGCGGGCGCGGGACGCATCTTCGCGACCGACATTAACCCGAGCCGTCGCGAACTGGCGAAGAAGCTGGGCGCGACGGATGTGTTTGATCCGCGCAACAGCAGCTGGATCAGCGATGTGAAGAAGGGCTGCCGCAACGAGGGCGTGGACGTGCTGCTCGAGATGTCGGGCTCTCCCGCGGCGTACGACCAGGGCTTCAGCGCCCTGCGCAACGGCGGGGTGGCGGCTCTCCTCGGCATTCCCGCCAAGCCCCCGACGTTCAACATCACGCAGCACGTGGTGTTCAAGGGCGCGACGGTGCTGGGCATTAACGGCCGCCGCATGTTCGAGACGTGGTACCAGATGGAAGAGCTGCTGCTGTCGGGCAAGCTCGAGCTGAACGACATCATCACCCACGAGTTCCCACTGGAAGAGTTCGAGAAGGCTCACGAGACGATGATCTCGGGAGCGGGGATCAAGGTGGTGATGAGCGTGAACGGGTAGCGAAGGGGGCCGAGGAAAGCTTCCTGTTTCGCAGCTTCGCCGTCGGAAAGCCGCGGATTGCGGTTCCGCGGCGAAAGCCTGGTTGTCGTGCTGGTATGCTGGGGCCCTTCCGCGGAGGGCTCACCATGCGATGCTGTCTGGCTGTTGTCGGTCTTGTTCTGTGCAGCCGAGCTCTTGCCGGCCCCCTGGGCTCTGGATTCGTCGGCGGCAACCTCCGGGCCGCGGGCTTCCCCGACCCGCTGACGCAAAGCCCGACCAACGTCGTCACGCTCAAATCCGGCTCCGGAGGTGGCTCGACCGGCGGCGGGTTCGCCGGCTTCGCCGGCAGCAGCGCCACGATCACCGACTCCGACGTTGACTCCACCGTCGCGCTCAGCGGACTCGCCGCGCACTTCAGCTTTGACGGTTACACCGCAGCGTACACCAGAGAGCCGCTGATGC
>JBILLU010000042.1:0-21664 GCA_044375915.1 Phycisphaerales bacterium
TGTAGATGCGGCCCAGCTCGTAGCGCAATTCGGCTTGGATCTTGGGGCTGCCGCCGAACTTCTCGGCGATGCCCTTCTCGGCCACCTTGAGCACGTCGAGAACCTTGACGTCGTAGCCCATCTTGTCCGGCGCCGCCGCTCCGATCATCTGAAGGACGAGATAGTCCTTCACCGCTTCGGTGACGCTGTTGGCCGCGTCGGCGCGCTCGCGGGCTTGCTGCTCGGATGTGGCTCGCAGGTTGGCGAGCACGGTCTGCGCGGCCTCGGCCTCGCGGGCCTTCACCGCCCGCTCGTACTGCACCCATGAGAACGCAGTGGCGCCGACCAGCGCCAGCACCGAGCCGATCGAGATCGCTGTCAGCGCCGGTTTGCGTCGGGCGAACTTGCGGATGGTGTAGAGCGTGCCCGGGGGACGGGCGGTGATGGGCTCATGGGCGAGGAAGCGACGCAGGTCCGCCGCCAGTTCGGCGGCAGAGGAGTACCGCTGCTCGCGATCCTTGTGCAGTGCCTTGGCGGCGATCACTTCCAGATCGCCGGCGAGCACAGCGCGGACGCGCCCGAGCTTGGGCGGCACCTGCTCCCGCACTTTGGTCGCCGCCTGCGTAATGGTGAGATCGTTCAGATCCAGCGGCAGTTTCTCGGCCAGCAGTTCGTACAGGATGACGCCCAAGGCGTACACGTCGCTGCGGGTATCGACCTGTTCGGGCCGGGCCTCGAACTGCTCGGGGCTCATGTAGCCCAGTGTGCCGACGATGCGGTTGGCGTCGAGTGCGAGCGTGGCGGATTCGCCCTCGCTGTTGGTGAGCTTGGCGACGCCGAAGTCCAGCACCTTGGGGGCGTACGAGCCGTCGGAGGCGACCTCAACGAGGATGTTGCCGGGCTTGAGGTCGCGGTGGATCACGCCTTTCTGGTGGGCGTGCTGCACCGCGTCGCACACCCGGGCGAGCAGGTCGACGCGCTGGCGATCTGAGAGCGAGCGGTCCCGCACGAACCGCGTCAGCGGCGGGCCCTCGACGTACTCCATCGCGAAGTACGCCTGACCGGTGGCGACGTCGGTTGAGGCCTCGAAGATCTGCGCGATGCCGGGGTGCTTGAGCTGGCCCAGCACCTGGGCCTCGTTGCGGAACCGGGCGAGCATCGCTCGGGTGGCGATGCCGCGGGCGATGACTTTGATTGCGACGCGGCGCTTGGGGCTGGGCTGCTCGGCCTCGTAGACCAGGCCCATGCCGCCCTCGCCGATCAGGCGGACGACGCGATACGGCCCGATCGCCTGCGGCAGCGGTATCTTGAGGACTCTGCCCTCGTCCAACCCGGAGGTCGGGGAATCCGAAGGGGACGACTTCGACGAGAGCACGGCGTGCAGCCGGTCGAGGGCGGGTCGGTCGGGCGCATACTCGGGTGAGTCGAGAATCGGATTCTCATCGCCCGCGAGGCTGAAGAGCGCTTCGACCTCGCGCACGACCTCCGGATCGCTATCGCAACGGCCGCGTACGAACGCGACGAGCGAAGGGCCGGACATGTCGCCGGCGTCGTCGAGCACTCGCGCAACGCGCTGCTCCAGCGAGAGGTCCTTGGTACGGTCGTCGGCGCTCATGGTGTGCGTTCGCGTGACGAAGCTGCGTCAATGCTCTCGAGTCGTTTGTGTTGCGACCGAGACATCAGGGTTGTTTCTCGCCTGCTTCTGGCGGCTTCATGCGCCGGTTCAGCCACCCACGGGCGAGTACCCAGTCACGTTCGACCGTGGCATCCCCCACGCCAAGGACGGTGGCGATCTCCTGCGCGGTCAAGCCACCAAAGAACTTGAGCTCAACCACCCGAGCTGCGCGCGGGTAGAGCGCCGCGAACTCCTGCATCGCGTCCTCGAGGTCGAGCACGTCGGCCTCGGTGCGGCCGTCGGGTGAAGGCGTCTGGGCGAGGGCGATCGTGTCGCTGACCCGTTCGCGTTTCTGGCCGTCGCCGGCCTCGCCGAAGCCGCCGCGCTTCTGAGCCCGCTTCGCCCGAGCGTGATCGATGAGCAGTTGCCGCATGACCTTGGCGGCCAAGGCCATGAAATGGGCCCGGCTGGTGGCGTGGACCGGGTCGCCCGATTCCCCGCCGACGAGCTTGATGTACGCCTCGTTGACCAGTGCGGTGGGCTGCAAGGTGTGATCGCGCCGCTCGTTCTTGAAGAACGAACCGGCGAGAGCCCGCAGTTCGGTGTAGAGCATGGGCAACAGACGATCGGCGGCAGAGGCATCGCCGCCGGACAGTTCGTTCAAGAGCATGGTGACGTCGGTGCGATGCCCCATTGGTCATGCAGTGTATCGGACGGTTCCAGCCCCCTTTTCCAGCGGGCCATGGCTTCCCCGGGTGAAGCCACGGACGGGCAGGTTCCGTCTGGCATGTCTCGGCAGGGGTTGTGTCTTGCAACGACTTCGTGGTTTTCGTGATCGGACGGTGAGGGTGCTTGAAGGCTCGTCTCGCTTCTCTGGTATCTGGGCGCGTTGCCTGCGTTTGTCCTGTTCCCGAGTCCACGAGGGAGTCCTGCACCATGAGCTTCCGCTTCACGCGTTCTTGTTCTCCCGTTGCGGCCGCCCTGCTCTTCTGTGCGGCCGCGGGCACGACCGCTACCGCCGCGGTCTCGGTCGCGGCCGGGCCTTTCTACAACCCGACAACCAAGTCGCGCTACTACCGGATCAGCGGGGGCGACTGGAACCAGCTTCGCGCTTTCGCGCAGTCCTTGGGAGGGGATCTGGCAACCATCGATGACGCGGCGGAGAACACATGGGTGCGCAGCACCGTCGTTGGCAACGGCGCCAAACCGTTCATCGGCCTCAACGACGCGGTGACCGAGGGGACCTTGGTTTGGGCCGACGCCTCAACGAGCGGCTTTCGCGCGTGGCGCGTCGGCGAGCCCTCCAACACCGCGACGAAGGACTACGTCCGCTATGACGGCCAGGCGGCGGGGACATGGGAAATCGTGACCGTCAACTTCAGCCCCGAGGCGATCGTTGAGATCAAGCCGGTGAACGGGGAGCAGGCAACGGTTCGAGTTCCCAGTGAGCAGCCGACGATTCTGGCTGCCATCATCGCCGCGAATCAGACGGACGCCGCGGAAGTCGTTGTGGCAGCCGGCACCTACACGCTCACTTCGAGCTTTACTGTCTTCGGGCGCACGCTCCGCGGCGCGGGCGTCGGACAGACGACCCTGTTGATGCCCACAAGCACGAGCCCGGGCATGTCGGTGGGAGGCAATGCGGCCGTGCAGGATCTGACGATCGTCAATCGCTCCTCGGGCCCCTCAGCCGTGGTCTTCTCGGGTGCCAATCGCATTCGGCGGGTGGAGTTCACGTCGACCTTGGGCACTGCGGACGGCCCTCTGTTGGAGTTCTCAGGATCGACGTCTTCTGAGACGACGGTGATCGATAGCTGTGTGTTCAATACCAGCGAGTACGCCTTGGAGCCCGAGAACGGCGATCTTTCGATCATCAACACGATCTTCCGCGACCTCGGGGCCGTGAGCAAGAACGGCGGGAGTTCGGGCACACTTCGAATGAGCAACTGCGTCTTCACGCGGTGCGGGCCGGGCCCGCAGTTCCAGTTCGGGCCGGATACGTTTGTTTCCAACTCGATCTTCTGGAACAACACCGGAGAGATCGGTACGAGCGTGCGGTACTGCATCGGCGCGGGCATTCAGGGGCCCACCAATCTCGATGCCGATCCCAAGTTCGTCAACGACGCCGCCAACGACTTCCGGCTTCGGCCCGACTCTCCCGGCATTGATCGCGGCGCGGTGGCGGATTTCGCGGCGTGCCTGCCCGAGGATCTGGTGGACTTCGCGGGCAATCCGCGCGCGATCGACGTGCCGAGCGTGCCGAACTACACCCCGAGCGTGACTCCGATCGACTTGGGTGTCTTCGAGTTCACGCCTGTTCCGTGCCCCGGCGACCTGAACGGCGACGCGGTGGTCGACGACAACGACTTCCAGATCTTCGTGGTGTGGTACAACCAGCTCATCTGCCCATAAGGAGAGTTCCCATGCGTTTGGCTTCATCGCTTTCCGTGCTCGCGTGCTGTGCTCTCGCCGGGCTTGCGCAGGCCGTGGTCACCGTCGCCGCCGGGCCGTTCTTCAACTCTGCGAACCAGTCGCGCTACTACCGGATCACCGGGGGCGACTGGAACCAGTTCCGCGCCTTCGCGGTGGCGATGGGCGGCGACCTGGCGAGCATCGACGACGCTGCGGAGAACACGTGGGTCCGCGCGAACGTGGTGCTCACCAACACCAAGCCCTACATCGGTCTCAACGACGCCGCCTCCGAGGGGACGCTGGTCTGGTCCGATGGATCGACCAGCAGCTACCGCAACTGGCGCGTCGGCGAGCCCGCCAACAGCCAGAACAAGGACTACGTGCGCTACGACAGCTCGGTCGCGGGCACGTGGGAGATTGTCACCGTCAACTTCGGCCCCGACGCGATCGTCGAGATTCGTGCCGCCAACGGCGTGCCCGCACCGATTCGGGTCCCGGCAGAACAGCCCACGCTCGCGAGCGCGTTTTCAGTCCTTCCTCAGGTCGGAGCCAACCAGGTCGACCTCGGCGCGGGCACGTATCCGTTGACCAACACGATCAATCTCAGCGCGTTGACCCTCCGCGGTGCCGGAATGGGCCAGACGATCCTGCAAGGACCCACTGGCACCTTCGCGGCCGTCCTTCTGTTCAGCGGCGGCAGCGCGCAGGACATGACCATCGTCAACCGATCCACGGTGGCGAGCGTCGTGAACCTTGGCGGGCTCAATTCCCTGCGGCGGGTCGAACTGACCTCGCTCCCCGGCACGGCCGACGGCTCGCTGCTCCAGGTGTCGTCATCGTTCAACCCGCTGGACCTGCTGGTCATCGACTCCTGCCTGTTCAACACCAGCAGCGTGGCAATGGACCTCGATCTCGGCTCGGCGACGGTCACCAGCTCGATCTTCCGCGATCTCGGTGCCGTCAGCAGCGGCGGCAACAGCAACGGCTTTGCCCGCTTCGCGAACTGCCTCTTCACCCGGTGCGGCCCGACCGACCTCTTCGACGCCGCCAACAGCAACTCGATTGCGAACTCGATCTTCTGGGACAACTCGGGGGCGCTCAACGTGACCGCTGTCTCGAACTCGCTCGTCCCGGGCACCGCCAGCGGCACGAACTTCAACGGCGATCCTCGCTTCGTCAACGCCGTCGCCAACAACTTCAACCTGCAGAGCAACTCGCCCTGCATCGACCGCGGACTGGTGACCTCGTACCTCGCCTGCCAACCCACGGATTTCAAGGATTTCGCCGGCCAACCCCGGGCGGCCGACGTCGGGTTGGTGCCCAACGCCTACGGCTCACTCGCTCCCATTGATGTCGGGCCGATTGAGTTCGCACCCGCCGCGTGCCCGGGTGATCTCAACTCCGACGGCCTCGTGGATGACAGCGACTTCCAGATCTTCGTGGTGCTCTACGACTTGTTGATCTGCCCCTGAATGCTCTCGGCGGGAACCGCTTCCGATACGAAGCGTGCCAGTGCGTGGTCGAGGACGCGGCACGCGAGCAGGTACTCGTCGAGCACGAGATGCTCCTGCGGCGTGTGGTCCAGAGCGCTGTCGCCCGGCCCGAAGGCCGCGATCGGACAACGCCACGTCGGGCCGACGACGTTCATGTCGCTGGTGCCGGTCTTGTAGAGGATACGTGGCCGAGCGTCGGGCGTGTGCGAGCGGATCGCGCCGGTGAGGGATCGCACCAGCCCACTCTTCGGGTCGGCCTCGAAGCACACCTCGGCACCGACAGAGGTCAGCGACACGTCTGAGCCCGCTTCCTCAAGGCACACGGTCTTCAGTTGCTCCGGCGTCACGCTCGGCGGCAGTCGGAATCCCGCGACGAGTTCGGCGCGATCGGTGAATCCGTCGTCGCTTGCGTGCATGGTGCGCACCGAATGCTGGAGCGAGCGGAACGGCGACGCCGCGGGATCGGCCAGTGTTGTGGCCCGCGTCTGCACGCGCGACCACCATGCGACGACCCGGTCGGCGGCACTGCGATCGGGGCCGGCGGTGTGCGAGAGCGATCGCGTCGCCTCGGCCCGCACCACGAGGCGTCCCTTGTAGCCGACGGTCACGCCGCTGGTGCCGCTGGGTTCACCGATGACGCAGGCGATGGGTTGGTAGCGATCGACGACCGCCCTCGCGCCGCGGGATGTGGGTGTTTCTTCTTCCACCGCGCCGATGACGACCAGCCGCACGCCCGCGGGGAGGTGTTCGCGCAGCCGAGCTGCCGCGATCACGAACGTCGCCAGCGGCCCCTTCGCGTCCACGCTGCCTCGGCCATGGAGGATGCCGTCGTCGATCCGCACCGGGATCTCGCCCGGCACGGTGTCGATGTGCCCGAGCAGCACGATGTCGCGGCAATCGTTGGAAGAGCGGAGCGGATCGCCGTGCGTGCTCGCGACGAAGTTGCCGGTGTCGTCCACAGTCGCGTGCAGCCCGAGTGCCGCGGCCCGCTCGGCGAGGCGGCGGCTCGCGGGGAGCTCGTTCCTGGACGGGCTGTACTCGCGGACGAGATCGAAGACGAGATCGATCGCGTCGGCGTCGGACGGGATCGCCGACGGCGTGCTCGGGGTCGCAGCGGTGGGGGAGGGCGATGTCATCGGATCACGGTCCCCGTTCCCGCCAGAGCGCGGCTGATGGGGCGCTCGACGCGACCATCGGCGATGATGGCGCGGGAGACGCCGCCTTCGAGCGCCTCGCGGGCTCCCATGATCTTCTTCTTCATGCGTCCCTGCGCGAGCTCTTCCGCCGCGGCGAGCTCGGCCCGGGCGATCTCGGGGATCAGCGACGACTCATCCGGGAACGCTCGCAGCAATCCCGGCACGTTCGTCAGCAGGATGAGCGAGTCGGCCCGTAGCGCCGCCGCCGTCTGTGCCGCGGCTCTGTCGGCGTCGATGTTGATCGCCGTGCCGTCTTCGGCGAGCGCGGGAGGCGCGATAACCGGCGTGAAGCCCGCATCGAGCAGCGTCGTCAGCACGCGGGTGTTCACCCGCTCGACAGTGCCGGTGTAATCGTCGCGGATGATCACCGGCCGGTTGTCGACGATCGCCCGCACCGCGCTCTTCCGCGGCCCGGTCCACAGCCCAGCGTCGAGCCCCGAGATGCCCACCGCCTGCACGCCCACACGCTGCAGCGCCAGCACGATGCGCGGATTCACCAGGCCGCGGCAGGCCATCTGGAAGACCTCCAGCGTCTTCGCGTCGGTGCGACGGCTCGTGTGCCCGCTGGGCGAAGTGAGAAACGTCGGCTCGATGCCGAGGCGACGCGAGAGCTCGTTGGTCGCGTCGCTTCCGCCGTGGACGACGACGACGCGCGTGCCGCTGCGGATGAGTTCCGCGATGTCCGCAGCCGCGTGGGCAAAGTCGAGCCCCGCGGCGCCTCCGATCTTGATGACGATGGTGTTCATGACGGTGTCTTCTGTTGGAGCTGGGTCGGACGTCCTGTTTGACCGTTCAGAGCGGGAGAACAAGAAAGCGCGACGCACAGGTGAAACGCCTGTGCCATCGAAGCGACGACGATCAGATCGGATGGAGGCCGCTGAAGGTCAGGCCCGCGTTCTCGGCGAAGCCGTGCATCAGGTTCATGGCCTGCACCGCCGAGCCCGCGGCACCCTTCATGAGGTTGTCGATCGCGGAGATCGCGACGATGCGTGAGCCGTCGGGCGAGACCTCGAAGCCGACGTCGGCGTAGTTGGTGCCGGCGAGGATCTTGGGCTCGGGGAAGCGGAAGTGTCCGACGCGGTCCTTTACAAGACGGACGAACGGCTCGTTGGAATACGCCTCCCGGAAGAGCCGCCAGAGTTCTTTCTCCTCGACCTTTCGGGTCGGGAAGATGTGGGCCGTGCAGAGCACGCCGCGGACCATCTCGATCGCGGTGACGCTGACGTGCAGGTCGAAGCGGCCGAAGGGTTCCATGAGCTCCTGCTCGACCTCGGCGGCGTGGCGGTGGGTGGTTGGGGCGTACGAACGCACGGCACCGGCGCGCTCGGGGTGATGGCTCCCCGGGCTGACGGCGTTGCCTGCTTCGGAGGAGCCGACCTTGACGTCGCACACCACCGACTTGATGAGCCCGTGGCGGGCGAGTGGCAAGAGCGCGAGGTTCATCGCCGTGGCGTTGCAGCCCACGCCGCTGACGAGGCGTGCGGTGCGGATCGTCTCGCGGCGCAGTTCCGGAAGGCCGTAGACCGCGCGATCAAGCCACGCTGGCGCGGGGTGATCTTCCTCGTACCACTTGCGGTATGAGGCCTTGTCGCGCAGCCGGAAGTCTGCCGAGAGATCGACGATCCGCGGCGCGAGCGTGCTGAGGCGCTCGATCTGCTTGCTCGCCTCGCCGTGGGGCAGGCAGAGGAAGAGCACATCGCAGGCCTCGAGTTCCTCGGGACGCACAAACGCGAGCTTCGTGCGGCCACGGAGGTTGGGGTGCACGCTGTGCACGAACACGCCCGGCTGCGAGCGGCTGGTGACCTGAGCCACCTCGACGTTGGGATGGTCGAGTAGAAGCCGAAGGACTTCGCCGCCGCCATAGCCGCTGCCGCCGATGATTGAAGCGCGGATGCGTTGCGTTCCCTCGCTCACCGGGCACCTCCGGCGATGGCCGCGGGCTCCGCGTCCCCGCGGATGACGCGGATGAGCGAGGAGTCGTTCGATGCGGCCTGCCGACCCGCGGCGACTTCGAGCAGCCAATCGAGGATGCGACCCGGGATATCCACGCCCGTCGTCGTGATGCTGTTGCGGAACTCCATGGTGTGGTTGACCTCGCTCACGAGCAGGCGGCCCTCAGCGGTCTCGAGCAGGTCGATCGCAAGCACACCGCCGCCGACGCAGCGCGACGCGGTGCGGCAGAGGTTCGCGATCTCGGGCGTGATGGTCAATCCCGCCGCCTTGCCGCCGCGGGCGGTGTTGGTGATCCAGTGCTCGCTGCTGCGGCTGATGGCCGCGATCGCCTCGTCGCCGACGGTGAAGATGCGGAGATCGCGATCGGGCTTGTTCACGTACTCCTGCACGTAGAACACCGAGTGCTGCGGCCCGCCCAGCGTGGCCTTGTGCTCGATGATCGCCTCGGCCGCGTCGCGGTCGTGCACGCGGGCGAGCAGGCGGCCCCACGACCCCACGGTCGGCTTGAGCACCGCGGGATAGCCGATGGTCTCGACGGCGCGGAGGGCGCTCTCTTCCTCGCAGGCGATCACGGTCCGGGGCGAGGGCACGCCGGCACGGACGAGGGCGAGCGTGGTGGCGAGCTTGTCGCCGCAGGTCTCGATGGTGCGCGACGCGTTGACGCACGGCACGCCCGCGTGCTCGAACAGGCGAGCGAACGTGATCGCCTGGGTCTGGCTGATGCAGCGTTCGAGCACGGCGTCGAAGCGGGCGAGGTCGCGGACGTTCTCGGCGTCAACGACGAGCGAGCGGACGTCGATCACTTCATGGGAGACGCTGCGGCGCGCGAGCTCGTCGATGAGTAGACGCTCCTCGGTGCGGACGCGGGAGACGAGAATGCCGACATGCATGCGTGGGTTCCTGGAGTACAGGTGGAGGGTTCTGGTGAGCGTCGCGATGGCGACAGCAAGACGGGTTCGGAGTGCGGGTGCGCGAGAACGGCGGGTGCCAACGGGCGTGGATCGAGAGTGTGAACGTGCTCATTCGCCCCAGTCCTCCTGCACCTCGGGGGCGAGCTCCAGGCGCAGCGGCGCGACGCCGGTGACTTCGAGCTCGGCGGAGCAGTCGCCGCAGCGGACGACCTCGCCGGCGATCGGGCTGCGGGTGAGCGCGATCGAGGCTTCGCACTCGGGACAGGTGCTGGAGAGGGTGGCGGCGGCGGTGGACATTTCGGGACTCCTTGTGAAACGGTGGGGAACAGTGAAAGACACGATCACGCGACGAAGTTTGGGGCTTCGGCTCGCGATGAAAACGACATCGCGGGCCGGTCGAGTACACTCGGCCGGTCCGCAATCAACCTTGTTTTTCAGGGATCGCGAACTACTAGGCCGAGCGTTTCACGGCTTTGTGTTTCGCGAGTTTCGACGCGGCGCAGCAGATCGTGCCGACGGCGTGCGTCGGGCGGAGCGTGCGGGTTTGGAGCGTCGAGGCGTTCATGAATGATGCGACGATGCGTTCGTCGCAGGTCCATGGTAGGCACCGTCGCGACCGCGAGGAAGTCTAGTGACGGTGCGTGTGCGGATGGCTGTGGTCGTGCCCGTGGGTGTGATCCCCTGCGGGTCGTAGCCGGGGCGGGGCCTTGGTCGGCGCTTTCTTCTTGCTCTTGCCGCCGACGCAATCGACGCACAGGCCCAGGAGCAAAAGGTCGTGGTTCTCGAGTTTGAAGCCTTCGGGCGCGAGGTACGACAGATCGCCGGGGCACTGCTCGACCTCGAACATACGGCCGCAGCCTCGGCAGTAGAAGTGATGGTGGTGGGCCTTGCCTGCGATCTCGTATCGGGGCGGCTCGCCGGGCATGTCGATCTGGACGATCTCGCGGTCGGTGACCAGGGCCTTGAGCGTGCGGTAGACGGTGGCCATGCCCATGCCGCGGACGCGGCGTTGGGCCAAGTCGAGCACCTCACGGGCCGAGACCGGGCCGTGGGCCTCGGTGATCGCATCGCGGATTGCGGAGCGCTGCTTGGTGTTGCGTTCCATCGCCGAACAGTACGCGTCGCGTCGTCAGGCGCTGAAGATGCCCTCGCGGATCGCAAACCTCGTCAGGCCGACGCGATTGTGGATGTTCAGCTTGGACATGATTGCGGTGGTGTGGTTGTCGACGGTCTTGGGGCTGAGGTGCAGATCGGCAGCGATCTCGCGTTTGGTTTGCCCGCCGGCGAGGTGCCGCAGGATTTCGCGTTCGCGAGCGGTGAGACTGGAGCAGCGAGATTCCTTGCTACAGGCCTGTCCGTTCGCCATGCGACCGATCACGGTGGGACACAGATATGTTTCCCCGCGGGCAACGGCGACGATCGCTTTGGGCAGGTCCTCCGCGGCGCCGTGCTCGCACACCAAGCCCTGGACGCCCATCTCGAGTGCGCCGTCCAGAGATCGATGTGGCGCAGCGCCCAGCGTCATCACGATCGGGGTTTGCGCCCAGTTCGCCCGGATCGCCACCATCAGCGACTCCCAGTCCCACGATCCCTCGGCGATTCCAACCACGCACACCTGCGGTACGTGGCACGCGTCGAAGTCCAGGGGCGGAGAGGCCACCGTCCTTACCGAGAACCGCCCGTCGCTGTCGAGCCAAGACGCCATCGCCGCTGCCACCAGTGGACGGGTGTCGACCACCGCGATAGCAAAAGTGTCAGCCCCAGCAACCATGCTCCAATGATAACGCCGCCGTGAAATTGCGTAGGTGGCGGGAGCTCCTTTCTGGCAGGTGTTTACATGAAAACGTTCTCAAGGTCGGCAGGTCCGCTTGCCCGGGGCAGTCGTTGAGTCGTCCGGGTGATTGGAGTCTCACGCAACCGACGGCGGTGGGTCGATGGGGATTCCATGCGTGCCCGAGGCGGTCGAGCAATCCGAGGGAGGGTCGTTGGACGGGGGGGGGCGGCCAAACGGAAGCCTTTGCTGCCGCTCGACTTGCCGCAGGCGTTGCACGCCGCCGGCGATGATTTTCTGGTCTATCTGCGGATCGAATGCGGCATGCGACCGGCCACGATCGAGTCGTACGGACGGGACCTGCGTGATTTTCTGACGGATCTGGCGGCGGCTGGGGTCACGGCGGTCGGTGGGATGGCCGCCGAGCACCTGCACAGTCACATCATGGGGTTGCGGTCAGAGCGGAAGATGGAGGCCTCGTCGGTGGCGCGGCATCTGGCGACCCTGCGGGTGTTTTGCCGCTGGCTGCACGGCAACGGGAAGATCGCGACCAACCCAGCGCTTGCGGTCGATCCGCCGACGCGGTGGAAGCGGGTGCCCGAGACGATGTCACAGGCGCAGGTCAAAGCCCTGATCGAGGCGCCAAGGCCCTCATCCTTGCCGAAGGCGACCGCAGTCCGAAAGCGCGGCAACGAGAAAGTCGAACCGCCGTTGTGGCTGCGTGATCGCGCCATGCTCGAACTGCTCTACAGCAGCGGCCTGCGGGCGACGGAGATCTGTACGATCACGCTGCGAAGCGTGGACCCATCGATCGGCGGCGTCTTGGTGACGGGCAAGGGCAACAAGCAACGGCTCGTACCGATGGGCGTGCCGGCGCGGCGGGCGGTCGACGAGTACCTGAAGGAATGCCGTCCGAAGTTGCTTCGGCCCGACGGGCGCGATGAGGGCCGGGTGTTTCTGTCCAAGAACGGCGGTCCGCTGGAGCGTGTCGCTTTGTGGCAGATCGTTCGAAAGCATGCCAGGGCGGCCGGTCTGCGCGACATTCATCCGCACATGCTGCGTCACAGTTTCGCGACTCACATGCTCATCGGCGGCGCGGACCTCCGCGTCTTGCAGGAACTGCTCGGTCACGCCGACATTGCGACAACACAGATCTACACCCACGTCGATCGCTCCCACCTGCGCAGCGTGCACAAGAAGTTTCATCCTCGAGAGCGGCGTTAGGATCGGGGCTCCCGCTACGGCGAATGTCCCGCACCGATCTGGCGGCGAACAATGCCGCGATGGATCACCTGCTGCAGAGTCTTGAGCGTTGGCGACCGTTCCGTGCGATGGTCGTCGGCGACCTCATGCTGGATGAACTGCTCTTTGGCGACGCCGAGCGTTTGAGCGCCGATGCGCCGGTCCCGATCCTGCACGTCAAGAAGCGGGAGCACCGACCGGGCGGTGCTGCGAACGTGTGTCTGGACCTTGTCGCCCTGAAGGGCGAGGTGATCGCGATCGGCGTCGTCGGCGACGACGAGCCGGGGAAACACCTCCGCGGCGTCCTCGAAAGGCACGGCGTCGACGCGTCCAATCTCGAAGTCGACGCATCGCGGCCCACGACCATCAAGCAGAACCTGATCGGCCTCGCTCAAGCCCGACACCCGCAGAAGATGTTCCGCGTGGACTTTGAGTCGCGGGAGGAACTCTCCGCCGAGGTGGTTCAGCGAGTGCTTGCGCGCGTGCGGGAGAAGATCGCCAGCGTCGAAGTGGTCTGCATCGAGGACTACGCCAAGGGCGTCTGCACCGAGGCGCTCTGTCAGGGCGTGATCGAGATCGCACGAAAGGCCGGCAAGGACGTGCTGGTCGACCCGGCGAAGATCACGTCGTACGCCAAGTACCGCGGTGCGACGAGCATTACGCCGAATCGCACCGAGGCGGAGTTTGCGACCGGTCTGCGTACCCACGGCGACGGCTCGGCGGAGCACAACACGCTGCTGGCGACACGCCTGCAGCAGGACCACAACCTCGCCACCGTGGTGCTGACGCTGGATCGCCACGGGGCGCTGCTGCTGGAACAGGGCAAGGCCGCGTTGGCGGTGCCGACGGTGGCTCGCAAGGTGTACGACGTGACCGGCGCCGGCGACATGATGCTCGCGGCTCTGGCGGCGGCGCGAGCCAACGGGATCGACTGGCCCGATTCGGTGCGATTTGCGAACGCGGCCGCGGGGCTCGAAGTCGAAGTCTTCGGCGTCGAGCCGATCCCGCTGGAAGCCGTGCACCGTTCGATTCTGGAGCAGGCGAGCAAGGGGCTCGGCAAGGTGCGGACGCTGCAGCAGGTGGTGGTCGAGGTGAACGCCCGCCGCCGCGCTGGGCAGAAGATCGTGTTCACCAACGGCTGCTTCGACGTCCTGCACGCCGGGCACGTCGCGTTGCTCGACCAGAGCGCCGACCACGGCGACTACCTGATCGTCGGCCTGAACGACGACGCGTCGGTGAAGCGGCTGAAGGGCCCGACGCGCCCGGTGAACAACCAGGACGATCGGGCCAAGGTGCTCGCGGCACTTGGCAGCGTGGGCGCGGTGGTGCTCTTCGCCGAGGACACGCCGATGAAGCTGATCGAGGCGGTGAAGCCCGACGTGCTCGTCAAGGGCGGCGATTACACCAAGGAGCGCGTAGTGGGCGCCGACTTCGTCGAGAAACACGGCGGAACGGTGGCGCTCATCAACCTTGTCGAGGGCAAGAGCACGACGAACACGATCAAGAAGATGCAAGAGACGCGGTGAGAGTTGTCTAGAGCCTCTCGCGTGAGCGAGAGGTCGCCGCATCCTCAACACCGCACTGACAGCACGCTTGCGCGTGGGGTTCGTTACCACATCAGCACGATCTTGCCGAACTGCTCGCCCGCCTCAAGTCTTGCATATGCCTCGCCTGCTTGTTCAGCCTTGAACACCTTGTCCACGACCGGCTTGAGCGAGCCAGCACGAAAGAGTGCGGCAACTTCCTTGAACTCGTTGTTGCTGCCCATCGTCGAGCCGAGCAGGCGGAGCTGGTTCCAGAAGATGCGTGCGAGGTCGGTGGTGGCATCGGGGCCGCTGGTGCAGCCGGGGGTGGCGTAGCACCCGCCGCGGGCGATGGACTTGATGCAGTTGAGGTGTGTGGCCTTGCCGGAGGAGTCGACGGCGAGGTCGACGCCGCGCTTCTGGGTCCACGCGCGAACTTCCTTGCTCCAGTCCTGCCCGCTGTCAAGGACGCAGAGGTCGGCGCCGAGCGCCTTGGCCTTGTCGAGCTTCCACTGATGGCGACTCGTTACGGCGGCGGGGCAGCCGTAGTGCTTGGCGATCGCGAGCGCGCTGGTCGCGACGCCGCCGCCGATGCCGGTGATAAGCACGCTCTGCCCCGGGCGCAGCGCGGCCTTGGTAATCATCATCGAGTACGCGGTGAGCGCGCACAGCCCGAACGCGGCGGCCTGAGCCGGATCGATCGACTCGGGAATCTCCGCGAGGTTCGCCGCGGGGATGGTGAATCGCTCGGCGAACATCCCGTTGTGGTGCTCGCCGACGAGTTCGTAGTTGGGAGCGAGCGTCGAGCCGGGCGGGTCGCCGGGGCGGGAGGGTTCGGGCAGGCGCATCGCGGCGTTCACGATGACGCGTTTGTTGATCCATTTCTCGTCGACGCCGGGCCCGACCGCGACGACGACGCCGCAGGAGTCGCAGCCGGACACGCGCGGATAGGTAAGGTTCACGCCGTTGATTCCGCGGCCGACCCACAGGTCCATGTGATTGAACGCGGAGGCGAGGACCTTGACGTTTACCCAGCCCGGTGCGGGCGCGGGCAAGTCCGGCCAATCGGACTGAAATCGAATATTGGGCGTGACGGGATTGCCTTGCTTGGTGACGACGACAGCTCTCATGAGGCGAGTCTAACCCGCCTGGGCTGATATCGGGGTGGGGCCCTTCAGGCCGCGGCGACCTTTGCACCAGTGGGTCCGGCCTCCGGCCGGTCTGCCGGGCCATGGACTGAAACCCTTGCATCCAGAGACCACACCCAAACAGGAAGACCGGCCGGAGGCCGGTCCCACTGGTCTTTAGAGATCGACGTCGTACACCCGCTGCGACTTGGTCTTGGTGAATCCCTCGCGCTCGTAGAACGCGTGCGTGCGGGTGCGGATCTCGTTGGTTCGCACACGCAGCCTCTTGAACCCCCGCTCGCATGACCACCGCTTCGCATAGTTCACCAGAGCCGCCCCGATCCCGCCGCTGCGGCAACTCGCATCCACAACCAGCCCGAGGATCTCTGGCCACGTGCCGTTCTCGAACGCGGACTGCACGGCCAGTTCCATGCATCCCGCGGCACGGCCATGTACCTCGGCGACGATCACCGCGCGGTTGCGATCGTCGCGAGCTTCACGCAGCCGCGTGATCATCGCGGCCGCGTCGGTGGGATAGCCGAGCTGGCCGCAGAGATCGGCCAACGCCGCGGCGTCGGATTCCGTCGCCGCTCGGATCGTGACGCCCGCTCCGACAGTCTCGCTCACACCCGCTCCTTCGCCTTCGTCCGCGGCAGGCTCGCCGCGATCGCCTTCTCGAACGCCGCCGCCGCGGGCGACGGATCGCGGTCGCGCCGGCGGATGAGCGCCAACTGTCGCGTCAGTCGCGTGTCGCGGCACGCCAGCCCCTCGCGTTCCGACACCGCGAACCGCGATACAAAGCCCACACCGATGCCGGCCTGCACCATTTGCTGGATCGATTCGATCGAGCGGAGTTCCATCACAATGTCGAGTGTCACGCCGTTGTCGCGTGCGGCACGATCGATCACCTCCCGCACCGCTGATCCGGCCTCGAACGCCACCACCGGCTCGCCCTGCAGATCCTTCCAGCGGAACGCCTCGCCCTTGCGCAGCCGGTGATTCGCCGGCACGATCAGGCGGAACTCGTCGGTCACCAGCGGCACGCGGACCAGGTCGTCCGCCCCCGGCAGCGTGATCGGAAGCGTGACGATGCCGACATCAAGTTCGCCAGAGAGCACGCTCTGCGCCACCGCGCTCGAGCCCGCCTCGCGGACAAAGAACCGCAGGCCGGGGTGCTTGCGGCGAAGTTGAGACACGACCGGCGGCAACAGGTACGTGATCGCCGTCGCCCCGCCGCCCAGCCGCAGCGTGCCGCGTTCGAGGCCCAGGAGCTGCCGCACACTCGCGACGGCTTGATCGGCGGACCGCACCGAATCGTCCGCGTGGGTGAGAAACACCCGCCCCGCCTCGGTCAGTTCCACGCCGCGGCCGGTGCGGACGACGAGATCGGTCCCGACCTCGTGTTCCAGTTTCTTCAGCATCGCAGACAGCGCCGGCTGGGTCACGCCCAGTTTCTCCGCGGCCCGGGTCATGTGCCCGGCCTGGGCGATCGCACGGAAGTAGCGAAGGGGGGTGAGTTCCACGACGCCATGGTATCGCGTTTGCCCTGAGTTCCCGGTCTGGTATGTTGCTGTGCCTAGCGGCTTCGACCTCAGGCGTTGCGGCGTCGGCATCACCGGTTGTGCATCAAGGGTGCGGCATGAAGACGTGCATCAAGTGTGGCATCGATTGCACAGATCGCAAGCGTGTGAAGGACGCCGCCGGGCACTACATGTGCGGCGAGTGTTTCGAGTCCGAACGGGTGCGGCGGGCGTCGGCGTCGAGTACTGCGGTCACGTCGGATGACGACGGTCCGATCGGGCTGGCTCCGCTCGATGGCGATGCAAGCCCGCCGCGGCATTGTCCGCGCTGCGCCGAACTCGTCTGCGAGACGGCACGCCTCTGCGTGAAATGCGGCACCGACCTTCAGACCGGCCGCGCTCCTGCACCACCCGAGCGCAGTGTTCCTCGGCAGTGCACGTCGTGCGGCTATGACTTGCGAGGTTTGGAACTCGAGTGCGATTGCCCGGAATGCGGCACGCACAATCTTCCGCCGCGGATTTCGAAGCAGATCGCGACATCGCAACGCGAGGTCCGCAACTACTACGTCCGGCCAATCAAGGCGGGTGCAATCGGTGTCGCGGCGCTGTGCGTCATCCGGCTCGCTGCACAGGAGCCGATACCGCTGCTGATGGATGCGGTCAGTCTCGCGATCCTGGTGCCCCTCGGTTTGGTGGCGTATTTCCTGTATTGCACGATGTGGAGCGGCGGGTTTGATCAGTCGTGGGGGCTGGCCGCAGCGAATCTGTTCGCTGTCATGGGCATCTCGACTGCGATCGGGGCCGGCGCGGGCTATATCCCGGTGCCGATCCTGCCGTGGATCGCGGCCTTTGTTGCGTATCTGATCCTGCTTCGGGCCTACCTGGACCTGGATGACTACATCGAGGCCATTGTTCTCGCTTTCATCCTGGTGTGCTGCCAGGTCGCACTGATCTTTGTCATCGCCTTTGTGGTCGCTATGTTCCGCTGAGCCTCGCGAAACCCCTCGCATCGGTGCCGGTACGATGGTGCCGCACGCATCGTTCAGGGCGTGCACTGGTCTTTTTACAGGAACCCATCATGCGATTCGCAACGCTCTCGCTTGTCGCCGGTCTTGCTCTTGGATTGCACACCGCCCGCGCCGACGAAGGCATGTGGCTGCTGACCAGCCCGCCGACCGCGTCGCTCAAGTCCAAGCACAACTTCGAGCCCTCCAAGGAATGGCTGCTGCACATGCAGCGTTCCGTGGTCCGCTTCGAGACCGGCGGCACCGGCTCGCTTGTCTCGGCCGACGGCCTGGTCATGACCAATCACCACGTCGGCTCCGACTCGATCGCGAAGCTCTCGACGCCGGAGAACGACCTGCTCGCCAAGGGCTTCCTCGCCCGCACCCAGACCGAGGAACTCAAGTGCCAGGATCTGGAGCTCCGCGTGCTCTGGGAGATCGAGGACGTGACCGACAAGGTCCGCGCGAGCGAGAAGCCCGGCATGTCCACCGCCGACGCCGGAGCGGCCCGCCGCAAGGCCATGAGCGAGATCGAGAAGTCCTCGCAGGAGAAGACCGGCCTCACCAGCCAGGTCGTCACGCTCTACCAGGGCGGTAAGTATCACCTCTATCGCTACAAGTCCTTCACCGACGTGCGGCTCGTCTTCGCCCCCGAGCAGGCCATCGCCTTCTTCGGCGGCGACACTGACAACTTCGAGTTTCCGCGCTTCAACCTCGATTGCGCATTCTTCCGCATCTACGAGAACGGCAAGCCCCTGAAGGCCGAGCACTTCCTCAAGTGGAGCGCCGACGGCGCGGCGGACGGCGAGAGCGTGTTTGTGTTCGGCCACCCCGGTCGCACACGCCGACTCTACACCACCGATCACCTCAAGTTCCTCCGCGATGTCGAGGTCCCCGAGCGTCTCAACCGCACGCGACGTTCCGAGATCATTCTGCAGGGCTTCGCCGGTCGCTCGGCGAAGTTCGACTACATGGCCAAGGACGACATCCACGGCGTCGCCAATGGCCGCAAGGTGATCACTGGGCTGCTGCAAGGTCTCCAGGACCCGCGGCTCATGGCGACCAAGGCCGCCGCCGAATTGGACCTGCGCTCGTTCATCGAGCAGAGCGATAAGGCCCGCGAGTGGGGCAGCGCGTTCGAGGCGATCACCAACGCCCAGAACGCCCACCGCGCGTTCCAGGTCGAACGCCAGACCATCAACGCCCTCGCCGGCTCGGGCGCGCTGATGTCGCGGGCCTACACCATCCTGCAGCTCGGCACCGAACTCGCCAAGCCTTCGTCCGAACGCCTCACTGAGTACGGCGATTCGCGCATGTCCGCGGCCTACCTCAACCTCTACTCGCCCGAGCCGCTCTACGCCGAGCTCGAGATCGAGAAGCTTGCGTCAGGCCTGGGTCTGCTCGCCGAGCGACTCGGCGGCGATCACCCGATCGTCGTCGCGGCCCTCGACGGCAAGTCGCCCCGCGACCGTGCGGCCGAGGCGATCGCGGGCACCAAGCTCTTCGACGTCGCCGCCCGCAAGGCTCTGGTTGAAGGCGGCGCGAAAGCAATCGACGCGTCGGACGACCCGTTGATCGCGATCGCCAAGGCCCTCGAGCCGCGTTGGCGTGAGCTCCGCAAGCAGTTCGACGACACGGTCGACTCTGCAGAGAAGGCCTCGTACGCCAAGCTCGCCGCCGCCCGTTTCGCGAATTTCGGCGAGAGCGTCTACCCCGACGCGACCTTCACGCTCCGCATGAGCCTTGGCACTGTGAGGGGCGTGGAGCGCGACAAGACCCCCGCATTCACCACCTTCGGCGGCGCGTTCGAGCGAGCGCAGGAACGCTCCGAGCAGATCGACTTCAAGCTCCCCGAGAGCTGGAACAAGGCCAAGCCCTCGCTCGATCTCAAGACGCCCTTCAACGTGATCGCCGACTGCGACATCATCGGCGGCAACTCCGGCAGCCCAATGGTGAACAAGGCCGGCGAGGTCGTCGGCCTGATCTTCGACGGCAACGTCTATTCACTGACGGGCGATGTCTTCTTTGATCCGGTGAATTCGCGTTCGGTCTCGGTCGACAGCCGCGGGCTGATGGCTGCGCTCGAGAAGGTGTACGGGGCGACGGAGTTGGTGAAAGAACTCCGGAAGTAGCTCGCTACGAGCGGTCTGGAAGCTTCGATAGAGCCTCTCGCGTGAGCGAGAGGTTTTTCTTTTTCGTCTACCCGACCTCGTGCTTACGCAAGAGGCTCTACTTCGTGCTCTCACGCTTCCGCAGGCTCTGGCCCAAGGACACGCCGATCCCCGCAAAACCGAGGCACAGCGTGCTGAACGCGGCCAGGCTGGCGACGATTCCAAGTTTCGTCACCAGCACCTCGCTCCATCCGCCCACTGCGTCTCCGAAACGGTAGACGAACGTGTCGATCAGGTTCTTCGACTTGTAGCGCTCGGTCGGGGTCACGACGGTGTAGAGCACCTCGCGGGCGGGGCGGTCGATGGCGTAGTGGATGCCGCGGCGTGCGACCTGCACCGGGATGAGCATCGCGACGGTGGGGGAGAAATAGAGCGCCAGCAGCGAAGCCAGCGTTGTCAGCGGCGTGAGCGCCAGAGCGGCGGAGACTCCGACGTAACGCAGGATGCGGCCGGCGATAATTAATTGCAGCACGGCGGTGAGCACGTTGGCGTAGAAGTCGATGCGGCCGCTCACCTGCGTTCGGCTCGCTCGAGCCGCATCGCCCAAATGCTCGAACTCGGCATTCAGGATCGACTGCTGCTGCATCCATACCAGCGTTCCGGTGATCGCGTAGAGAAGCACATAGACCGCGAGCCTTCCCAGGAAGCCCGAAGCGAGAGCGAGTTTCAAGCCCTCGAGCGCGTCGGTGATCGACCCGCCCGGTGTCCGACGTGTCTTAGTCGCGTGCGACGGGAGACTGCGGAGCATCCACGCGGCGCACAGCCCGGAGAGGCAGAGCAGGCCAGCGCTCGCGAAGACTAATGTGCTGGCGTCGACTTGTTTGGCGTAGGCCGACACCGTCCACGAGCCCGCGATGTTGCCCAGGGTCAGCCCGATGCCGATCGCCGGGAAGACCGCCCTTGCCCGATCGGAGGCGAAGATGTCCGTCACGGTGGACCAGAAGATCGAGAGGCTGAGTAAGTTAAACACGCTCACGGCGACGAAGAACGTCGCGTCGAGCAGCTTGCTTGCCTCGGTCCCGACGATCCTGAACCAGAGTGCAAACCCGACGGCTCCGATGACCCAAACGATCTGGGCCAGTACCACGAAGCGACGCCATGAGAGACGCGAGACCAGGATGCCAACTGCGATGCTCGCCAGCAGCATGGCGACCAGCGTCGCGGTCAACATCCAAGCCCGCCAGTCGTTGCCCATGCCCGCTGAAACCGCGTCTCGCAAGGGCTTCGCGATCGAGTACCCAGCAAACAGGCAGAAGGCCGACACGATCGATGTGAGGACCAAGGGCAGTTCGTGAGGCTCGGCTCCAGTCAGCTTCGAAAGCAACCGAACTGGGGTCGAAGTGGTGTCGCCACCGAGCGATCCCGTCGACTCGCCTGACGCGTTCTGGTCGCTGCCCATCCTGGCTCCTTCGCGCTGCCGACAACCCTGCTTCTTGTTGAATATCCGGCACAGATTTCTCCGGTCGGTTCGCAACTCAGCCGGCGGGCCATGGTACAACCCCGGTGCGGGTCGGTTGCGGCATCACCCGGCGCCGCGCCCGCGCGATCCGTTGCGACCCATGATTTCCTGAAGAATCCGCATTCTTGGAGTACTCCGCATGACCGCCCGCGACCTCACGCCTGCTTCGCACGCTTCTTCGCTCTCCCGCCGCGAGTTCGGCGCGATCTCTCTCGTCGCCGGTGCCGGACTGATCGCCGCGTCCGGTCTCGCCCGGGTCGCCAAGGCCGCCGCCCCGGACCTCAGCGC
>JBILLU010000214.1:0-5554 GCA_044375915.1 Phycisphaerales bacterium
CGCCGGGTGATTCGGGATTGCACCCGCCCGGCACCAATCGTTGAACCGCGTGGGTATTCAACGCACCCACCGCTTCTGCTTCGAGCGGTGCGCGGCTGTGCATGACGAAATGTTGGCTTGGCACGGCGTTTGTCGCCGTCCGGGCCGGTCGGGGAAGCCGATCCCCGATTCAGGATCGCATGCCGTTCGGATGATCCCGGAACCAGCGGTACGCACTCTCGATGATTTTCTCGATTTCGGTGAAGTGCGGCTTCCAGCCGAGGCGCGAGAACGCGAGTTCGGGCTTCGCGAAAAGCCGCGCCGGGTCGCCGACGCGGCGCGGCGCCACTTCCGTCGCGATCGTCGTGCCAGTCACCCGCTCAGCAGCGCTGATGATCTCATTCACCGACGCGCCCTTGCCGATGCCCAGGTTGCACGCGAGCGTCTCGCCGGGCTTCGTGCGCTCGAGGGCGGCGAGGTGGGCCGCACCGATGTCGCTGACGTGGATGTAGTCGCGGATGCAGGTGCCATCGGGTGTTGGGTAGTCGGTGCCGAACACCTTGATCGACTTGGCGCGACCGAGCACAACGCGGAGCACGAGCGGGATGAGGTGCAGCTCGGGATCGTGGTCCTCGCCAAGGCGGCCGTGAACGGCAGCGTTGGCGTCGGGCACTTCGCAGCCCGCGACGTTGAAGTAGCGCAGGAACGAGAGCGCGATCGGCTGGCCGGCGGCGTTCATCGCGGCGCCGAGGTCGCCGAGCATCTGCTCGCCGATGAGTTTGGTGCGCCCGTAGGAACTGATCGGTCCAAGCGGCGCGGTCTCGGGAACCGGGATCATGCTCTCGGACGGCTGGCCATACACCGAGCACGACGACGAGTAGATCACCCGCGGCACGCGGAAAGCGCGTATCGCGTCCAGCAGCGGCATGATGGCGGCGACGTTGTTGCGGTAGTAGAGATTCGGATCGGTCGAGCCTTCGCCCACGTTGGCGAATGCGGCGAAGTGCATCACCGCGTCAACCCCGGGCTCGAACGCGGAGCGCACGGCGTCGGCATCGGACAGGTTCGCCTGAACCAGCCGCACGCGGCCGGGAGCGCGTGCCGCGAGGATGTTCACCGCCCGCTTGTGTCCGCGGCTGAGGTTGTCGACGATCACCACCTCGTGCCCGGCGGTGAGCAGCACGGCGCACGCGTGCGAACCGATGTACCCCGCCCCGCCTGTCACCAAGACTCGCAATCGAACCTCCCGTGTACCGCGATCATTGGATGACCCGCTTTCGGGTGCCACGGTTTAGCCGCTCTCGTTCACGCCGTGCCGCGCATCACGCGCTCAGCACGGACTGACGTCGAGCCGTCAAGCCGTGGCACCCGACTTGGACGCTCCCCATCCGCCGAGCAAACCCGGCACGCGCTTCACCCGCGTGAGCGAGAATCGCAAGAGCGCCAATCCGGCGACCACCATCAGCACGCTGAGCCACTGGCCACGCGAAAGACCGCCGATGCGTTGCACCGCGAGCTGGGCGTCGGGCAAACGCCAGAACTCGGTCACGACTCGGAGCACGCCGTAGATAATGAGGAACCACGACGCGATGACGCCCGGAGCCCGCGGCACACGCCAGATGATCAAGAGCGCCACTCCGAGCACGAGGCCCTCGGCCAGCGCCTGGTAGAGCTGCGACGGATGGCGTGCCGAGATCAGCGGCGCGAGTTGCTCGGCGACGCGGCGGCTGGTTTCCGACGGACCTTTCTGAACGAGATCGACGACGCGTTGAAACGCCTGCTCGTCGGTGGCGGCCGTGCCGCGGTGGGCGTCGATCAGCCGCTGCAGCGCGATCGCCTGCTCCGCCGTCAGCGGCGGCCGGTGGCCGCCTTTGTCCATCGAGGCGGAGAACATCTCCTGCGGGAACTGCACGGCCCACCAGGGTGCGGCTTGCCCGGGCATCGCGACGACCTTGCCCAGGAGTTCGCCGTTGACGAAGTTGGCGACGCGACCGAAGAACAAGCCCGGCGTGGCGCACAGGGCCATCACGTCCATGACATGCAGCGTCGAGGTGCGGCCGACAAGCTCGCCGCGTTCGTTGCGGAAGCCCTTGGCAATGATCGCGCACGCGATGATGACACCGACCATCCCGCCGTGGCTGGCCATGCCGCCCTTGTTGAGTGCGAAGAAGGACCAGAAGGGAAACGTATTGGAGAATGAGGTGAGCAGCGCGGGCTCGTAGACAAGGCAGTAACCGAGCCTTCCGCCGACAATCACGCCCAGGATCAGCAGTGTCATCGCATCGGCGACCCGGTCCTTGGGAATCTGGATCAGCCCGCGCCCGGCGAGGGTGCGCATCAGCAGATACGCCACGACGAACCCGGCGGCGTATGACAGGCCGTACCAGCGCAGGCCGAAGCCCTCGCTGATCTCCCAGGCAAACGGGCTCAGATTATGCAGCCATGCACCGAGCGTGAGCATCGGGCGAGTGTAGTGAGGCCACTAGAACGGGCCAGCGATCAGCCCCGGTGCCAATCCACGCCGCAAGGCCGCGGCGAGCATTGCCTCCGGTTCCGATGCCTCCGCCGCGACCGCAACCAGCCCCGCGGGCGTCGCCTGCGGCTCGAGGGTCGCGAGTGCGGCGTCAACCCCGATCGCGGTCGCCCCTGCGATCGTCATCATGCGGAGCAGCTCGGATGCTGCGACGCCGTCGCGGACGTGGAGTCGGGCCGCGTCGTCGAACGGTGTCAGCCGATCCGCGTCGCGAGTATCGACATTGAGAATGGAGTCCGTCCCGAGACAAACGTTGACTCCGAGCGATTGCAGTTCGCGGTATCGATGCGGCCCGAAGTGCTCCTGCGCCCGGAAGTACTCCGAGGCACGGGGGCAATACGCCACATGCACATCAAGCTCGGCGATGGTGTGGAGATCGTGATCGCTGAGCTGATTCAGGTGAACGAGCAGGCGAGGCGCTCTGGGCGGCATCGCCATGGAGCCCGAGATCAGGTCGGCCCGGAACGCCGGCCCGACGTGATCGACCGGTGTTCGGCCCTTGCCGTACTCATTCAACAGATCATCGCTCCAAATGCCGAGGGTTTCGAGAAGGTCCCGCTGCGGGCCCTGCGCCTCGGCGATGAAGCGTCTCTCCTCAGGCGACTCGGCGACGTGCGAGGCCAGCGCCCGATCGCGATGCGCCAACGCCGCCCGGTACGCCTTGGGAGAGACCGAGTACGGCGCATGCGGCTGCAAGCCGGCACGCACGCGGCGCGTCTCCACTCCATCCACGAGAGCCATCGCTGCATCGAGTCGGGCCAACGAAGCCGGTTCGGTGCGGCCGAGAGCAAAAAACTCGATGTAGCTCACGCCGCGGAGCGCCGATGCGGCGAGTGCCCGCAGAGGCTCGATGCTCGCCCCGCCGCGGACGGCGCCACCAATGTCCCCGACGATGGCCACTCCACCGGAGATCGAGAGCTCGATGCCCTTGGCGACCGACACCGCGATGTCGGCGGGCTCGACGGCACGGCGCTGCCGCACCGTGTCCACGAATCCCGCGAAGCCCCGCCCGCTCGGCGGCAGCGGCCCGATGTGCGTGAGGTCGAGGTGCGTGTGAGCATTCACCAGCGCGGGCATCAGAAGCGAGCGGCCGAGATTGTGGCGCTGTGATGCGAGCACGGCGGCAGCGGCCGGATGGCGATCGACGTCATCACCCCTCCCCACCGCCAGCACCCGGCTGCCATCGGCCGACCGCTCGAGCAGGATCGAGGCAGGTGCAAAGGCGAGAAATCGCTCCGAGCCGCGGGTCGTGGGTGTGAGGAGGCCGGCGGCGTCGAAGCGATGCACGCCGATCGGCAAAGTTTGCTGGGAGCGGGACTTGGGTTCGGCGGCATTCATGCAACGGCGGATCGGGGGCCGATACTCTCGGCGGTCGGACGACCTCGGCCAAGGTCGCGACATGCGACCGGGCGGGTCGATCAGGATACGATCGCGCGGCGGGATGCGCCAGGGGCGGCCCCCGCTGCTGACGCTCCTCTCGCCTTGCGGATTCGTTCAGGAATCGAACGTCTCGCACCCGTTTTGCTCACATCGTTTCACACGCAAGTGACTCATCATCGGCAACCATCTCGCACTCAACAGAGGCGACTCATTCAGGTTCGGTACACGGAGGTTTTCATGTCCCTGCTGCAGTCCCAGCGTCGCTCGCGTTTCTCCCGTCAAGCTCTCCTGACCCTTGCAGGCCTGGCCGTCAGCCTTTCGATGGTCGGTTGCGTGAATCAGGGCGAGTACGACAACCTCTATGAAACCAACCGCGGCCTGACCGACCGCAACGCGGTGCTGCAGCGTGAGCGCGACGATGCTCTCGCCGCCCGTGACCTCACCCGCCAGCAGTTGGCCAAGACCGAGCAGGCGCTCGCTGAGCTGCGTGCCCAGAACGACGAACTCATGCGTCGCCTCCGCGAGTCGGGCCTGTCGCTCGCCGACCTGGAGGCTCGCCTCAAGGGCCTCGGCGTCCCGGCGCTCGACGCCGACACCGACGCCCTGCTCCGCGAACTGGCCGCTCAGTATCCCGACCTGCTCCGCTACGACGAGTCCAAGGGCATGCTCCGCTTCGCGTCGGACCTGACCTTTGACTCCGGCAGCGATGCGATCAAGCCTCAGGCCGAGGCCGCCCTGCGTGCGCTCGCCGAGATCCTGAAGAACCCCGTGACCGCGAAGTACGAGGTGATCGTGCTGGGCCACACCGATGCCCAGCGCATCAGCGCGAACACCGCGCGGCGCTTCCCCACGAACGTCCACCTGTCCGCCGGCCGCTCCATCAGCGTCCGCTCGGCGCTCGTCAGCAATGGCGTGCTCCCCGGCAAGATGCAGGTCGCGGGTTGGGGCGAATTCCGTCCGGCAGTGCCCAATAGCGGCAACGGCAACACCCCCGCAAATCGCCGCGTCGAGATCTACCTGGCGATGCCCAAGAACCCGTCGGACATCTCCACGATGAATGAGCCCGCTCCGGAATCGGCCGCCCCGACCCGTGCGACGCCTGACAGCAGCGCGCCGCCGGCCCGTGGCCCAGAGATCTCGAAGTAAGTTCGAGATTCATGCTGACGCCTTCCCAAACCGCCCCGCAAGGGGCGGTTTTCATAGAGCCTCTCGCGCGAGCGAGAGGTCGATTCCAAGCCGTGTGTCCCACTCCTCTCGCTCACGCGGGAGGCCCCATCAAACCCTTCTCTGGCTACGCTTGCCCGTGCCCGAGACTCCTCTCGTCAACGAGCTTTTCTCGCTCAACCCGATACGCATCATCGCGGGGCTGGGTGAATCCGTGCGCGAAGCGGTCACGCTCTTTGCACGGTGGATCGTGGCCCAGGTCGTCGGCGCAGCGCACTTCACGCGGTTCTGCGGAAACGTGCTCCGTGCCCTGCCGCACGTGCGCACCTGGGGACGTCACGATCGCCTGCTACCACAGCTCTTCTTCATCGGCACGACGTCAGTTCCAGTGCTTGCGATCACGGGCGGCTTCATCGGCATGACGCTCGCCTTCGAGGGCTATCACCAGTTCCGCGCGATCGGTCAGGAGGGTCGCCTCGGCGGTGTGATCAATCTCTC
>JBILLU010000215.1:0-5528 GCA_044375915.1 Phycisphaerales bacterium
TCAGAAGGCGAACCCGAATTACGCGGAGTATCCGCTGTTTCTGGGTCAGGTGCAGATGCAGATGAACAAGCTGGATGAGGCGCGGGCCAGCCTGGTGCGGGCGGCGCAGCTCAATCCGAGCGAGGCGAGGGCGTGGGGAAGTCTGGCGGAGCTGGCGGTGCGGGAGAACAAGATCGAGGTGGCGTTGCAGCAGATCGCCAAGGCGCGGGAGCTTGAGCCGCGGGCGACGGTGTGGCGGTTCATTGAGGCGCGGGCGCAGCTGCGGGCGGGGAAGGCGAAGGAGGCGGCGGAGTTGCTCTTGCCGCTGGACCCGAAGGAGAAGACGAGCGAGTCGATCGCACGGCTGCTGGCGGATGCGCTGAGCGCCCAGAAGCGAGACGCGGAGGCCGCGATGGTGATGGCGGCGGCGTCGGACGCGGATGAGAAGAACGCGGCGCTGGCGTTTGATGCGGCGGTGCGAGCGAAAAGGGCGGGGGAGGGCGAACTGCTGAAGCGACTGAGCGAGCGGGCGACGGCGCTCGGGCATCCCGGGGCTTCGACGGTGGGCGAGAAGTAGGGAAAAGGCGGTCTCCCGCGGTCACGAAGTGGGCGGAAGTGGGCCGATCCGGCGGCCAACTGTCGCTTGTTTTTGATAAGTCGTTCTCGGACCAAGATTTACTGTTGGCTTTTCGGTGCAGGGTCCGGTAGGATTATCCGCTCAGGAGTGCGGGGAGGGAAAGTGGGTCGATGGGGGCAATTCGGGGTAGGGACGTGGGTGGGTTAGCGTGATGGGAAAAGGGTGAGAGGCCCTGGAAGCGGACGCCCGAGAGGGTGTGCGCGGCGAGGGAGAGAGCACCCGCAGTTCGGTTTGTCAACTTGCCGCCGATTGCGGTATCGCTGGGGTATCCATGCGCGTGAACTTTTCGCTCTTGCTGTCGTGTGTTGCCGGTGCATCGGTTGCGTCGGGTGTCGCGGATGCGGCCAAGCCGCGGTTCGTACTGACGGGCGAGATCCCGGTGGTGGCGAAGGACAACCGGGCGTACATCAACATCAAGGGCTGGGTGGCGGCGATGACCACCAGCGGGCCGATCGTGTGGAAGAACGGCTTGTTGCAATCCGTGCCGACGAGGTCGGGGCGGAACTGGGCCAACGTGTCCGGCTTGAACGACTTTGGCGATGTCTCCGGTGCGTACACGCTGACGGGCAGCACGGCGCTGCAGGCGTGGGCGTGGAGCGCGAACCAGCTGATCGACGGCGCGACCGGGCCGTCGTGGATGCAGATCCAATCAACCGGCATCAACAACAAGCGTGAGTTCGGCCTGACGGTGGTGCCGTTCACGGTGACGGACTGCGGCAACGGCTCGACGCAGTGGTACGGCAAGGCGGGTGTGGGCAGGCCTGGCAACTGGAAGTCTGCGACGGCGTGGAAGAGCCAGTGCGCGCCGTCGTGCTCGATCATCTCGAGCTTCGGCTACGGCGTGAACAACGCGGGCGACATTCTCGGATTCGGCTACGGGACGGAGACTCGGGCGGGCAACCAGTGCTCGCTTGTCGGCAGTTACTTTGTCTCGTGGGGCACGGGCGGCGCGAGCCCGGTGCCGGACGTGTACTTCTCGTCGACGCCGTCGATCAACGATGTGGGTCAGGTTTTGAGCAATGCTTCGTGGAACGAAGGCGGGGTGCAGCGGGTCGGGATCCAGATATGGGGCTTGTCTGGCGCGACGCGGTTGTACGACTTCGGCGAGCTGAAGCCGGGCATGACGGTGCCGAGCGGCCCCTTGCGATTCAACTCGTTTGGTCAGGTGATCGCGTCGGACGTTGGAACCAAGACCGGCTTTTACAATGAAGGCAAGTGGTACGACATCAAGACGCTGGTGGATCTGCCGCCGGATGTGTCGCTGAACTTGCTGCTCGACATCAACGATCTCGGTCAGGTTGTGGCGTCGGGTAAGCGCGGCAACCTGTCGCGTCTGTTTGTGTTGACGCTGCAGGCTCCGTGCCCGGCGGACTTCACGAACGACGGCATGGTGGACGATGCCGACTACGCGATCCTTGCGGCGGCGTACAACGACCTGTCGTGTCCGCCGGTGCCGGAGGAGTGTCCGTGCGACCTGAACCTCGATGGAGCGGTGGATGACGCGGACTTTGCGTTGTTCCTTCTCTCCTATGATCTCTCGGTCTGCCCGTGAACAGGGCGAAAACGTGTTTTGGCCCTGGTCGGGCTCGGCGGAGTGCATGCCATGCGTCGTGCTCTTGCCATCGTTGCGGCCTCGGTCGCGTTGCCCTGCCAAGCGCAACTCGTGATTGATCGGTCTGAGTACCGGGAGCGTCTCCACGGGATGTGGCTCGGCGCAGCGATCGCGAACTGGACGGGCCTCACTTGTGAGGGACGTCGCGTGGCTCCGCCGTTTTTCACCGACGCGAATTGGGGTGATTCCATCGGCGGCGGGCGCACGATCGACTTCGTGCTGCAGGCACCGTGGCTGGCGGACGACGACACGGATATCGAGTACGTCTACCTGCATCTCTTGGATACGCTGGGGCGCAACGACCCGAGCGCGTCGGAGATTGCCGGCGCGTGGGCCACGCACATCAACCGGTTCATCTGGGTCAGTAATCAACAGGCGCGGTCGTTGATAGGCCACGGGGTGCGGCCGCCGGCGACGGGGTTCCTGAGCGCGAATCCGCAATCGCTGATGATCGATGCGCAGCTCACGACCGAGATCTTCGGAGCGTTTGCGCCGTGCATGCCCGAGGAGGCGCTGCGCCTGGCGAGGCTGCCGATCGGAACGACCGCGAGTGGGTATGCGGCGCACGCGGCGGAGTTCTTCGCCGCGTTGTTTGCGTTGGGGGCGAGGGTGGACCGGAGCTTGTCTGGTCGAGACCAGGCGTTGTGGCTGGTTCGTGAGGCGAGGCGGTTCGTTCCGGACGCCAGCAAGGCGGCGGACTGCATCGACTTCGTGATCGCGGACTATCTGAGCAATCCGGATCCGGGTGATTGGGAGCGGACGCGGGACCTGGTGGCGGCTCGCTACCAGGTGAACGCGGCGGCGAACGGTTTCGTCTACAGGGCGTGGTATGAGTCCAGCGTGAATCTTTCGGCGGGCGTGATCTGTCTTCTCTATGGAGGGATGGACTTCCGGCGCACGGTGCAGATCGGCACGCTCTGTGGCTGGGACGCCGACAATCCGACAGCCACGATGGGAGGACTGATCGGGCTGGTGCAAGGGGTGGATGTGGTGCGTGACGCGTTTGCTGGGCAGACGCTGGACGACCGCTACGACATTTGGCGGACGCGCGATGCGCTGCCGGACCGACTGCCCGCCGATTCGCTGGCGCAGGACACGCTGACGATGATGGCGGCCCGGTCGCTCGCTGTGGTCGATCGTGCCGTGGTGGCCTCCGGTGGGTCGGTTGATCTTGTTGCGGACGAGTATGTGATTCCGGCTCCGGTGTGGGGACCGGCTTTGGCGTGGAGCCCGACGGCCCGCGAGGATGCTCGCAGTGCGAATCTTCGGATGGGACGCGATGGAACGCCGCCGACGGCGACATCGTCGGAAGCGTGGCCGAGTGGCTCGACTCCGACGGGCGGTGCCTCGCACGTGCCGTTCATCGTCAATGGGTTGGAGTACGACTACTCCGGGCGCGAGGTGCCTTACGGCGAGAACCGTTGGTATGACTCGGGCGATACCGCGGACGCGATCGTGCCGGGGCGAATGGTGCAACTGCAGGTGGTGTATCCCGCGGCGATACCGGCGACGACATTGCGATTCGTCGAGGGACCGTCGCTGCGGAGCGGGCCGGAGGCGGCGTGGGGCGGATGGTTTGAGGAGATTCTGGTGGAGCTTCGGGTCGGCTCGGTGTGGGAGCCGGTGACTGGTGTCTGGAGTGAAGCGCTGGACCCGGTGCGGCCTTGGCAGGTTCTGGACTTGACATTGAGCACGGCTGTCGAGGCTTCGGGCGTGCGGGTGCGGGGGCCAACGGGCGGCGGCTTTGTCACCTGTGCGGAGCTCGATCTGCTCGAAGCGCCGCGGCTTCCCTGCGTCGGGAATCTGAACCACGATCGGGTGGTTGACGACTCGGACTTTGTGCTCTTTGCCGGCGCGTACAACGAGTTGCTGGTGTCGCTGGGCGACTTCAACCGCGACGGGGTAACCGATGACGCCGATTTCGTGCTCTTCGCTGGGGCCTACAACGACCTGATCTGCGATCCATGATCTGCGATCCATGATCTGCGATGCATGATCGGGGATCAGGCGTTGGTGAGGGCGAAATCGTGCAGCGTCAGTTCGACGCGGCGGTTGCCGTTCCAGGTGTCGAGCTTTGGGGTGCCGACGATGTTGAGGTGGTTGTTGTGCGCGAGGCGGACGGCGTGCTTCGCAAGGGTGGCTGCACCGTTCCAGAATTTGACCTTGAGCGGACGGGATTCGTGTGTGATGTCGAGCATCACGTGGTTGCCCGTGCTGCCGAAGGTGCGGGGCGTGCCCTGAATCACAGCGTTTTCAATGAGCAGGCGGGGCTCGGGGTTCTCGCGACCGAAAGGAGCGAGTTGGGCCATGCGGGCGACGGTGTCGAATGACAGTTCTGCGGCGGATGTGCGGGTGTCGATGAGCGTGGTCGCGACCAGATCGGCGGGGGCGAGGCGTTGGTTGGTGTAGGAAACGAACGCGGCGAGAAAGGCATCAAGGCGATCGGCGCGGAGCTTCAGGCCGGCGGCCATGGCGTGTCCGCCGAAGGACTCGAGGTGCGAACTGCACGCGACGAGGGCTTCGTGCAGGTCGAAGCCGTCGATGGATCGCCCGGAGCCGTGGCAGAGGTCGCCGTCTTGCTGCAGCAGGACGGTGGGACGGTGGAAGAGCCCGACGAGGCGGGAGCAGCAGATGCCGATGACGCCTCGGTGCCATTGGGCGTCGGCGAGGACGATGGCGCGGTGATCGTCGGTGGTCATGCCGCGGTCGATGGCGAGCTTCTCGGCGTGCTTCGAGATGTCGGCTTCGATGCGTCGGCGATCGTTGTTCCAGTCGGTGAGGGCCGCGGCGATCTCGGTGGCGCGGGCGGCATCGGTGGTCGTGAGCAGTTCGAGGGCCTCGCGGGCGTGGCCGAGGCGGCCGATGGCGTTGAGGCGTGGCCCGAGGCGGAAGCCGACGTCGGTGGCGTCAACACCTTCGTGCAGCTTCGATTCTTCGCAGAGTGCTCGGACACCGACGATGGTGCTGCGGGTGATCTGCTGGAGGCCGAAGCGGGCGACGACGCGGTTCTCTCCCAGGAGCGGCACGACGTCGGCGATCACGCCCATGGCGGCGAGGGAAAGCAGTTCGATCAGCAGGGCGCGGAGCGGCGGGTTGACCTTGTCGCCGCCGCTGGAGAGTGTGGCCAGTCGCCACGCGAGCTTGTACGCGACGCCCGCGCCGCAAAGGTGTGGGAACGGATACGGCGTGTGACCGGGCGTCAGCGGGTGCACGAGGGCGAAGGCTTCGGGCAGATCGGCGACTGCCTTGGGTGGCGTGTGGTGGTCGGTGATGATGAGGTCGCGGCCTCGGGCCTTGGCT
>JBILLU010000216.1:0-5520 GCA_044375915.1 Phycisphaerales bacterium
TTGGTGATCTATGGCGTTTTGGGCAAGGACCACGCGGCGCTCACCGCGGGTCTCTTTGGCGCGATGGGCGCGGTGATCTGGCTGGCGCTGGGCATCGTGTTCGACCAGGCGCGGCGTGAGCGGATCGAGGCGATCGAGGCCGAGACGCTGGGGCAGGACGCGGCGGCGGCGAGCGTGTTCGAGACGACGGGCGACGAGTTCCGCGTGGCGGCCCGGCGGCTGAACGCGATGTACAAGGTGTTCTTCCCGATCGTGAGCGTGCTGTTTGGCGCGGCGCTGATCGGGGTTGGTTATCTGCGGTTCAAGACCGGGCAGGAAGAGTTCCACAAGCTGGATGCGCCGGCGATCCGGGGCTGGGCGATCGGCATTGAGGCGTTTATCGCGGTCGCGTTGTTCCTGTTTGCGCGGTACGCGGCGGGAATGGCTCGGCAGACGGTGTGGGCGAACCTGAAGGCCGGAGCCGCGTCGGCGGCGGGTCTGTCGTTGATGTGCGTGGCGCTGGTGGTGTTCCACATCGTGGACATCGTGGGGCCGGATGGGCCGCTGCGGGCGATGCGGGTGGTGCTGCCGGTGGCGTTGATGGTGTTCGGCGCCGAAGTGTTCGTGAACTTTGTTCTGGACATCTATCGCCCGCGGAAGGCCGGGGAATCGCCGCGGCCGGCGTTCAACTCGCCGCTTCTGGGGCTTGTGGCGTCGCCGGAGACGGTGGCCCGCTCGATCAATGAAGCGATCAACTACCAGCTCGGGTACGACGTGTCGGGGACGTGGCTGTATCGGCTGCTGAGCCGTGCGGCGGCGCCGCTGATCCTGGGTGGTTTGCTCATCATGTGGGGCGTCTCGTGCTTCACGGTGATTGAGCCGCACCAGCGGGCGATGGTGCTGCGGTTTGGCAAGATCGTGCAGGAGAACGTGGAGCCTGGTCTGTTGATCAAGGCTCCGTGGCCGATCGACGAGGTCGTGATTCCGACCGAGGTTCTGCGGAACGACAAGGGCGAGCGGATTGGCGTGACGGAGACGGCGACGGGCGTGCGGGTGTTGCAGTTGGCGACGCAGCCGCCGACGAACGCGATGGGCGCGATCCTTTGGACGAACGACCACGCGCGGGAAGAGCATTATCAGGTGATGCAGCCGGCTGGGTCGGCGCGGACGACGTCACAGGGTGCGATCGCGCTGCTGTCGGTCGAGCTGCCGATGTTCTACGCGATCGAGAACGTGGCGCTTTATGAGCAGCTTGGTCCTGCGGACTCGCGGGATGATCTGATCAAGGCGACGGCGCAGCGGGAGATCATCCGCTACATGTCGACGCTGAGCGTGGATGACATTCTCGGCCCCGGTCGTGAGAAGACGGGTGCGGCGCTGATGCAGAAGGTGGAGGGGGCGCTGGCGCAGCTGAACCCGGACGCGGACGGCAAGGGTCGCGGGCCTGGCATCCGGATCATCAACCTGGGCGTGGCGGGCGTGCACCCGGCGAAGAAGGTCGCGACGGAGTTTGAGGCGGTGGTCGGCGCTGAGCAGAACCGCCAGGCGAAGATCGACAGTGCGCGGGCGACGGCGGTGGAGACGCTGACGAGGATCGCCGGGAGCGCGAAGCTCGCGGAAGAGATCGTCGGGCGGATCGACGGGCTGGATCGCATGCGCGTCGAGGGCGGCACGCAGCCGAAGATCAACGAGCAGGAGTTTGAGATCCAGAAGCTCCTGGACCAGGCGGGCGGGCGCGCGGCGTCGCTGATCGCGGAGGCCAAGAGCGAGCGGTGGGTGCGGCACATGGGCGAGCGTGCCCGGGCGGTGCGGTACGGCGGTCTGCTCGAGAGCTTCAAGAGCGCTCCGGAGCTGTTCAAGGCTTCGCTCTACTTCGACGCGCTCAAGATCGCGTTGGCGGACACGCGGCTTTTCATCACCAGCGACAAGCTGCAGGACCTTCGCATCACGGCGGAACTGCAGGATAAGGACAGCGGGACGAACGTCTTCCAGGAGATCAAGCCTGAGGACGTGCCAAACTGAGTGGAGAGGGATGGGGGCTTCGGGCCTGGGATTTCAGAACTGCAGATTCGCGGCCGGAGAGTGAAGGCCGCGGGAACGAACGACGGGAGTAACGACAGTGCCACGGTTCATTGTTGGTTTCATGGCGTTTCTGTTTGTCGCGGCGATGCTGCTGTACACCTGCACGTACACGGTGCGGTTCACGGAGATCGCGGTGCTGACGACGTTCGGCAAGGCGTCCGGGGCGGACGCGATCAAGACCGAGCCGGGGCTTGAGTTCAAGTGGCCCTATCCGGTGCAGAACGTGACGACGTACGACAAGCGCGTCCGCTTCGTGCAGACGCGATCGGAGACGCAGCAGACGGCTGATGCGCGTCAGATCATCGTCGAGTCGTTCGCGACCTGGCGGGTGAAGGACCCGCTGGTGTTCTTCCAGCGGTTCAGCAACGCGGGCGAGCGGGCGGACGATCACTTCCGCAAGGCCGAGAGCACGATCCGTGACAGCCTGCGTTCGGCGCTGGGCGTGACGAGCGGGTTCCGGATGGATCAGCTCTTCTCGGCGGACGAGAAGGGCAGCAAGCTGCCGGAGCTTGAGGCTCGCGTGCTGGCGGCGCTCAAGGCGAGCACCGCGGGCGGGAACACGCTGTCGGACTTTGGAGTGGAAGCGGTGAGCGTGGGCGTGAACCGGATCATTCTGCCGGAGGAGACGACGCAGAAGGTGATGGACGCGATGATCGAGAACCGGCGCACGCTGGTGAAGGGTCTCGAGAGCGAGGGCGAGTCGCGGGCGCAGGCGATCCGGAGCAAGGCGGACTCGGACGCGCTGCGGATCGAGGCGTTTGCGCGTCGGCGTGCGGATGAGATCCGGGCGCTGGGCGACAGGGAAGCGCGGCAGTTTTACGAGCAGATGAACGCGAGCCCGGACCTGGCGGTGTTCCTGCGGAACGTGGACTTCCTGAAGACGACGCTGAGCCGGCGCACGACGCTGGTGCTTCCGGATTCGCTGCCGGGCTTTGACATGCTGTCGTTGAGCGGTCTGGACAAGCTCATGAGCGGCAAGGAGAAGATCGGCGCGACGTCGATCGGCAACGACGCGGCGACGGCGATCCTGCCGAAGCTGCCGACGGTCACCGAGGCGGGCAAGCAGACCAGCGCGGAGGGCGTGCGGTGAACGACCTCGAACTGACCAAGGCGAGGACGCTGTCGCCCGACGAGGCTGGGCCCGGCGGGCCTGGTGGGGCGGGCGGCGGCAACGTGCCGTCGAGCGGGCGGCGCGCGAGCGTGCAGCTGAGTCGCGGCTCGGCGCGGATTCAGAGCCAGGAAGACCTGCTCGCTTCGGCGAACAAGTCGCTGGCGGATGCGCTGGCGATCACGCTGCGGATCGTGCAGGTCTCGATGTTCGCGCTGCTGGTGCTCTTTGCGCTCAGCGGTTTTCAGACGGTGAAGGAAGGCCAGCAGGCGATCCGGCTGCTCTTCGGCAAGATTCAGGCGAGCAACCTGAGCCCGGGGCTGCAGGTGGGCTGGCCCTATCCGATCGGCGAACTGGTGAAGGTCGGGACGGGCACGGAGCAGATCGCTCTGAACTCGGAGTTCTGGCCTCGGGTCGACGAGAAGAACCAAGGCAAGTCGATCGACTCGCTGAGCAAGGAACCGAAGCTCAACCCCGACAACGACGGGTCGCTGCTGACGGCGGACGCGAACCTCGCGCACGCGCAGTGGGCGGTGAAGTATCGCCGATCGGACACCAGTTCGTACGCGGCGAACATCCTCCCCTCGGACGAGGTGCGGATCGTGCGGGCGGCGTGTGCTCGCGGGATCGTCCGGGCGGTGGCGCAGACCAACGTCGAGGTGCTGATGAAGCAGTCGGCGGGCGAGCTCGGTATTGTCGCGGCGGCGGCGAAGGACATCGCTCAGAAGCAGCTGAACGAAATGCAGTCGGGGATCGAGATCGAGTCGTTTGAACTGACTTCGGTGACGCCGCCGATGTACGTGCGTGACGCGTTCAACAACGTGCAGAGCGCGTCGGCGAAGGCGCAGCAGGTCGTTTCGCAGGCGAACACGGACGCGAGCCTTGCGTACAACCGCAAGGCGGGCGAGGTGGTGCCGACGCTGATCGCGCAGATCGACAAGTACGAGCTTGCTGTCGTCAACAACGACGAGAAGGCGAAGACCGAGATTCTGACGACGATCGACGCCTTGCTGGAAGGTAAGCCGGTGACGGTGGATGGGCAGCTGGTGCAGGGCAAGACCAGCGGCGAGGTGGCCCGGATCATCAGCGAGGCGCACCAGTACACGAGCGAGGTCGTGAACCGGCGGCGCGCGGAGCTGGCGAGCTTTCAGGCGAAATTGGGGCAGTACAAGTCGAATCCGCGGGTGATGCTGCACCGCGAGTGGATGGACGCGTTGCAGTCGTTCCTGGACCGTGATTCGGTGCAGCTGCTGCTGGTGCCGCCGGGGACCAAGACGCTGGAGCTCAAGATCAACGAGGACCCGCTGCTGGCGAAGCGTCGCAACGAGGAGACGCGTCGCAAGGAGAATCTGAAGGCTTCGGAGTTGCGCGAGCAGGCGCAGCGTGAGGCGCAGTTCACGACGCAGCCGAAGTCGACGATGTCGCAGTGAGCCCTGTATCAGTCAGGAGCGTTCGTTATGGCGATCGGACAGACGACTGGTGGGGGCGGTGGGACCGGTGCTGGCGGCCAGCCGGTGGTCTTCTGCCAGAATCTGACGAAGGTCTTCAAGGACTTTTGGCTGCGGTCGCGTGCGCGGGCGGTGGAGAATCTGTCGTTCGAGATCCAGCCGCGGGAAGTCTTTGGGCTGCTTGGTCCCAACGGCTCGGGTAAGTCGACGACGATCAAGCTGTTGCTGGGTCTCTTGAAGCCCACGAGCGGGCGGATGGCGGTTTTCGGGAAGTCGCCGTTCGATGTCGCGGTGAAGCGGCGGATCGGGTACCTGCCCGAAGAGTCGTACCTGTACCAGTTTCTGAACGCGCGAGAGACGCTGGAGTACTACGCGAAGCTCTTCGAGCTGGACTATCGCACGCGGCAGCGTCGCATCGATGAGCTGATCGACATGGTGGGCCTGACGGGGGCGCAGTTCCGTCCGGTGCGGGACTATTCCAAAGGCATGCAGCGGCGCATCGGCATCGCGCAGGCGTTGATCAACGACCCGGATTTCCTGATCCTTGACGAACCGACGACGGGACTGGACCCGGTCGGTACGCGGCAGGTGAAGGACCTGATCATCGAGCTGGGTCGGCGCGGGAAGACGATTTTGCTGTCGAGCCACCTGCTCGCGGATGTGGAAGACTGCGTGCACCGCATGATCGTGCTGTACGGCGGTCAGAAGCGCGAAGAAGGCACGTGCGATTCGCTGCTGGAGTCTCAGGACCGGACGACGATCGAGTCGGACGCGTTGGACGAGGAGACGATCAGCGAGATCGACGCGGTGATTCGGCGCCGCAGCGGCGGATCGAAGTCGATCTACAAGATTGCACGCCCGCGGCAGAAGCTGGAAGAGTTCTTCCTGGACATCGTCGAGCGG
>JBILLU010000043.1:0-21317 GCA_044375915.1 Phycisphaerales bacterium
GCCGATCGAACGCCGCAGTTCGAGCAGCACGGTGTCGAGACACTGGGCCATCGCACCCGAGACGTCGACGGCGTAGACCACCCGCCGCGCAACCTGCACGTTCACACCGGCAAAGCCCGCCATCGGCACCGCGGGCGGCCGTGCGACCGGCGTCGGCACCGCCGCGGGTGGCGCTTCACGCGCCGGCTCGGGCGCGACCATCGGTTTGACGGGCGCCGCTGTCGTCGGCTGTTCGAACACGACCGTGGTTGAGATCTCCGGCGGCGGCTCGATCTCGACCTTCTCCGCGAGCGCCTCGGGGGGCGGCTCCGGCGTTGCTTCCGGCTCGACCGGAGGCGTGGCCGGCGGCTCGTCTTGCATCTCGGGCTTGGATTCCGGCGCAGGAGCCAGGTGCAGCGCGGTCGTCACGTCATCGGAGTTGTGCGCCGCGATGCGGCCCGCGGAGCCGGGCAATGCGTCGAACGCCACCAGCGCGACCACCGCCGCAGCGTGCACGGCGAGGGATACCACCAGTGGCAACGCCATCGGCTTCAACCACTTGCGCCACATCGTGCCACGCGACGGCGACTTCTTGACCGTCAACTTGGCGGCGTACCGGATCGAGGGTTTGGGTGCGACCACGGGCATGAGGTCGGCGCGGCGGGTCCGAAACCAGAAGCAACCCGCAACGACCGGTAACTCTATTTCGGCTCGCCGGGCCGCATCCGTGAGTCCCGCCGCGGCCAAACTGGGCCCGTCCTGGGCCACCTTCCGGCCACCTTTAGGCCACGTTTAGGCAGGGCTTGCGCCGAAATCGGTCGCCAATCCGACCCGCTGCCACTGATCGAGCTCGGCCTGCAACTGAGCCAGGCGTTTGCGGGCTCCGTCGTAGGCGAACTTGCCAAGCACCAGCCGCGTCGGGGGCTGATCGGTGTCGGCGAGCGACACGATGGCGGCGGCGCCGGCCTTGGGATCACCGGTCTGGCGGCCGCTGATCTTCTGGAGCATCGCCGCGAACGCGCCGCTGGTCTTGTCGTAGTCGGCGATCCGGGTGTCGCCCTTCTCGAGCGACCTTGCGATGAAGTCGGTGCGGAACGGCCCGGGCTCGACGCTGGTCACCTTGATCCCCAGCGGCGCGACCTCAATCCGCAGGGCGTCGAGGGCGGCTTCGACGCCGGCCTTGGCCCCGCCGTAGACGGCGAAGCCCGCGTGATTCGCGAACGCCGCCAGCGCGGAGATGTTGATGATGAGGCCGGACTTCTGGGCCCGCATCGTCGGCAGCACGCCCTGAGTAACGCGGAGCGGGCCGAAGAAGTTGGTTTCCACGTTGCGGCGCATCTGCTCCTCGCCGGTTTCTTCGAGGGCGGCGATCAGGCCGTAGCCGGCGTTGTTGACGAGCACGTCGATGCGCCCGAACGCGCCGATCGCCTCGGCGGCCGCCCGTTGGACACTCGCGGCGTCGGTGATGTCGAGCGCGAGCGCACGCACGCGATCGGGCGCGAGCGCGACGAGATCGGCGAGTGCCGCGGCGTTGCGGGCCGTGGCGATGAGTTGATCGCCGCGGGCGATTACTGCGTGCGCGATTTCGCGGCCGAAGCCGGAGGAACAACCAGTGACGTACCAGACGCGGGTGGGCATGGGAGTGGGTTCGACGGAGGAACCCGATCCGATGCAAGGCGTCGCTTGCATGGGTGCCACTGCAGGGCTGCTCTGAGCCCGGCAGCGCGGCCGCGGCGAGGACGGACGTTCAAACACTGGCTGGCTCCAAGCAGCCAGCCAGTGGCACCCGAGGCATGGAGGACACCGCGATCAGGTCGCTCGTGGATAGTCCGTGTAGCCCCGCTCCATCGGCACTGACGCCGACGACGGGTAGAACGAGCCCGCGTCCCACTCGGCCAGCGCCACACCCCGCTCGAAACGGGCGGCGAGGTCGGGGTTCGAGATGAACGGCTTGCCGAAGGCCACCGCGTCGCAGTCGCCGCGGGCGAGGTACTCGCCCGCTTTCGCGTGCGTGAACGAGGTATTCGCGACCAGCACGCCGCGGTACAGCGGGCGGAAGAACGAGATCGGAATCTGGGGCCCGCCTGAGGCGTTGTCGTCGTCGTCGCCCTCGCGAATCTCAAGCGAGCCGATCGCCAGTCGGTCAAGCTCGCCCACGACGTACGCGTACGTCGCCCGCGGCGTGTTCTCGGTGAAGTCACTCGACCAGCCGCTGGGTGAGAGCCGCACACAGACGCGCTCGGGCCCCCAGACATCGATGCACGCCCGCGTAGCGTCGAGCAGGAAGCGGGCCCGGTTCTCGAGCGATCCGCCGTAGCGATCGGTGCGTTTGTTGCTGGAATCGCGGAGGAACTGATCGGGCAGGTAGGAGTTCGCGCCGTGCACCTGCACGCCGTCGAACCCGGCGCGGCGTGCGTTCTCGGCGGCGACCCCGTACTGCGCGATGATGCCGGGGATCTCGTCGGTCTCGAGCGCCCGCGGCACCGGCGCTGGCTGCTTGCTCCAATCCGGCAAGCGACACAGCCCTTCCCGCGCGATCGCGCTCGGCGCGACCGGAGCCCTGCCGCCGGGTTGATACGCGTTGTGCGAAACGCGCCCGACGTGCCAGAGTTGCAGGAAGATCGAGCCGCCGACCGCGTGCACGGCGTCGGTGACGAGTTTCCAGCCCGCGACCTGCTCGGGCGAGTGGATTCCGGGCGTGTTGGGATAGCCCTGACCCTCGGGACAGATCTGCGTCGCCTCGGCGTAGATCAATCCCGCGCCGCCCGCCGCGGCACGCTGCCGGTAGTACGTTGCGTTGAGCGGATGCGGCACATTCCCGACGCCGGCGCGGCAGCGCGTGAGCGGGGCCATGAAGACGCGATTGCGAAGACGCAGCGGACCGATCGAGATCGGGTCGAGGATCGTGGGCATGGACGATCGTTGCACGCCGCCGCGGCTACTGAGCGGTAAATCCGCCGTCGACGAGGATGCTCTGCCCGGTGACAAAGCTCGACGTGTCGTCCGCGAGCCACAGCACGACCGAGGAAACTTCCTCGGGCTTGCCTACGCGTCCGATCGGGTGCAGGCTCGCCATGTACTCCGCCGCGCCCGGAGCACCGGCGAAACGATCGAACATGGGCGTCTGGATCGCGGCAGGTGCGACGGCGTTCACGCGAATCTTCTGCTTGGCCACCTCGAGCGCGACGGCCTTGGTGTAGCCGTCCACGGCGTGCTTGCTGGCGACGTAGGTCGCGAAGTTGCCCATGCCGATCGTGCCGGCGACGGACGAAGTGTTGATGATCGAGCCGCCGCCGCTCTTCACCATCGCGGCGACCTCGTGCTTCAGGCTGAAGAACACGCCCTTGACGTTGATGTCAAAGACTTCATCGAAGTCGGCCTCGGTCTTCTCGACGATGGGAGCGAGGGTTTCCTCGACGCCCGCGTTGTTGAACGCGACATCGATGCGGCCCTTGAGCTTCAGGGCCTCGGCGATCGCGTTCTTCACGTCAGCTTCTTTGGAGACGTCGGCCTTGACGAAGACGCCCTGCACGCCGTGGGTGCGGATCTTGGCCGCGACTTCGTTGCCTTCTTTCTCGCGACGGCCGGTGAGGACGACGTGGGCGCTGGCCCTGGCGAAGGCCAGGGCGGTGGTCTCGCCGATGCCGGAGGTGCCGCCGGTGATGAAAACAACCATGTCCTTGAGGCTCATGTGGGCTCCAGGGGTTCGCGGGGGATCGGGATGGATGGGAACGGCGTTCAGATGCCGAGGTGGGCGTGGCGTTACAGAAGGAAGCGTCGGCCGACCGGCCGGAGGCCGGTCCCACTGGCGCGTACTATTCCGCATGGTCGAACCGCAGAGCAGATACCAGCCCGGCACCCGCGTCCGCGTCACCCAGCAGATCCCCCGCCAGGAGTTCGGCGGCGGTCCGCTCACGACCACCATCGAGGGTGAACTCGTCAGCTACGTTCAGGCCAAGACCGGCTCGTGGTTCGCGCACAGCAAAGACCACAAGCTCTGGCTCGAACGCCTTGAGATCAAGAAGGACAACGGCGAGCTGGTGATGGTCAACCTCGACCAGTACAGCCTCGTCGATGTGATCTGATCGCGCCCGCAAGTGTCGCATGGGGCGCGATGCTCCAAGCCTGTCCACGCGAAGACGCCGAGGCTGACGAGTCTTCGAGGAAGCCTCGGATCGCTCGCGGCGTTCGCGTTCAAGCCGGTTTCGACGTCGTGGTTGCAGACCATCCGAGGCTTCGTCGGGTTCGCTCTCACCACGGCTTCCAGTCCACCCACACCTCGCGGAGCAGGTTCGCGTGCTCCGCGACGTCGTGCACGCGCAGCAGCGTGGCACCGGCCCGCACGTGCTCGGCGCTGAGTTCGAGCGTGCCGGGCAGGCGTTCGGAAGGGTCCGAGTCGCGACCGAGAGCGACGCGGCCAACGAAACTCTTGCGTGACAGGCCGCTGAGCACGGGCATGCCGAGACGCCGGATCTCGTCGCTGCGGCGGATCAGCTCCAGGTTCTGCTCCACCGTCTTGCCAAAGCCCAGACCCGGGTCGAGGACAATGCGTTCACGAGCGACGCCGTAGAGATCGAGACGCTCGAGGCCCGCCATCAACGCGGCCCGAACCTCGCGCACGACATCGCTGTAGCGCGGCGCATCGGCGTAGCGGTCCGAATACGAATCGGCGGCAGGCGGACGCAGGCGGTGCATCAGGATGTAGCCGCAGTCACTGGAGGCGAGCAGCTCGAGCATCGCCGGGCCGTCGTCGGCGAGGCCGCTGACGTCGTTCACGGCGTCGGCGCCCACCCGCAACGCCGCCCGCGCCACCGAAGCCATGGTCGTGTCCACGCTGATCGGAATGGAATCGAAACGCGCGTCGCGACGGATCGCCTCGATGACCGGGACCACGCGCTCGACTTGCTCCACGGGCGCGACGCGCTCGGCACCGGGGCGGGTGGACTCGCCCCCGATGTCGAGCATGGCAGCACCGGACGCGACGAAGCCCACGCACGCTTCGACCGCGGCTTCGACGCTGGCGAACCGTCCGCCGTCGGAGAAACTGTCGGGCGTCAGGTTCACGATGGCCATGAGCCGCGGAAACGCGAGATCGAGCGAGCGGCCGTGGGAGAGGGTCCAGAGTGGCACGCGGGATGGTACTGGGTGCGTGAGACGGGACGCGCGGCGCGAACCAAATGCGAGGCGCTTCGCCGCAGGCGAAGCAGGTGAGGGGAACGGGCGTCGTTCACCGCCGCGGCCTGCGAACTTCCACGCGTCTCGCCCCTCCCCGGTCTCGCTGCGCTCGACCACCCCTCCCCGCTGCGCGGGGCAGGGAGGCGCGTGGTCGCGGTCTCGCCGTCTTCGGCCTCCGAACTTCTGACATTTCTGCGCTCGGAGTTCTCGGTCCATGTTCGGGCCTTGATCGGTCGCCACGGAGCCTCGCGTCGCTACAGGCCGAACTCGCCGCGGAACAACGACCAAGAACGGCGGCATCGGCTTCCCACGCAAGGTACATTTGATGTGGCAGGATGCCGTCCTGCGGGGTTCAGGCTGAACTTCGCAAGTCCGCTTTGAGGCTGTGTCGGTGCTGTGGCAGTGCTGTGGAAACCCCGCGCGGTGCGGGGCGTACAGAACAGTGCCAAGAGCAGTGGCAACCTTCGAGGGGGACCGCGGCACGGACGAGCATCCTGCATGCCGCCGCATGAACACGCGTCGTGACAACTCGTCCGTCCGCTCGATCGCCCAGGTCGCTGGTGCGGCGTGCGCGGTGGGTGCGATCGACGGTACCCCGCGCGGGCTGAAGCCCGCGGCTCTGAAGGGGGATCGGCTGGCGTGGGTGTCGTCGACGCTCTCGCTCTTGCTCCTGCTCGCTTCGGCCCAGCGGGCGAGCGCGGCGGGTCCCGAGAACCCCAACGTCACCCACGGCTCGGCGTCGTTCCAGAACCAGAACGGCAACTGGGTCATCCACACGTCCAACAAGGCGATCATCAACTACACCCGCTTCGACGTCGCGAGCGGGCAGTGGGTCCGCTTCATCCAGGACGGCTCGGGTGCCCGCGTTCTCAACCGCATCAACGGCTCGGCCCCGACGCGGATCGACGGCAGCATCTTCGCCAACGGCAGCGTCTACTTCGTTAACTCCGCCGGCGTCATCTTCGGGCAGAACTCGGTCATCAACTGCGCCAGTTTCGCCGCCGCCGCGGGACAGCTCTCCGACCAGAACTTCCTCGCGGGCATCAACCACTTCACCAGCCTCTCCGGCGCGGTGATCAACCACGGCCGGATCGAGACCGCCGACGGCGGGATGGCGGCGTTGGTCGGTCGGCACGTCGCGAACTACGGCACGATCGTCGCGCCGCAGGGCACGGTGGTGATGGCCGCGGGAAGCGATGTCTACGTCGGTGAAGCCGGCGGACATGTCTTCGCGCGCATTCAGGGCGACGGCACCAACGCGGCCGAGGGCGTCCGGAACGATGGCGTGATCGAGGCTCGTCGCGGCACGGCGATGCTCGCCGCGGGCGATGCCTACGGCATGGCGGTGATCAACACCGGCCGCCTGATGGCCCGAAACGTCAAGATCGACGGCGGCGAGCGCGGCGAAGTTCGCGTCGCGGGCACCGTCGACGCCAGCGGCAAAGACCTCGGCGAGACCGGCGGCCGCGTCGAGATCACCGGTGAGAACATCGCCCTCACCGGCGCGACCATCGATGTCTCCGGCGACAGCGGCGGCGGCACTGCCCTCATCGGCGGCGGACGCGAGGGTCTGGGCCTCGACCACGTCGCCAAGGGCTTGTACGTCGATCAGAACTCGACCGTGAACGCCGACGCGATCCGCAGCGGCAACGGCGGCGAGATCGTGCTCTTCTCGCAGAACGCGACGCGTTCGTTCGGCCGCCTGCAAGCCCGCGGCGGCGTCGAGGCCGGCAACGGCGGATTCATCGAAACCTCCGGCGGATGGCTGTCGCTCAAGGGCACGCCCGACACCGGGGCTCGCGCTCTGCTCGGCATCGACGGCACCTGGCTCATCGACCCGCTCGACATCGAGATCGTCGCCGCGGCTCCGACCGTCGATGTCGGCGGCGGCCCGATCTTCACGCCCACCGGCGGCGCGTCGAAACTCTGGGTCGAGGATCTCAAAAACGCCTTCACCACCAGCAGCACGGTCACGATCAAGACCGTCGGCACCGTCGGCGCGGGCACCGGCACGATCACGTTCAACGCGATCTTCGATCTCCCGCCGCCCGCCAGCCCGGTGCTTATCCGCACGCTGAACGTGCTCGCGGCGGGCAACATCGTCATCAACCAGCGCATCGTCGACCAGAACGCGGCGGCGGGCGCGGGGCTCAACCTCAACCTCGCCGCGGGCGGGAACGTCAACGTCAACGCCCAGTTGCTGCTGCGCCAGGGCGTTCTAACCAGCAGCGGCGTTGGCTTCACTTCGAACAACCAGATCCGTGCCGCGGGCGTGAACCTCAATCACACCGGCGCGGTGAGCGTGCAGTCGATCGCCTCGCAGTTCGTCGGCGGCACCAGCTCGATCTTCGTCCGCGGCTCATCGTTCGATGCTACTCAGTCGCTCGCTACCGGCGGCGGCAACATCGACATCCAGACCACCACCGGCAACATCCGGTTCCTCGGCGCTGGCTCGAGCGTGGACGCGGGCACCGGCAGCATCGTGGTGAAGGCCGGCGACCGCATCGAGAGCAACGCGTCGTTCAACGCCGCGAACGTGCGGATGGACGCGGCGACGCAGGCCACGTACACCCGCGACATCGTCGCAAGCAACACCCTGGAGCTCCGGGCCAACGTGCTCGAGTTCAGCGGGCCGGGCACGATCAACCTCACCGCGCCGACGATGACGCTCCGCGTCAACGACTTCGCCGACGCGGGCAGTCGCATCCGGTTCCTGTCGTCGCTCAACCTCAACGGCAACGCCAACGTGTTCGCCGGCCGCGGCGAGTTCAACGTCGGTGCCGGGCGGATCGTCAATCTTTCGCAGTCGAACAAGTCGCTGCTCATCAAGGCCGACACGGTCACGATCGATCCGACCGCGTCGCTCATCTCCGGGGCGGGCGGTCGTCTCCGGTTCCAGACCCAGACCAGCGGCCGCGCGATCGCGCTGGGAAGCAGCGACGCCGGGGCTCTGGCCCTCAGCACCGCCGAGCTCGCCACCATCGGCGCTGGCTGGACCAACATCGACTTCCTCAAGGGCGGCCAGTCCGGCGACATCCGCGTGGACAGCGCGACCACGCTCAATCCGTCGGTCACGTTCCAGCTCGGTTCGGGCTCGCTGCGGCTGAACGACAACCTGACGCTGGCGGGTGCGTTCACCACCAACGGCCGCGTCCGCGTCGGGGCGGGCAACATCCAGCTCTCCGCCGCGAGCGCGATCTTCGGTAACCTTGTCGACGCCGCCGCGGCGGGCGCGAACTTCACCGTCAGCTCGCCCGGCCTGATCGACTTCCGCAACTCCATCGGCTCGGCGCTCGCTCTGAACAGCCTGACCACCACCGGCGGCGGCGCGGCCCGCGTCCGCAACCTCGTTCGCAGCGGCAACACCACCTTTAGCGGCGCGGTGCAGCTCGCGGCCGACACGACCTTCTCCGGCGGCACCGTCGCCTTCAACAACACTCTCAACTCCCACACGACTGGCTTCTACAACGCGACCGTCCTCGGCCCCAGCGTGCTCTTCGGCGGCGAGGTCGGCACTGGCCGTGCGCTCGCCTCGCTGCTCACCACCGGCAACGCGACCGTCAACGCCCGCGTTCTCACCAACCTCAACCAGACGTACGGCGGCACGCTGACCATCGGCGGCACCGCCACCAGCCTCGATGCCGGCGGCGCGTTCGCCGCGCTGGGCCCGACCGTGCTGAGCCGCTCCAGCCAGATCAACGCCGCCAGCGCGTACTTCGGCAACATCGTCGACGCCAGCGCCTCGGGCGTGGCCTTCGTCGTGAACTCCCCGGGCGAGATCAACTTCACCCGCGCTATCGGTTCGGTCGGCGCGCTCGAGTCGCTCCGCGCGATCGGCGGCGGCCTCACCCACTTCAACGAGTCGGTCCGCGTCACCGGCGCTGCCGGGTTCATCGACATCGCCAACGCCGCGGTGCTCGACAGCGACGTCGCATTCCTTGGCCCCGCCGTCACCTTCCAGAACACTGTCGATTCCGGCCTCGGCGGCACCTTCGGCCTCACCGCAGGCACGCCAGGTTCGACACTCCGATTCCAGAACAACGTCGGCTCGGGCCGCTCGCTCGCGTTCGTCAACGCCGCGGCGATCGACCGGACCATCGCCTCGGGCAACATCGGCACGCTCGGCAACCAGGACTACAGCGCCTTCGAGGCCGCGGGTCTCGCCGGCAACCGCGTGCTGAGCGCCCTCGGCGGCGACATCACCTTCAACAACGCCGTCGGCGCGACGACGAACACCACCGGCCTCGAGATCGACACCGGCGGCCTCGTCACGTTCAACAGCACGGTCGGCTCCGGCCTCCCGGGCACGGGTTCGCTCGCCGAGATCCTCCGCAGCGGCGGCGGCGCGACCATCCTCCGCGGCGACACCACCACCGTCGGGCAGCAGTCCTTCGACGGCGATGTCCGCTTCGCCAAGCTCGGCCTGCAGACCATCAACGCCGGCGGCCCGCTGACGATCACGGGCAAGTCGGAACTCGAGAACAGCGTCGACATGATCGTCGGTGCCGCGGACTTGCGCGGCGCGGTCGACTCTATCGGCGGCCCGCGTGCCCTTCACGTCACCAGCGCCGGACTGATCGACTTCGGCTCGACTATCGGCGCGGTCGGCCCGCTCGCGTCGCTGCTCGTCGATGGCGGCGGCGAGACCCGCGTGACCACGCTTGTGGACGCCGCCACCGCGACGTTCAACAACGCCGTCAATCTCACCGGCGACACGATCTTCCAGGGCGGCACGGTCACCTTCAACAGCACGCTCGACGCGCTCGCCGCCAACGCTTTCGGTGCCGAGTTCAAGGGCAACGCCGGTGCTGGCACGCTCGACTTCACCCAGAACGTCGGCCAGTCGCGGGCCTTGGCGTTCCTCATCAGCCGCATCGACACGACCGTGCGGGCCAACGTCTCGACCGCCAATCAGCAGCAGTTCGACAAGAACCTCGCGATCCTCGGGCCGTCCACGTTCAACGCCGGTGGCCTGTTCAGTGTCGGCGGCAACACGCTGATCGCCCGCCGTGCTGATATCAACGCCAACGGCGTGACCTTCACCGGCCTCGTCGATTCCGGGGCAGCGCTTCCGCCCGCCGACCGCGGCGAACTCTTCGTCACCAGCCCCGGCGCGATTACCTTCGCCCAGGCCATCGGCTCGGCCGACGCGCTCCGCGCCCTCGACGTCTCCGGCGGCGGACTGACCACCGTCAACGCCACCATCGACGCCGACAACGCCGATTTCCGCAACGCGACCGAGCTCGGCAGCAACGTCACGCTCCGCAACGGGACGTTCACGTTCCACCAGACGCTCGACTCGGCCCTTGGCGGTCCTTTCGCCCTGAACACGCTGGGCGTCGGCACGCTGTCGTTCCGCAACGCAGTCGGCGGCACGCGTGAGCTGCTCAGCCTCGATGCCCAGAACGCGGCGCAGACCGTGCTCGCCGGAAACGTCACCACGCAGAACTTCGCCCGCTTTGGTGCCACGCAGCTCGACGCCGACAGCCTTGTGCGGAGCTCCGCCGGCGGCAACGTCGATTTCGGCGTCATCACCGCTCCGGTCGCCCGGGCCCTCGCGGTCGACACCACCGGCGTCGTTAACTTCGGTGGCTCCGTCGGCTCGCTCGCCAACCCGCTCACCTCGCTGACCGTCAGCAACGCCAGCCTCACTCGCGTCGGCGGCGACATCTCCACCAACGCCGCCATCGCCCTCGGCGCCACCCAGCTCGACGCCGACAGCACCATCACCAGCCTGCTCGGCGGCAACGTCGCCTTCGGCACGATCACTTCACCGATCGCGCGGGCCCTGGTCGTTGACACCGCGGGCGTCGTCACCTTCGCCGGCCCGGTCGCGTCGCTCGCCAATCCGCTCGCCTCGCTGACGGTCAACAACGCCTCCCTCGTCCGCCTCGGCGGCGATGTGACCACCAACGGCCTCATCGCGCTCCGCGACACCCAGCTCGACGCCAGCAGCACCATCACCAGCCTGCTCGGCGGCGCGATCTCGTTCGGCACGATCACCTCACCGGGGACCGCCCGCGATCTGATCGTCGACACCACCAACGTCGTCACCTTCGCCGGCCCCGTCGGCTCGCTCGCCAACCCGCTCGCCTCGCTCAGCGTCAACAACGCCAGCCTCACTCGCGTCGGCGGCGACATCTCCACCAACGCCGCCATCGCCCTCGGCGCCACCCAGCTCGACGCCGACAGCACCATCACCAGCCTGCTCGGCGGCAACGTCACGCTCGGCACCATCACCTCGCCGATCGCCCGCAACCTGGTCGTCGATACCTCGGGCCTCACCACCTTCAATGGCGACATCGGCTCGGCCGCGGCACGGCTCGCCTCGCTGCGAACCATCGGGTCCGGAACCGCCACACTGCGGGGTGATTCCTTCACCGCAGGGCAGCAGTCCTTCGCTGGCAATGTTGCCTTCTCCAAGGGTGCCGCTCAGACCGTCGACGCCGGCGGGCCCCTCCTCATCAGCGGGACATCCACGCTCGGGAACGACCTCGCTGTCGTCGCCAACGGCGCAGCATTCAACGGCGCGGTCGATTCGATCGGCGGCCCGCGAGCGCTGCACGTCACCAGCGCCGGACTCATCGACTTCGGCTCGACCATTGGAGCGACCGGCCCGCTTGCTTCGTTGCTTGTGGACGGCGGCGGCGAGACCCGCGTAACCACGCTCGTGGACGCCGCCACAGCGACGTTCAACAACGCCGTGAGCCTCACGGGCAACACCGTCTTCCAGGGCGGCACGGTCACCTTCAACAGCACGCTCGACGCGCTCGCCGCCAACGCTTTCGGTGCCGAGTTCAAGGGCAACGCCGGACTCGGCTCGCTCGACTTCGCCCAGAACGTCGGCCAGTCGCGTGCCCTCGCGTTCCTGATCAGCCGCATCGACACCACGGTGCGAGCCAACGTCTCGACCGCCAATCAACAGCAGTTCGACAAGAACCTCGCGATCCTCGGGCCGTCAATCTTCAACGCCGGGGGCTCGTTCAGCGTCGGCGGCGACACCCGCATCACCCGCCGCGCCGACATCAACGCCAACGGCGTGAGCTTCACCGGCCTCGTCGATTCCGGCGTTGCTCTCCCGCCCGCCGACCGCGGCGAGTTGTTCATCGCCAGCCCCGGGGCGGTCGCATTCTCCCAAGCCATCGGCTCCGCCGCCGCGCTCCGCACGCTCGACGTCTCCGGCGGCGGACTGACCACCATCAACGCCACCATCGACGCCGACAACGCCGATTTCCGAAGTACGACCGAGCTCGGCAGCAACGTCACGCTCCGCAACGGCACCTACACGTTCCACCAGACGCTCGACTCGGCCCTCGGCGGCCCCTTCGCGCTGAACACCCTCGGCGTCGGCACACTTTCGCTGCTCAACACCGTCGGCGGCACGCGGGAACTTCTGAGCCTCGATGCCCTGAACGCGGCCCAGACCGTCCTCGGAGCCAACGTCACCACCCGCTCCTTCGCGCGCTTTGCCGCCACCCGCCTCGACGCCGATAGCCTCGTCACCAGCACAAACGCCGGCGCCATTGACTTCGGCCTCGTCACCTCCGGGGGCGTGCCGAGGGACCTCGCCACGAACTCCGCGGGCGTGACGACGTTCAACGCCGCTGTCGGCTCCGCCGGAGCCCGACTCTCGTCGCTCCGCACGCTGGGCGGCGGCAGCACCGTTCTCCGCGGCGATGCATTCACGACCGGTACGCAGTCCTTCGCTGCGAACGCCATCTTTGACTCGGGCGGGAGTCAGATCATCGACGCTGGCGGTCCGCTCTTTGTTGGCGGCACCAGCACGCTGCGCAACGACCTCGTCGTGCTTGCAAACGGTGCAACGTTCACCGGTGCCGTCGACGGCGACGCCGGCCCCGCCCGCTCGCTCACCGTCACCAGCGCGTCGCCCATCCTCTTCGGCGCGGCGATCGGGCAGACCAACGCCCTGCAGTCCATCCTCGTCAACGGCGGCGGCGCGACGACGCTCAACTCGCTCGTCCGCACCACCGCCGGCGGCAACGCCGATTTCCAGAACGCCGTGCTGCTCGGCAGCGACCTCAACCTCAACGGCGGCACGTTCCGCTTCGGGCAGACGCTCGACAGCGGCATCGGCGGTCCGTTCGCGCTGGCCTCCACCGGCAGCAACTCGATCGAGTTCATCGGCAACGTCGGCATCGGATCGGTGCTCCGCTCGCTCGACACCTCGCTCGCAGCCGACACCCGCCTGCACGCTGATCTCGCCGCCCGTGACGCGATCCGCCTGAGCACGCTCCGCCTGCTCGACGCCGCGAACAAGAACATCGCCAGCAGCACCGGCACCATCGACTTCCTCGGCGCCGTTGCCTCGGACACGGGCGCAGGCCTGAACGTTGCCGCACCGGGCACCGTCACCTTCGCGAGCACCGTCGGCTCGGGTATCCCGGCTTTGGGCGCTCTGGGCTTCCTCAACCGCACCGGCGGCGGGCTCACCGTCCTCAACGCCAACACGACAACCACCGGCAGCCAGGCCTTCGACGGCAATCTCGATGTGAACGGCCCGCTCACGCTCAACGCTGGCGGGGCCTTCGGCGTCCTCGGCGCCACGCGACTCTTCGGCAACACGATCATCAACAGCAACGGCTACCTCTTCAACGGCTCGGTCGACTCCGCGGGCGGCAGCCGCAGCCTGACGCTCAACAACACCGGCAGCGGCGAGTTCAAGAGCGGCGCGGGCTTCGGCAGCGCGCTCAGCGCCCTGACCATCAACGGCGTCGGCACTTCGACCTTCGCCGGAAACATCCGCGTCGTCCCCGGCGGTTCGATGATCGTGAATCAGGGCGCGTTCATCGCCGGGCCGTCGGACTTCCGCGCCGGAACCATCACGTTCAACGGCACGCTCGACGCCGCTCCCGCCGCAGCGAACTCGGCTCTGATCCTCGTGGCCGACGCGACCAACTTCAGCTTCAACGTCGGCACGGCTCGCGCTCTCAGCTCGATCGACGCCGCAGGCGTGACGCTCAGCCGCGTCGCGGGCAACATGGCGACGACGGGCACGCAGCGCTTCGCGGGTCTGTTGCTCACCGGTGCCGCGGGCAGCCGTTCGTTCAGCGGTTCGTCGCTCGCCTACCTCGGCGCGATCGACGCCGCGAACAACAGCATCGGCATGATCGCCAATGGCCCGGGCGGTGTCGGCTTCGCCAGCAACATCGGGCTCGGCGGCGTCGGCGGCACCAACCTTTCCCAGCTCATCGTCAGCGGACCCGCCACGCTCGCGGGCAACGTCCGCACCGTCGGCGGCACGTCGTTCGGCAATGCCCTCACCACCATCGCCGCCCGCACCATCGACGCCGCGGGGCTCTTCGTCGGCGGCCAGACCGTCCTCGGCGGCAACTTCACCGTCAACACGGCGAACGCCCAGTTCAACAACAGCGTCGACTCCGCTGTCCCCGGCCTGGCCTCGATGCTCGTCAACGCGACCAACACCGCCGTCTTCGGCAACGGCATCGGCCAGAACAGAGCGCTCTCGACCTTCCGCAGCAATGCGGCCGCCACCGTGCTCCGTGGCGCGGGGCTCCGCACGCTCGCAAGCGGCCAGTCCTGGTTCGCCGGTGAACTCCGCATCGACTCGCTCGGCGGCACGTCCACCATCAACACCGGCACGATCTTCATCGCCCGCGACGTCTTCACCGACGGAGCCGCCGCGGGCGCGGCCAACCTCTCGCTGCTCGCCAACGCGCCCTCCACCATCGAGGGCTCGGCGATCCGTATCGGCGGCAGCATCGGTCAGTCCTCGGTCGCCCCCGCTGGCACGCAGCGCTTCAACAACCTCACCCTCGGCGGCGCGATCGGCACGCCCAACATCGCGACCATCCTGCTCAGCAAGGGCTTCGACGCCCAGGGCCGCCTGATCGCCGCGAGCGTCAACCCCGGCGACCAGTTCTCCATCGTCGCCAACAACATCGCCATGTCGCCCGGCCAGAAGCTCACGGCCCTGGGCTCGCTGGGCCTCTTCGGCGCCTCGTCGATCACGCTGGGCGACGTCGCGACCCTTGGCAATCTGTCCGTGAACTCTCCGGTGATCCGCATCACCAGCCGCGGCGCTGGCAACCTGCTCAACAACACCGGCGCCGCCGAGGGCGATATCGGCACCGACATCGTCGCCGGCGGCACGATTTCCTTCAGCAGCACGCCCACGCTGCTGCCGGGCGCCGGCTCGTTCAGCTACTCCGCCGGCGGCGGGCCCGATCCGCTGCTCGCGTCGTTCTCCTACCGCCAGTTGCCCAGCGCCATCAACCTCGCGACCTTCCGCGATCAGCGCGCCGGTAGCCCGCTGGGCCCGAACTTCCTGCTCTTCCTCGACCTTGCCTCCCGCGGCCCGACGTCCACCAACGTCGCCGAGACCAAGACCGTCCAGCCGCCTCGGCTCGGCGAGGTCGCCCGCGTCCGCCAGTCGGTCGTCGTCGATCCGGCCGATCAGGAACTCTTGCGTCAGCTCGGCCTGACCGTCCGCGGCGCGACCAACGCGGAAATCGTCGCGTCGTTCGCCGGGTACAGCTACTACGTGAACGTGCCGGAGAAGCTCCGCCCGAGCGTGGAAAACCGCGAGTACGTCGTGACCGCCGACCGCTTGTGGATGCAGGCCGTGGTCGAGCTCTCCAAGGCGTACAACGCGACGATGAAGCGCACCGTGGTCGAGTCCGACGGGCGCAGCATCGAGCAGATGCGCGACACCGAGCTGCGGCAGACCTTCGAAGAGTCGTGGGATCGCTATATCGCGTCTTCGACCGCCAAGTCGGCCGACGAGGAATTGCAGGGCTTCATGCAGCGTCTGCTCAGCGACCCCGGCGAGGCCGCCACGCGGCAGGAGCTCGCCAACCTCGGCGGCCTGCTCGCCAAGCTCGACGACCTGGGCCTCACCAAGCTCGAGGCGGGCATCCCGCGAGGCCGCCTGCTCCAGCGCATCCGCCCGGCGGCCTTGTCGCCCAACGACATGACCACGATCATCGAAGCCGTGACGGCGTCGGGTGTGAAGCCGCAGCTCACGCCCGCGGAGCCCGCAAGCCCGACGCAGCCCGCGGCGACCACGCCTGCCGTCGCCGAAAAGGCCACGAAGGTGCTGGAAGTATCCAAGCGGTAACAGAGCACCATTGGGACCGGCCTCCGGCCGTTCGACCAGTCGCTTGAAGTTCAAAGCAGACCGGCCGGAGGCCGATCCCACTGAAGGCTCAGCGTCCGCCCGTCACACCCGGCACGGCCTGGAGCGCATCCATCAGGCTGGGCTGCGATGTCTCTGCGGCAGCCGCGGGCTTGTACTGGGGCATGTAGCGGCCCGCGATCTCCGACTGAGTCATCAACTGACCCGCCAAGACGGCCAGCAGCACCACGCCGCCTGCCGAGACCACGCCCGCGATGCGGCGTGCGGCGAACGGAGCATCCTCCGTCGCCTCGGCCCGCGGGTGCGCCTCCTCGAGCAGCGGCAACGCCATCAGACGCAGGTAGTAGAACGCCGCGATCGCGCTGTTGAGACCGAGCACGATCACCAGCGGGATCTCGCCCGCACTGACGGCGCTCGTAAACAGCGGCAGCTTGCCGAAGAAGCCAAGCAGCGGCGGCAGGCCCAGCAGGCTCAGAGCGCAGATCACCATCGTCCAGCCCGCCACCGGGTGCGAGCGGCAGATGCCGCGGAGATCGTCCACGTGGTCGATCTCGCGGGCCTCGTCCTCGCCGGCCTTGGGCTTGCGCTCGATGGCCGCGAGAGCCGCGAAGCAGCCGACGTTCATCACGCCGTAGGCGAGCAGGTAGAAGAGCACCGCCGCGATGCCGCTCTTGGAGAACGACGCATCGCCGGGTCCGGCGATCACGCCCACGAGCATGTAGCCCGAGTGCGCGATTGAGGAGTACGCCAGCATGCGCTTGGTGCTCGACTGCATCACCGCCAGCGTGTTGCCGATGGTCATAGTGAGAGCGGCCACGACCCACAGCGTGATGCGGATCGGTTCGGGCAGCGAGGTGCCGGCGCCATCGGGGCCGAACCGCCAGCCGACGGTGCCGACGATGAGCAGGATCGCGAGGAAGCCGGCCGTCTTGGGGACAAACGCCAGCATCGCCGAAACGCCGGGGGCCGCGCCCTGGTAGACGTCGGCCGTGTAGAAGTGCATCGGCACCGCGGCGATCTTGAAGAACAGGCCAAAGAGTGTGATCAAGAGGCCAAGCATCCCCAAGGTCGAGATGCCCGACGCGGTGAAGATGTCGTAGATCTTGTTGAGGTTTGTGGTGCCGGTCGCGCCATAGAGCAGGGCGAAGCCGTAGAGGAACATCGCCGCACCCAGCGCGCCGAGGAAGAAGTACTTGACGCCTGCTTCCTGGGCCCGGTGCCGCGACGACGAGATCGCGACCATGACGTACGTCGGCAAGCTGGTCAGTTCGAGGGCCAGGAACAGCCAGATCAGGTCATCGGCCGAGGCCACGAGCAGCAGGCCCGTGACCGAGAAGAGGAAGAACGAATAGAACTCGGCCCGATTCGAACGCAGCGGGTTGAACACGCCGCGGCCGGAAGCGATGCGAGCCTCTTCGGCGCGATCGACCGTGCCCGCCAACAGCGGCAGCAGGATCAACGCGACGATGCAGATCAGGCACTTGGCGAAGGGCACCATCGTCGGCAGGAATGACTGCCCGTGGGCCGGATCGACGAGCCCAGCGCCGACGCGACCGGGCGTCGTCGTGATCGCCAGGTACAGCGCCACCAGCAAGCCAAGGCCCGACACGAGTGACGTCGCCTTGCGCACTGCCAGCGAGCGGCTCAGGCCCAGCACCATCACGATGCAGGTCGTCGCGAAGACCGCGATCTCGGGCCACAGATAGGCCAAGCGTTCCATCATCGCGCGATCTCCTGCACGTTGCTCACCGCATTCGCGACCGGGGTGACGGCCTCAGCCGAACCGATCATGTTCGGATTCACATTGCCCTCCGGCAACGCCGGCGCCTCGATCTTGTGCACCCACTTCACCGTGTCGTCCACCGGCTCCTTCAGCGCCTCAAACAGCGGCTTGGGATAGACGCCGAAGATGAGACACGCCAGCGCCAACGGCACCAGGGCCGTGATCTCCCGAGCCGTCAGATCCGCCGGAAGGTGCGTGTGCGAGTCGCTGCCGTGCCCGCCACCATGGCCGCCGCCATGACCGCCGTGTGCGTCGTGCCCACCCGGCTCCTTCAGCGGCCCAAACACCACCTTGCCGACCATGATCAAGAGGTACATCGCGGCGATGATCACACCCAGCGAGGCGACCGCGGCGTACCACGGCCCGAGCTTGCCCACCGTCGCGCCGATCGTGGACGCCTTCTCGCTGCCCCAGATGCCCGTGCTCCACTGGTCGCTCGCCTGGAACGTGCCGAACATGCACAGGAACTCGCTGACGAAGCCGTTCAGCCCCGGAAGGCCGACCGACGCCATCACGAAGAAGACCATGAACGTGGCCCAGATCGGCATCTTCGCCGCAAGGCCGCCGATCTCCTTCATGTTGCGGGTGTGGTACCGCTCGTACATGAAACCGATGAGCAGGAAGAGCGCGCCCGTCGACAGGCCGTGGTTGATCATGTACAGGATCGAACCCTGGATGCCGGTGTGGTTCAGAGCGGCCAATCCGAGCACGCAGAAACCAAGGTGAGCCACCGAGGAATACGCGACGAGCTTCTTGACGTCGGTCTGCACCCAGCAGATGAGCCCGCCGTAGAGGATGCCGATGATGCACAGCGTCGCGATGACCGGGGCGTAGTAGACGAACGCGTCAGGGGTGTAGCCGAGCGCGAAGCGGTAGATGCCGTAGGTGCCGAGCTTGAGCAGGACGCCAGCGAGGATCACCGAGCCCGCCGTCGGCGCCTCGGTGTGCGCCAGCGGCAGCCAGGTGTGCACCGGGAAGAGCGGCACCTTCACCGCAAAGCCGCAGAGCAGCGCCAACAGCACCAGCGACTGCTGCGACAGACTCATCTGCCCGGCCGCAGCCTTCTCGAGCGTGTCGATATCGAACGTCCAGGTGCCCGCCCCCGCGAACGTCTCAGCCGGCAGCGTCGAGTTGAAGTACGCGACGTAGGCCAGACCGGCGAGTGTGATCACCGAGCCGGTGAAGGTGTACAGGAAGAACGTGGTCGCGGCCCGCTTGCGGTTGGTGCTGCCGTAGAGGCTGATCAGCACGTACATCGGGATCAGCGTGAACTCGAAGCAGATGTAGAAGAAAATGAGGTCACGAGCCACGAAGACGCCGACCATCGCGGCCTGCAGGATGAGCAGCCACGCGTAGAACGTCTTCACCCGCTCGGTAATCGCCGTCCACGAGCCCAGCACGCAGATCGGCCCGAGCAGCGCCGTGAGCGCGATCATCAGCATCGAGATCGAATCGGCGCCGAACGAAAGATTGATCCCCAGCGACGGCAGCCATTCCTTGGTGGTCAGGAACTGCATCAAGCCGCCCTGCGTCCAGTCAAACTGCACCAGAGCGACAACCGTCATCGCCGCGGCGGCGAGCGTGCCGAGCAACGCCGCGGCCCGGGCCGACGCCGCGGGCAGCACGACGATGGCCAGAGCCACCGCGAGCGGGATCAAGATGAGAGACGCGAGCATCACGCGGGGAACTCCGGGGGAAGGCACTAGGCACCGGGGCACTAGGCACTGGGAAATGCAGTCTGATCGTCAACCGAAATACCGTCAGCGAACCAACCCGAGATGCCTTGCCCTAGTGCCAAGTGCCTAGAGCCAAGTGCCCTCTCCTCATCGCATCGTCAAAATGAACACCAGGAACAGCAGCACCGCCACGCCCGCGGCCATTCCCGCGGCGTAACCGTGCAGCTCGCCCGACTGCGTCGGCCGCACCATCGCGCCGATGAAGCGCGGGATGCCGCCGAACAGCCGCACCACGCCGTCGATCACCAACTTGTCGAAGATGTAGAAAACGTTCGAGAAGAACCAGAGCGGCTTGCGGATCAGGAAGTCGTAGAACTCGTCCACGTACCACTTGTTCTGCGCCCAGCCCGCCAGCGGCCCGACCGCGGGGAGCAAGGCATCGGCCCGCGCCGTCGCCGCGGTGCGACGACCGGCGTAGTGCAGGATGAACGCGATGAAGATGCCGACAAAGCCGACCACGCCCGAGACGTAGTACATGGCCTTGTGAGGGTCGTAGCCAAAGAACGAACCCGCGTGGGCCTCCGCACCGTGAGCCTTGGCGATCGCGGTCGGAACGAACGACGGAGCGCCCGCAGCCGCGTGCGCCGGGGCCTTGCCGTCCGCGCCCTCGTGGCCGCCTTCCTTGATCGTGTCGTGCGACTCGCCAGCACCGTGGTGGGAGAAGGGCGTCTCGAACGCGGCCGAGGAACGCTCGACCATGCCCGGCACCGCGCCGCCGTGGGCGTGCCCACCGGCGTACGGCGACTTCACAAAGTACAGCCCCGCCGCCGCGATCGACAGCACCGACAGCGTCGCCAGCACCGTGTTGATCGCCCAGCCCGGAGCGTGCGGGTGGAAATGGGCCCCGTGGCCGTGGGCGTGATGAGAGTGATCGTCGTGGGTGTGCGAGTGCCCATGGGCCGCGTCGGTGGCGTGAGCCGCGTCGGCTGCGGGGGCATCGTGATGTCCATGGCCATGGCCGTGCGAGTCTTCCTCATCATGGTGCAGCTCATCACCCGGCTCGTAGTGCATCGGGCCGACAACGACGCGGAAGAACACGCGGAAGGTGTAGTACGCGGTCATGCCCGCGGTGAGCAGCAGAATCCAACCGATCGGAGCCATGCCCGGCGTCACGAATGCCTCGGCGAGGATCATGTCCTTGCTGAAGTAGCCTGCGGTAAACGGGAAGCCCGCGAGGTTCATGCAGCCCACGAACATGCCCAGTCCAACAACGCCCCAGCCCTTCATGAAGCCAACGCCGCTGAGCTTGCGGAGATCGAGCTGACCCGCGAAGCCGTGCATGATGGCGCCGCAGGACAAGAAGAGCAATGCCTTGAAGAACGCGTGCGTCACGACGTGGAACGCCGCGCCCGTGCTCGTCAGTACGCCCAGCCCCGCGAACATGTACCCGAGCTGCGACACGGTCGAGTACGCCATGATCCGCTTAATGTCGAACTGGGCCATGCCGATGGTCGCGGCCACGAGCGCCGTCAGCGCCCCCGTCCACGCCACGATCGGCAGGGCATACTCGCTCAGCAGGAACAGCGGA